>CALZHR010000099.1 GCA_945787335.1 uncultured Desulfuromonadales bacterium
AACCGGATACGCTGGACGAAAAACACCAGAGCGCCGAATGGCAGGAATTCGTTCAGTCGCTGATGCAAATGTGTGGGGGGAATTGGGGAGAGTTTCCCCTGCTGTCCCGTCAGGACTGGCGCCAGGCGGTCTACGCTAACGACACCACGCTGGCCTATTGGGAATGGGCCGCAATCACCATTGACGAGTTGATAGAAAGAGCCAAGACCAATGGCTATGCCATCGAGGAAGATGGCGAGCAGAGCGGACATTTCGCTTACCTCACCCCGACCGGGGGGCGCAGCTCAACCCTCTATGAAATGGAGGACCTCGCCTGGTGCGCCGCGGGACTGCACGACGCGCAAGAGGGCGGCACAGGGCCCTGCTGCTGACCCTCAAGCCAAGCTGACGGACCCCCTGCGGCATTCAGCTCGTGTTTTTTCACCCTGCTCGCGGATTAGTTTGCATAACCGGTCAACTCAACATAACCATATCCCTGCACCTTGCTTTCGCCACTGACGCCCTGCAAAGCGACCGCTCCCTCCCAATATCGCACCGCAGTCTGCAGCTCCTGATCGGCCAACAGCGGGACAATTTCAAGGTCGAGCTGCTGATCCGGAACCTGCAGCCGCCAGCGGGCCGGGTAGCGACCTGCACTGTGGGGGCTGTTCCAATGGTCAAGGATGTCGATCCGTATATCGTCCGGCGTCAACTTGAGGCTGCCGCCGTCCGCCGCCACCAGCACCCCCTTGCTGAGCGGATCGGGACCGCCGTCGGCCAGCCGCAGCTGGTAATACATCAGCTCCCGGCCGTCATCAAGCTGCAGGCTGAACCAGTCCCAACCGACCTGATTTTCCCCCAGGGCGCTGGTGCTCCACTCCCGATCGAGCCAGCTGGTCCCCGTGACCTGGAAGCTTGCTTCGCCAATCCTGATTTCACCGGCCGTCGGCAACCGCGTCAGCGAATAATAATAGGAGGCATTGCCCGCTTCGCGACTCTTCTGACTCAGCCCCTGGTCACCCTGCAGGACAAACGGCTTGCTGCTCTCCAGGCTCAGATCGATGGCCACCTCGCCTGCTGCTGCGTTCAGCTGCATCGGCAGGATCGCACCCCGGCTGCCGGCCGCAGACCAATCTTCCAGCCAGACCCGGAACGGTGCGGCCGTGGCGCCGGCCAACCCCAGAGCGGCCCGGCTGAAGCGTTCGAAATGATGAAATTTCTCGCCGGCCGGGTCGCTCAAGGCGAAATGGGCGAGGTAGATCTGGTTGCTGGCCCAGGCCGAGGAGCGCGGTACAGTTTCCGGGTGCAGAGCATTGCGGAAGAAGGTCAGCTGATAGCCGAAACGCCGGCCCTCAGCATTCTGCAGGTTGCCGGTGTAATACCACCATTCGGTTTTAAACTCCGGGTGCGGCCCGTGGTCGCGAGGAAAGATGAACTCGCGGGCCTTTGTCGCCCGGGCAAAGCCGGGTTCGGGAGCGCCGCCCAGGGATTCGGCGACCGTCAGCCGTTGCTGATTGGCCGCGCCGGTCGGGGCGGAGCGATCATCGCACCCGCCGCTGACCAAGACAAGCAGCCCCAGCAGGCCAAGCTGAAGAGCAGAGCTCAGGCGCATCGCTATTCCTCCCGCAGGGCCAGAGCCGGCTGGGTACGGGCCATCCGCCAGGCCGGGTAAAGTCCCGCCAGCAGGGCAGCGCCGAAGGCCAGAAGCACCGCCTGCAGCAAAATCAGCGGGTCGATGGCGATCTGCATGCTCCAGCCGAACGAGCGCCGATTGATGACCAGAATCAGCACCAGCGCCTGGGCGATCCCCAGCGGCACCGCCAGCAGCCCGGCCAGCAGGCCGATCAGGCCGGTTTCGCCGGTGACCAACGTCCAGAGCTGCTGCGGGGTCAGCCCGCCGGCGCGTAAAATAGCCAGTTCCCGTGAACGCTCGATCTGCATCGCCATCAGCGCATTCAAAATCCCGACAAAAGCCACCAGCACCGCCAGCAGCCGCAATACCGAGGTCACGGCAAAGGTCCGATCAAAGGTCGCCAGGGATGCCTCGCGCAAATCCTGGTTGGAATAAATCACCAGCTGCTGAATGTCGGCGGCCGCCCTGCTCAGCTGCTGAACCAGATCGGCGCTGGCGGCAGAGTCGCTGAGGTAGATTCCCAGCGCATCGGTTTGCGGCTCCTGCCAATATTTTTCATACAGTTGCCGGCGCATGGTGATCCGCCCCTGGTCGGAGCCGTAATCGGTGAATACGCCGGCGATACGGAATTGCTTTTCCCCCTGATCGGTGCGCAGGGTCAACAGATCGCCGCGCTGCAGGTTGCGCCGATAGGCGTAAGGTTCAGAAACGATCACCGCTTCAGCGCTGCTGAACGCCTGGTAGATCTGCTGCCGATCCCCTTCGGCAAACCAGTAGCCGGCAAAGCTGGCGGGCGGAATTTCGGCGACAAAGAGTTCGCTGATGCCGTCCTGGCTTTCCAGCTTCAGGTGACGGGCGCGGGTGATCCGCTCGATGCCGGGGATCTCCTGGAACCTTTCCAGCAGTTCCTTTTTCAACGGCGTCCGGCCGGGTCCGAAGCCATCACTTTCGGTGGTCACGTAGATGTCCGCCTGTAAATAACTGTGCAGCCAGCTCTCCACGGTGACCCGGAAACTGCCGATCATCAATCCGACGCCGATGGTTGCCGCCACCGCGATCACCAGCGCGGCCGTGGCCACCCCGGTGCGACTGAGCCCGGCGACCAGGTTGCGGGCGGCCATTTTGCCGAGCATGCCGAAACTGCGCTTCAGCAGCGGCTGCAGGCGCCTCAGCAGCCAGACCGCGGTCCCCGGGGTCACCAGGGCGTAGCCGGTGATCAGCATGAACATCAGGATAAAGCTGGCGGGGATGCTTTTACTCGGGATCATCAGTCCGGCGCAACTGATCAGCATCAGCCCGCAGCCGCTGCCCACCGCCCAGGGCAGCAACCGGCGCTGCCGTCCTTCGATGGTGGAGCGGGATAAAACCGAACGCGGCGCGGTGCGGGCCGCTTCCAGCGCCGGGACAAAGGCCGCCGCCACTGTGGCGCCGAGACCGAGCAGCACGCCCTTGCCAAGCGACAGGGGGGTCAGTGCCAGGCTGCGGACGTTGAGCACGAAATACAGGTCGTTGATGGTGCGGGTCACCAGGGCCAGCAGGCCGTTGGCCAGCAGTATGCCGAGCATAAGGCCGAGCAGGGTGCCGAGCAGGCCGATCAGCACCGCTTCAACCAGCACCAGGCGGAAAATCTCCCCCCGGGTAACGCCGAGGGTCCGCAGCGCGCCGAGCAATGGCCGCCGCTGCAGGACCGAGAAGGTCATGGTGTTATAGATCAGAAACATCCCGACCATCAGCGCCAACAGACTGAGCGCGGTCAGGTTCAGTTGGAATGCCCGGGTCATCTGGGCCATGCTCTGCCCCCGCCGATCGGCCGTGATGACTTCGGCGCCGGCCGGCAGGAATTGCTGCAGTTGCTGCAGGCTTCGCCGCCCAGCATCGCCTTCGGGAAGAATCAGGTCGATCCGCGACAAGCGACCGAGTTTCCCCAACAGTTCCTGGGCGGTGGCGATATCGACCAGCAGCAGATTCTCCAGCGCGCGGCTTCCGACCTGATCGCGTGGCTCGAGCAGCCCGATAAAGGTGACTGAGCGCTCTTCACCAGCAATCAGCAGCGGCAGTTCCGCGCCGTTTTTCACCCCCAGCTTGCGGGCGGTTGCGGCCGTCATCAAGCCAGCTCCCGGCTCGCTGAGCAGCCGGCTGAAATCGCTGCCGCGGCCGATTCCGGGCGAATAAGTGCGGAACGGGCCTTCGGCAAAGGGATCGATGCCGAGGATGCGCAGGGTCAGTCCCGGCTGCCCCGGGACGGCGGCAAAACCTTCGACGATCGGCGCGCTGGCGCGCCATTTTCCGGCCAACCTGAGCTGTTGATAAACCGTTTCCGGCAGGCCTGCCGAGCTGGCGATGATCTGATGACTGGCGCGGCCGCTGACCGCTTCCGCCGACAGACGAAACGCCCGGTCCGCGCTGCTGTTGGCCAGGTCGATCGCCACCACCACGGCCACCCCCAGGGCAACGCCGACCACGGCGAAGAGGATCTGCAACGGATGCCGCAACAGATAGCGGAAGCCGGCCCGCCAGAGAATCATAGGCGATCCTTCGGGACATCATCCTCCCGCAACTGTCCGTCTCGAATGGTTAGAATCCGGTCGGCCAGTCGGGCAACGTCCAGGCTGTGTGTGACCATCAGCGTGGTCATGCGATTTTCGCGCGCCAACCGGCTGAGCAGCGCGAGGACCTGCTGACCGGTCTCGGCATCAAGGTTGCCGGTCGGCTCATCCGCCAGCAATAATTGGGGTCGGTGAATCAGCGCCCGGGCGATCGCGACGCGCTGCTGCTCGCCACCGGACAGGCGGTCCGGATAGCTGTCGGCGCGGTCGGCAAGCTCGACCTCGCCCAACATATCCCGGGCCTGACGTTCCGCTTCGGCACCCGCGGTCCCGATCAGTTCCAGCGGCAGCAGCAGATTTTCCATCACCGTCAGGGTCGGGATCAGATTGTAAAATTGAAAGATAAAGCCGATATGCTCACGCCGAAACAGGGTGCGCTGATGTTCGGAAAGGCCGGTCAAATTCTGCTGGCCGATTATCACCGCACCGCTGGTTGGCTGATCGATGCCGCTGAGCAGATTCAACAGGGTCGATTTACCTGAGCCGCTGCGGCCAAGTAAAACGACGAATTCTCCCTGCCGGATAATCACCCGCAGCTCGCGGAAAATCACCCGCTCCGTATCCCCTTCGCGGAAACTTTTACTCAGGTTGTCGATTCGAACCAGGGTGTCGTTCATCACTTTCACCGTGCTCCCAGCCTGTGTCGCTGAACATCAGTTATTGTATCAGTATTTGCATCAGTGTGGGGGTGACGCCAGGGAGGAGAAGGGGCGTTAGTTGAAAGGATGACTGCGCCGTATTAACACCGTTAAGAAGCGGCGAACTTCCAGAGCAGCCCCTGAAGGCCGGATAATCGGGGCTGCACCCTCAGGGAATTAGGGGCTAATGCACCACCGACAGCAGCAGCGCCAGCAAGAAAGAGATCGTCAACCACCAGATCAGGGTCAGCCCGCCGGTCGCCAGCAAACACCAGACCAGCCGGTCATGAAAGGGCTGGATGGTCCGGTCCCAGTTCTGTCGCGCCAGCGCCACCGGCACCAGCAGAATCAACAGGAATTCGAGCTGTTCGTTGCGCCAGGCGGCCGGCGCATGCTCCGGTTTGAAGATGTGATAAAGGATGACGAACAGCAGCACCGGCAGCGTGGCCAGGGCGGCGGCCTTGAGATTTCGCTTGAAAAAATCGCTCTGCATGGAGAATCGGCTTTCAATTGATCAACAGTTTCGACCGGGCGGTCGCAGCTTGAATTTAACCTGGGAAAGCCCCCGGACAGGGTGTCCGGGGGCTTGATATTGTTACGGAATTATTCTTCCGTCAATACCGCAGAAGCGATCTGCTCGGCGAACTGGCGGCAGCTGTCCATGTTCTCCACGGTCGGGGTGAAGCGGAACGAAACCCCGTCGGCGACCAGCTTGTATTTAAGACCGGTCAGCCGCTGCTCGACCATCTTGACCGCCTCGCCGCTCCAGCCGAAGGAGCCGAACACCGCGCCCAGCTTGGCCTTCGGCGTCACCGAAGAGATCAGCGACAGGGCATGCCAGACATGCGGCGGCGCATCGCGCTGAATAGTCGGCGTGCCGACCACCAACACGTCGGCGTGCTCCAGGGCATCGCGGTAATCATCATCGCGCATGTCGCTCAGACCGAAGGTGTTCACATCCAGCCCCTGAGCGAACAACTCGGTCTCGATCACCTTGCCCATGTCGCGGGTGTTGCCGTGGGAAGAGAGCACCGCAAGCAACGCCTTGGGGCGACCGCTGCTGGAGGGCGCCGCGCACCAGCGGGCGTAGGATTCGATGGCAAACTGCCCGGATGAACGGCGGATCGGGCCGTGGGAGGGGCAGACCATCTTGATCGGCAGGCCTTCGAGCTTCTTCAGTGCGTCGCGTACTTTGTCCTTGAAGGGACGGACGATGCAATCGAAGTAGAAATGGAAGTCAGAGTAAAATTCGTTGATCTCGTCATCGAACAGCTTGTCCGGGCAGTAGTGGGCGCCAAAGGCATCGCAGGGGAAGAGCAGCTGTTCCTCGACCAGGTAGGTAAAGATGGTGTCGGGCCAGTGCAGATACGGCGTGATGAAAAAGCGCAGGGTCTTGCCGCCCAGGTCGATCTCGTCGCCGTCACTGACGACCACCGCATTGAAGGGCCGATTGAGCAGCTGATTAAGAAAGTTGGCGCCGGGCTTGCTGCAGTAAATCTGCACGTCGGGGTTCTTCTCGATCACCTTGATGAGCGCGCCGGAGTGGTCCGGCTCGGTATGATTGACCACCACGATGTCGACCTTGGCCGGGTCGATGTGCTCTCCGACTTTAGCGAAGAACTCGTCGGCGAACGGCGCCTTGACAGTGTCGATCAGGGCGGTCTTTTCCGTGCCCTGGATCAGGTACGAGTTATAGGTGGTGCCGTTGCGGGTCGGGAAAAGATCATCGAACACCTTCAGGTCGGGATGCTTGACCCCGACCCAGTGAACCTTGTCAACAACTTGCACACTGCGTTCCATCTTCTCTGTCCTCCAAATAGAATATGTTACAGAATTGGTAAACTATACCCCGATCTAAGTTCTCCGGGCAAGTCTTATCCCAAACGACTGAACTTTAAGAGCCGAGATAGTCGATCAGCCCGTTCAGCTCGCCCATCAATTCGGCGAAGCCCTCACCGGAGAGGCTCTGGGCGCCGTCGCACAAAGCATTGGCCGGATCGGGGTGCACCTCGACCATCAGCCCGTGAGCCCCGGCGACCAGTGCCGCCTTGCTCATCACCGGCACCAACGCGCGCTTGCCGGTCGCGTGGCTGGGGTCGACGATGATCGGCAGGTGGCTCAGCTCGCGGATCAGCGGCACCACCGACAGGTCCAGGGTGTTGCGGGTCGCCTTCTCGAAGGTGCGGATGCCCCGCTCACAGAGTACGACCTGTTCGTTCCCCTCGGCGACGATATACTCCGCGGCGGCCAGGAACTCTTCGAGGGTCGCGCTCATGCCGCGCTTGAGGAGCACCGGGTGGCCGGTCTTGCCGACCTCCTTGAGCAGGTCGAAGTTCTGCATGTTGCGCGCGCCGATCTGCAGCATGTCGGCGTGCCGGCAGATCACCTCGAGCTGTTCGATGCGCATCACCTCGGTGACCACCGGCAGCCCGCTGGCCTGACCGGCCTGCTGCAGGTACTTGAGCCCCTCGATCCCCAGCCCCTGGAAGGAGTGCGGCCCGGTGCGTGGCTTGAAAGCTCCGCCCCGCAGCATCTGCGCGCCGGCCGCCTTGACCTGTGCGGCGGCGTCGAGCATCTGCTGCTCGTTCTCGATTGAGCAGGGTCCAGCGATCAGCACCGGCCGCTGGCCGTCGCCGAATTTCACCCCGGCCACGTCGACCACCGTCGATTCCGGGTGAAAGTCGCGCGAGACCATTTTGTACGGCTTGCTGACATGAATGGTTTCACGCACCCCCGGCAGGGTGCGGATGGTCGAATCATCCACATAGCCCTGATTGCCGAGCACGCCGATGGCGGTGCGTAAGCTGCCGGGGATCGGTTCGGCTTTCAGCCCCATCGCCTCGACGGCGGCGATCACCTGGTCGATCTGCTCCTGGCTGGCGTGGTGATGCATGACAATGAGCATAGAATTATCTCCTTCGGCGGGCGCCATTTATGGCGCCCTACAAGTGTCATTCAATCAGCGTAGGGGCGAGACATGTCTCGCCCGCAGTCTAAACACCCCGCTGCCGCAGGTAGCCCTCAAGCCGCTCCAGGGCGGTGACGATTTCGCTGAAGGGGCGGGTGTAGGAAAAGCGCAAAAACCCTTCGGCGCCGGCGCCGAAATCGATCCCCGGCGTCACCGCGACGCCGGTCTTTTCCAGGATATCCAGCGCCAGCCGCAGCGAGTCGCCATCGATATGCCGGGCATCGGCCAGCACGTAGAAGGCGCCCTGCGGTTCGAAGTGCACCCCGAAACCGAGGGCGCGCAGCCGCCCGACCAGTTCCTGGCGGCGCTTGTCGTAAGCCGCGCGCATCTCGGCGACATCCTCCTGGCAATATTTCAGGGCGGCAATGCCGCCGCGCTGAACGAAATGATTGGCGCAGATCAGAAAGTTCTGATGCAGGATCTGCAGGGTGCGCACGCAATCAAGCGGCGCGATCAGGTAGCCGAGCCGCCAGCCGGTCATCGCGTAAGCCTTTGAAAAACCGCCGAGCACGAAGGCATCTTGAGTGTATTCAAGGATGCAGCGCTCCTCCCCCTGGTAGGTCAGACCATGATAGATTTCGTCAGAGATGATCGGCACCGGCAGTTCGGCCAGCTGTTGCAGCTGGGCCCCCGGGAGCACCGAACCGGCCGGGTTCGAGGGCGAATTGATCAGCAGCCCGCGGGTGCGTTCCGTGAGCAGCTGCCGCACCTGCGCGGCGCGTGGCTGAAAGCCGTCCTCTGGTGAAGTGCGCAGCGGCACGGGCACACCGCCGGCGAAACTGACAAAGCCGGGATAGCAGGCGTAACCGGGGTCGGTGAGGATCAGCTCGTCTCCCGCTTCTAGCAGCGCCGAAAACAGCAGCAGCATCAGCGGGCTGGTCCCGGAGGAGACGATCACCTGCTCCGGGACGATCTCGACCCCGTAGGTCTCCAGGTAGTGATGGCAGATCTCCTGGCGCAACTCCAGCAGCCCCTGGGAATGAGTGTACGAGGTCGCCCCTTCGGCCAGCGCCTGGCCGGTTTCCGCCAAAATCGCCGGCGGGGTGGGGAAATCGGGTTCGCCCAGGCAGAGATAGATAATCTCGCGGCCCGCGGCTTCCATCTGCTTGGCCCGCTCCATGACCTCCATCGCCAGAAACGGTGTGACCTGCCGGGCCCGCTTGGCCATCGGTATCTGCATCAATATCCTCCTTGAATCGACGCACCAGCTTAGTCCCGCCCCGGGGTGATTGCAACCCCTTTCCCGGCGTCAGCGAGCCCGTTTCCGCTCAAGCGTTGCATTGCACCGCGACCCCATAGTAGAGTGGCCGTGTTTTTGCCAAAGGGGTGCCTGATGCCGTTCAAAATCATCCTGCTTGCCGCTCTGCTGCTCTGCGCCGGCCTGCAGGCGACGTTCGCTCAACCGATTCAGGTGGACGAAGCGCGCGCCCGCCGACTGATCAACGCGCTCGGCTGCAAGGGCTGCCACCAGTTTGAAGGCAACGGCGGCTCGCTGGCTCCCCCGCTCGACGAGGTCGGCAGCCGGCGTACCAAAGAGGAGATCGTCAATCACCTGGCGGCGCACGCATCGACGCGCAAGACCAGCATCATGCCGAGCTTCAGCACCACCGGTCGTGACGAACTGGAGAACCTCAGCGAGTTTTTATATCAGCATCGCTGACACAACCCGACATCAACCTGAAAATAAGCCATAAAAGCCATGTCCCAAAGAATGACCCTGATCACTTCGCCGGTATTTGTCCCCGAAGCCCGCCTTCAGCAGGCCGGCAGCTTTGCCGCGCTGTTCGGCAACGACCGCCCCTTGTGCCTGGAGGTCGGCTGCGGCATTGGAGACTTCATCGTCCAGCTGGCCAGCCGCCATCCGGAGCGCAACTTCATCGCCATCGACATCTTCAACCAGGGCTGCCGGCAGACCAGCAGCCGGGTCGAAGACGCGGGACTGACAAACATCATCGTGATGCGTATGGAAGCGCGCTTCCTGATGCATCATCACCTCGGCGCAGAGAGCCTGCAGGCGATCTACATCAACTGCCCCGACCCCTGGCCGAAGAAACGTCACCGCAAGCGGCGGCTGCTCAACCAGGAGTTCCTCAATCTGGCGCTCTACTGTCTGAAGCCGGACGGCGAACTGCATTTTGCCACCGATTTTGTCGATTACGGCGAAACGGCCGGCGAGCTGCTGGCCGGCGACGCGCGCTTTTACAACCTGCACAGCACCCCCCACACCCATGAACTCGGCGATTACCCGATTTCCAAGTACATGCGCCGCTTCCTCGACCAGGGCCAGCCGATCTACTTCTGCCACTACCGTAAAAAGCCGGGGCTGAAACTCGCCCCGCCGAAACTGCACAAGGGGTTCCGGCTGCGCTGGTCGCAGGAGGAGCCGGCGTGACCTGGCTGACCGCCGAGCTGCCGGGCACCGGCGGCAGCTACAAGGAACTGCCGGAGGATTTTCAGGTCGAGGAGCTGCCCCTCTACCCCTGCTCCGGCGTTGGCGAGCATCTTTACCTGTGGATCGAAAAGGTCGGGATCAGCACCCGCGAGCTGCTCACGCAGCTGGCCAAAGGGCTGCAGCTCAAGGAACGCGAGCTGGGCTACGCCGGCCTCAAGGACGCCCGCGCCCGCACCCGGCAGATGATCTCGATCCCGGCCCGGTGCGAAAACCGTCTCGACCGGCTGGAGCTGCGCAAGGCGCGGATTTTAAGCCGACAACGCCACGGCAATAAGCTGCGGCTCGGGCATCTGGCCGGCAACCGCTTTACCATCCGCCTGCGCCAGGTGCATCCGCAGGCCGCCGGGCGGGCCGAAGCGCTGCTGCAAATGCTGCAGGAGCGCGGCGTGCCGAACCGCTTCGGCGAGCAGCGCTACGGGGTGCTCGGCAACTCGGCCGAGCTGGGGCTGCTGCTGCTGCGGCGGAACTCCCCGGACTTCTGCCGCGAACTGCTCGGCGACCCAGAGCAGATTCGCAACCCCGCCTGGCAGGCTGCGGCCCGCGCCTATCGCGCCGGCGATCTGCCGCTCTGCCTGGAGCAGCTGCCGCCACGGATGCGCGATGAACGCCGGCTGGTCCGCCAGCTGCACGATGGACAGCCAGCCGACCGGGCGGTTCTGTCCCTGCCGCGCAACCTGCTGCGGCTGTTCCTGTCCGCCGCCCAGGCGCAGCTGTTCGACCAGCTGCTGGAACAGCGTCTGCCCGACCTCGACCTGCTGCAGGATGGCGATATCGCCGTCAAGCACGCCAACGGCGCCTGCTTCCGGGTGACCTCGGCGGCCCTCGAACAGCCGCGCGCAGCCGCTTTCGAGATCAGCCCCTCGGCGCCACTGTACGGCTACAAAGTTCTGCTGGCCGAAGGCCAGTCGGGTCGTCAGGAAAGTTCACTCCTTGAGCAGGCCGGGCTGCGTCTGGAGAGCTGGAAGCTCGCGGATGGCCTGAGCATGCCGGGGGAACGCCGCCCCCTGCGGGTGCCACTGGCCGAGGCGCAGATCCTCGAAAACCGTGACGAGAGCCTGCTGCTGAGCTTCTGCCTGCCAAAAGGCAGTTACGCAACCAGCGTTCTGCAGGAAATGATTAAAAAATCTTCCTGAAAAAGCCGGCCGGCAGAAATTGACATAAACCGAAACTGTCTGTTTAATAGGAACAACAAAATGTTGTTCTATATTTTTCCGGACTCTATTTCGGCATGAAATTAATTCTCTCAGCAGGCACTCTCTACACCCTGCCGCTGCCCAAAGTCTTTGCGATCGCTCAGGACGTTGGCTTCGAAGGGCTCGAGGTGATCATCAATCAGGATTTCCAGTTCAATCGCGGACGTGAAATCCTCGACGAGGTCCGGCAGATCCATCCGATCATCTCGCTGCATGCGCCTTTTTTCGATATCGACGGCTGGGGGAACAAGGCCGAGCAGCTGGAGAAAACCATCGACCTGGCAATTCAGGCCGGGATCGGCCTGGTGAATTTCCACCCCCCCAGCTGGCTGACCCTGCAGCGGAAATTCTGGCGCTGGCTGAACCGGATCGAGGATTTCCAACAGCAGGTCGGTCGCGGCCAGGTCACCGTGACCATCGAGAACATGCCGGCCAATGGCCCTTTAGGCTGCAATCCCCATTTCCTCCACCAGACCCGCGACATGATCAACTTCCTGCAGCAGCGCAATCTGTTTCTGACCTTCGACACGGCCCATATGGGGACCTGCAAAACGAATTTCCTGACCGACTTCCATTATTTTTACGATTCCGGCCGGATCCGCAACGTTCACTTCTCCGATTATGCCAACGGCCGGGAGCACCTTCTGCCAGGGCATGGCAAACTGCCACTGACCCGCTTCCTCAATCACCTGCGCAGCACCGGCTACGACGGCAACATCACCCTGGAGCTCACCCCCCATGAGTTGCCCAAAGATGAAGAGCTGATTCGCGAGAGTCTGCAGCAGATTTTCGATTACCTTAGCGCCGAGACCCGCAGCGGGCTGCAGGATGCCGTCTGAACGATAAAAAAAGACCGCGGTGTTTGCCGCGGCCTGCCGTTTCTTCACTTTTATTGATCGCGCTTCAGCGCACGATATACACCGAGCACGGCGCGTTCAGCGCCACCTTGCTCGACACCGACCCCCGCAAAGCGCGCAGCATCCGCCCCTTGCCGGTCGAACCGATGACGATCACGTCACACTCCTCCTGTGCGGCAAATTTCAGCAACGCTTCGTCAACCTCACCATAAACCACCTCTTTGCGCAGGTGGACGTTCGCTTCGGCGGCCGCCTTGTCAACCACGTAGTAGATACGGCGCTGCTTGTCCTCCCAATCGACCTGCGAGGTTTTCTGCGGCGCCGGATAGAGATCGGTGAGAACCGGAGCATCCTTGGCCGGCAGAACAATCACCGCATAAACCGTACTGCGGAATCGTTCGCTGCTGCTGACCGCCGCCAGGCGGACTGCTTCTTCTGCCGCTTTGTCGGAGGCCGGCGATCCATCAATCGCCACAAGGATTTTCTTATTGAGGTTCAGCATCGAAATTTACCGTTTCGTACGCGCGTTTCGATCATCCTAGTCAAGCGATATCGGGCTGTCAACCTGAATATATAGTGATAATGCCGAGCTCCGATTGACATTAATAAAACAGCATTCTATAATCGATTAAGCGTCATGGCAGATTCTCCCGCGAATCATGCCGTATACAACTTGACAGCCTCCAAGCCTGGCGCTAGAATCACCTGTCTTTATGTAAAAAAATTCCAACAAGGATAGAGCGACCATGGTCAAAAAGGACAAGTCGGAATATATCATCCAGGCAGTCTCTCACGCTCTCGATCTTCTCGAGCAGTTTCACGACGATGTCGACGAGCTCGGCGTCACCGAGCTGAGCAAGCGCCTGAAACTCCACAAAAACAACGTCTTCCGACTGCTGGCCACCCTGGAGTCGCGTGGCTATATCGAGCAGAACAAGGCGACGGAGAATTACCGCCTCGGCCTCAAGGCCCTGGAGCTCGGACAGACCTTTATCAAGCAGATGGGGCTGCTGCGCCAGGCCAAACCGATCCTTGAGCGGATGGTCGAAGAGAGCAACGAAACCTCCTACGTGGCGATCTATAAAGAGAATCACATCGTCTACCTCGACGTGGTGGAAACCAGCCTGACGGTTCGTGTCGTCTCCCGGGTCGGGTCGCGGCTGCCGGCCTACTGCACCGCCGCCGGCAAGGTTCACCTGGCCCATATGTCAGAGGAAGAACTGGAAGAGGTGCTCAGCGCGCAGAACTTCATCCAGCACACCCCGACGACCCTGGCCAGCAAGAACGCCTTGAACGCCGAACTGGTCAAGGTGCGCGAGCAGGGCTACGCGCTTGACAACGAGGAGCTCGATCAGGGCGTGCGCTGCATCTCTGCGCCGATCCGTGACTACACCCGCCGCATCGTCGGCGCCATCAGCATCTCCGGGCCAAGCATGCGGATCAGCGATGAGCGACTTGAGAAAGAGCTGATCCCGTTGGTCCTGAAAGCCTCGGCCGACCTTTCCACACGACTCGGCTATCCCAAGTAAACGTGACTTTCCCAGCTAAAAGGCCCCTCGAAAGAGGGGCCTTTTCTGTTTTCTCACAACCCAGGACACGAGATGGAGATCTTTAACCGGGAGATGGAACTGGCCCGCAGCGCCGGGGTCGAGCATCCGGAGAACATCCCCTTCCTCCTTGAGCCAAAGACCGCGAACGGCCAGGGAGTGCTGCTGGTCCACGGCTTTTGCGCCACGCCGCGGGAGCTGCGCCAGCTCGGCGAACATCTCTGCCGGCAAGGCTTCACGGCATTCGGCCTGCGGCTTCCGGGCCACGGCACCAGCCCCGAAGATCTGGCCGAACGGAATCTCGAAGAATGGCTGGCAACGGTCGAAAGGGGCTACCAGCTGCTTCGCAGCCGGCAACTGAAGATCTGCGGCGTGGGCCTGAGTACTGGCGCTCTGCTGCTGCTCAAGCTTTCACTGCTGCGCCCCTTTTCCGGGCTGGTGCTGCTCTCCCCCTACCTGCAGCTCAAGCACCCGCTGGCACCCTACGCGGCTATTTTAAAGCTGCTGATCCCCTACCAGCTGCGCGATATTCCGGTTGCCGAGCACGCCTTCTATTACCACCGGCGGCCGCTGCACGGGGTCGCCCAGATCAACCGCTTGCGCCGCGAACTGGCCCGTCGGCTGGCAGAAATACGCACGCCGACCTTGGTCCTCACCTCTGCCGGCGACCGGACCATCGCGCCGGGTACCGCCCGGCGCCTGTTCGATCGGCTGGCCAGCCCAAAGAAAGAATTCTTCTGCTACGGAGCGGAGGTTCCGCATGTGCTGACGACTGACGAAAATCCGCAGCAACAGGATGTCTTTGAGCGCACCGCCGGCTTTCTCAAGCAGTTGAACGCTCAGCCGGCCGCGCCGGCCAGCTGAGCCCAGAGCTGCTCTACCTGCCGCAGTGCGGCAGCGACGCTGCCCGAATTGTCGATCACGTAATCGGCCCGGGCGAGCTTTTCCGTCTGCGGCATCTGCGCGGCGAGCCGCTGCCGCGCCGCGGCTTCGGCGAGCCGGTCACGCTCCATCAGCCGCTGCAATTGCACCTCGGGATCGATCTTGACGACCAGAACCTTATCGACCCGCCCCTCGGCCCCCGCCTCGAACAGCAGCGGCGCTTCGTAGACAATCAGTGGAATTCCTGAAGTCCGCTTCAACTGCTGCAGTCGCTCGACCGCCAGCCTGGCGATCGCCGGATGAGTGATCCGGTTCAGCGCATCGCGGGCCTGTTCATCAGCGAATATGATCCCTGCCAGCTGCTCTCGATCTAAACTCCCGTTTTCAAAGAGAATTTCACGGCCGAACTGCGCTGACAGCTGTTGCAGGACCGGGCTGCCCGGCGCCACCACCTCGCGGGCCAGCTGGTCGGCATCGACCAGCGCCGCTCCCTTGCGGGCGAAGGCTCCGGCAATAAGACTTTTGCCCGCGGCGATATTTCCCGTGATCCCAAGGATCAAATTGTTGACTGACATGATAGAATTACTTTCAGTGCTGCTCCGCTACGCCCATTGCTAGCAGCCGGGAGGTCGCCATGGGACAAACTCTGCCGCAAATGGCCTTCAAGCGCATCGAGCGTTACGCCGAGCGAACCGTCATGCGCCGGAAGATTGCCGGGCGCTACCGGGATATCAGCTGGCGCGAGCTGGGAAATCAGGTGCGCGCTTTTGCCCACAGCCTGCAGGCGCTCGGCCTGGTGCCCGAGCAGCAGGCGGCGATCATGTCCCCCAATTGTCCCGAGTGGGCCTACGCCGATCTGGCGATCATGGCCTGCGGCGGGCGTACGGTTCCCGTTTACCACACCGAAGGGCTGAAGACAATCGCCCATATTCTGGCCGACGCCGAGTGCCGCTTCCTCTTTGCCCACTCCCCGCTGCAGGCCGCAAAACTGCTTGAGCTGCGCGAGCAATTGCCGCAGCTGGAAAAGATCATCCTGCTCGAAGGTTCGGCCGAGGGAGAGGGCCTTCTGAATCTGCACGACTTCCTCACCCTCGGCGAAAAAATCGATCCGGCGCTGTTCGAGAAGCAGCTCGCCAAAGGGCAGCGTCAGGATTTGGCGACCCTGGTCTACACCTCCGGCACCACCGGTGAACCGAAGGGGGCGATGCTGAGCCACGACAACATCCTCTCCAACCTTGAAGCCTGCAGCGAGCTGATCGAGATCGGCCCGGAGGATGAGTGCCTCTCCTTTTTGCCGCTCTCGCATATTTTCGAGCGGATGGGCGGCTACTACATGATGCTGCACCAGGGGGTGGTGATCTCCTACGCCGAGAGCATCGACACGGTTCCAGCCAACCTGACCGAGGTCAAGCCGACCATCGTGCTCAGCGTGCCTCGCCTTTACGAGAAAATGCACGCCCGGGTGCTGGAACGGGTCACTTCCGGACCCTGGCTGAAAAAGCAGCTGTTTTTCCTCGCCATCAAAGTCGGGCGGGGAAAGGTTGTTCGTGAACAGGCCGGTCAGCAGCCGACCCTGCTGCAGGAAAAGCTCTGCCCGCTGTTCGACAAGCTGGTCTTCAGTAAAATCAAGGAACGGCTCGGCGGCCGGCTGCGCTTCTTTGTCTCCGGCGGCGCGCCGCTGGTCAAGGACATCGCCGAATTCTTCCTCGCCGCCGGGGTCCCGATCTACGAAGGCTACGGCCTGACCGAGACCTCGCCGGTCATCGCCGTCAACTATCCGGGCTGCCACCGGCTGGGCAGCGTCGGTCCGGCCCTGAAGAACCTTGAGGTTCGCTTCGACGCCGACGGCGAACTGCTGGTCAAGGGACCCAGCGTGTTTCAGGGCTACTGGAAGAAACCGGAGCGAACCGCCGAGGTTCTGCAGGACGGCTGGTTCCGCACCGGCGACATCGCCGAGATCGATGCCACCGGCTTTGTTACCATCACCGACCGCAAAAAGGACCTGATCGTCACCGCAGGCGGCAAGAATGTCGCTCCGCAGGCGCTGGAGAATGTCCTGAAGACCGACAAGTTCATCAGCAGCGTGATGATCCATGGCGACCGCCGCCCCTACCTGGTGGCCCTGGTCGTGCCCGACTTCGAAGCGCTGCGGAAGTACGCCGGCTTCAAGAAGATCGACTTCCTCGATCAGTGCGATCTGGTCAACCATCCCCGGGTTCTCGACCTGATCCGGCGCCGCATCGACCAGCGTCAGCAAAGCCTGCCGTCCTATCAGCAGATCAAGCGTTTCACGCTGCTCTCACGTGATTTCAGTGGGGAGAAGGGGGAAGTCACCCCGACCCTGAAAATCAAGCGCAATATCGTCGGGCAACGCTACGCCCAGCTGCTTGAAGACCTGTATCGGGCCGAAGGAGAAGGGATTCATGACAGCAGTTATTGCATCATCGGTGAAGAATAAACTTCCACAGAGAATATTTTTTTACTATAATTAGCTTTTAATCATTTAATTCCGTGGATATTCATGACTCAGCCAAACCGTTCACAGACGCTCAGCAGCGATCTCACAACCGCACTGAGCGAACTGGTCAAGCTGACCAAGTCGCTGAAATTCTACGCTGCAGGGCATCCGGCACTGAGCGCGGCTGCGAGCGAAACCTGCGCGGCGTTTCAGTCGCTGCTGGCCCGACATGCCGGCCAGCCGTTTCACATCACCACGACCGGTTTCTTCCTCGACCAGGAACCGCTTGCGCCGCAGAACAACACCCTGAAACAGCTCGCGGTGCAATTAAACGAATGCAAGGTGCGGCATCTGCTGTTTCTGCCGGAACTGTCCAACCAGGAGCTGCTGATTTTCGCAGGATTGATCTCACGGCCGGCTGCCGAGCTGCTTGCCGCCGGCGGCCTGCCGAAACTGCTGGAGAAACAACAGCTGCGCTCGATCTGGGCCAACGCAACCGACCTGGCAGAGATCCAGGCCCGCCTCGCAGAGCGGCAGGATGAAGCAGGTGCTGAAGAGCCGCCCCAGGAACTGACCGACAACAGCACATTCAACAACGAAGCGATCTTGCCCCAGGAAAGCAAGGACGTCATCGCCTGGATGCGCGACCTGCTCGAATTACTCAAAGAACCGCTCAACGACGATGAATATCAGCAGCTGCTTGAGCAGCTGCTGCAGAAAGCACCACCGTTTCTCCAGGCAAGCGGACTGCCGGGAAGCCTGGCGCTGTTCAGCCTGCTGCTGAACCACAATCGGGATGAGCAACGCTCTGCCAGTCAGCGCCAATCGGCCCATGACGGCATCAGCCTGTTGCTGAGCGACGAGATCAAGCAGCAACTGGCGACTGCCGTCGCCGACCCGAGCCTCAAGCCATCGCAGAAAAAAGCCCTTGGCCGGGTTCTGGTCGGCCTGGAGATGCAGATTGCCCCGACCCTGCTGAGAAATCTCTACGCGGAGCGGGATGCGCTGATCCGCCGCAAGTACACCGGCATTCTCTCGCACATGGGCGAGGCCCTCTATGCGCTGCTGACCGATGCCCTCCACGACGAGACCTGGCACGTAGTCCGCAATGCCGTTATCGTCCTCGGAGAAACCCGTCTGGAATCGGCCCTGCCGCTGCTGGAGGCGCCCATGGGGCACCCGGAGGTGCGGGTGCGGCGAGCCCTGATCCAGGCCCTGAGCATGATCGGTGGCGACCAGGTCATTCCGCTGCTGGTCAGGCTCAGCAGCGATCCGGCCACCGAACTGCAGCAGCCGGCAATCATGGCGCTCGGCTCCCTCGGCAAAGCCCAGGCGATTCCACCCCTCGCCGCGATCCTGCTGCGCTTCGACCCATTGGGCAAACAGACCGACCTCAAGCTCGAGGTCATCCGCGCCCTGACCATCCTCAGCTCCCCTCAGGCAATCCTGCCGCTCCTGAAAGTCGCCCGGCGGTCCAACCTGCTGCGTCTTAGTCGTATCGAGACGCTCCGCGCCGAAGCAATTCTGGCGCTGGGGCAGCTCGGCAATCCTCATTTGATCCCGCTGCTTGACCAGCTGCCGAAATCGAACAAAGGCCCGGTCAGCCGGGCGATCAAACAGGCGACCTCGCAGCTCAGAAATCAATCCTCTGCCCCGTGAGCCGGTGCCGACCCTGAAGCACACGGCGGCATTCTTCCAGCTTTCACGCCCCCATCATTCCCCCCGCGGTGGCTCAAAACGCTCGTAGTAGCCCAGAAGTGCCCCCGTGCTGGAGCGCACCGCGCGCATGTAAATCCGTCGCTTGGCGTTGTCGGTGATCAGCTCTTCCTCCAGCCCCTGCTCCATCTGCGCCAGGATCTTGCGCATGCTCCGCTGCGATTCCGGATTGTGGCAGTCGAGCAGGCTGCGGCCGAGCAGTTCATTGCCATCAGGGTAGAAGGCCGCCGCGGCCTTGTTCAGGTAGCGCACCACGTGCCCGGTATCGGCGAATAACAGCGGGTTTTTCAGGCTGTCGAGCAGGTCGTGAAAAAATTCCAGGTTGTTTTCTGCGTTCATCAGTCGTCCCGAATAATCCTCACTGAGTTCAGTACCGCCAGCACCGCCACGCCGACATCGGCGAAGATCGCCTGCCAGATGGTCGCCAGGCCGAAGACGCCGAGCAGCATCACCAGCCCCTTGGCGGTAAAGGCCAGGGTGATATTCTGCCAGACGATGCGCCGCGTCAGGCGCGCGGTTTCGATGGCGGTGGCCAGCTTGTCCGGCTCGTCGGTCATCAGCACCACGTCGGCCGCCTCGATGGCGGCATCGGAGCCTAAGCCCCCCATCGCCACGCCGACATCGGCACGGGCCAGCACCGGCGCGTCGTTGATGCCGTCGCCGACCATCACCAGTTTCCCCTGCCGACGCTGGGACTGCAGCTGCTCCAGCGCCTCGAGCTTCTGGTCGGGGAGCAGCTCGGCGCGCCAGCCGTCCAGCCGCAGACTTTCAGCAATCCGCTGCGCCTCCAGCTTGCGATCGCCGCTGAGCATCTCGATATGGCTCACCCCGAGACGCCGCAGCCGAGCCACCGCTCCGGCGGCACCCTCGCGCAATTCATCGGCGATCAACAGCACCCCGGCATAGCGCCCATCGACCGCCAGGTAAACTGCGGTGCCCGGCTCATCCGATCGAAGCGGGTTGAGGTCAAACCGCCGCAGCAGCTTGCGGTTGCCGGCCAGCACCTGGCGGCCATCCACCCGGGCCGCCACCCCCAGCCCCGGGTGTTCCTGCAGCTCGCTGATTCGCCGCCGATCAAGTTTCCGCGCATATTTATCACGGATCGATTTGCCGATCGGGTGATTGGAATCGATCTCCGCCAGAGCCGCCAGCTCCAGCAGCTGCTCCGCGGAAAAATCCGCCTGCGGCAGCACCTGGCGCACCTCGAAAACCCCGCGGGTCAGGGTCCCGGTCTTGTCGAAGACCACCGTTTCGACCTGCGCCAGCGCTTCCAGGAAGTTGCCCCCCTTGACCAGAATCCCCTGTTTGGAGGCGCGGCCGATACCGCCGAAAAAACCCAGCGGGATGGAGATCAGCAGGGCGCAGGGGCAGGAGACCACCAGAAAGATCAGTGCCCGGTAGAGCCAGGCCTGCCAGTCACCGAAAAACAACGGCGGCAAGAGCGCGATCAGGGTCGCGACCAGCACCACCAGCGGCGTGTAAACCCGGGCAAAGCGGGTGATGAAGCGTTCGGTGTTGGCCTTGTTTTCGCTGGCGTTCTCCACCAGCTCGATGACCCGCGCCAGGGTCGACTGGGAGAAAGGGCGCACCACCCGCAGGGTCAGGCTGCCGGCGCCGTTGATCATCCCCGCCAGCACTTCGTCGCCGAGCATTTTTCGCCGCGGGCGCGATTCGCCGGTCAGCGCCGAACTGTCGAGCAGCGACTCCCCGTCGATGATCACCCCGTCGAGCGGCACCCGTTCGCCGGGGCGCACCAGGATCAGCTGCCCGACATCGAGCTGGTTCGGGTCGACGCGGCGCAGCTGCTGCCCTTCCAGCAGGTTCGCGCTGTCGGGGCGGATATCGAGCAGCGCGGCGATCTCCCGCCGCGAATGGTCGACCGCCCGCCCCTGGACGATCTCGCCGAGCAGGTAGAAGAGCATCACCGCCACCGCCTCGGGATATTCGCCGAGAAAAAGCGCCCCGATGGTGGCGATCGACATCAGCAGGTGCTCGTCGAACCAGCCGCCGCGACGCAGATTGCTGGCCGCCGCCATCAGCACCGAGCCGCCAGCGATCAGGTAACTGGCCAGGTAGCAGAGAACCGCCAGCGACGCAGCGGCGAAACGCTCCAGCAGCAGCGCCAGCACCAGCAGCAGCGCCCCGCCGCCGAGCCGCCAGAACTGCTGGCGGATATGCCGCCCCGGCTTGCTCTCACCCGCCTCCTGCCAGGGGCGCACGCTCACCCCCGGCTCGAAGCGTTCAACGATGGTGCGCACTTCGTCCAGCAGCTCGCTGCAGGGGCGCGGGGACTCGATGCGCAGGCTGCCGGCGGTGAAGTTGAGCCGGGCCGAGAGCACCTGCGGTAGCTCCTGAATCGCCACCTCGATCTTACCGGCACAGGAGGCACAGCCGAGCCCTTGCAGAGAAAAGCGACAGCTGCTCGACCATTCGGCCGTCCCCTCCTCGATCCGACAGTCCTCGTCAACGGCCGGCGCGCTGCAACAGCTGCCGCAATCAGCCTTCTTCAGCATGCCGCAGCCCCTCCCGCAACAACCGGCCGACGTGGTCGTCATCGAGCCGGTAATAGACCATTTTGCCCTCACGGCGACAGGCCACCAGACGTGCCGTGCGCAGCAGCCGCAGCTGGTGGGAGACTGCCGAGGCGCTGGTTTCGACCAGCTCGGCCAGATCGCAGACGCAGAGCTCTTCCTGCGCCAGAGCGTGCAGCAGCCGCAGCCGGTTGGGATCGGCCAGCATCTTGAATATTTCCGCCGCGCCGAGCAGCAATGGCTCAGCCGGCAAGCCCTGCACCACCCGCGCGACCCGTTGCTGGTCGACACAGGTGGTCAGGCAGATATCTTTCTCCATGGAAACCTCACCTGAATGATTGTTCAGATGTTTATTGTGTTGTGAAAACAGCTTTGTGTCAAGCGAAGGCGGGAGCGATAAGGAATTCCAGCGGTTTATTGCCGATTGACTTCTTCCTGCAGCACGATCAATTGCTGTCGCAACGGCGGCAGGTTGTTTTGCACGGTCGCCCAGATGATCGCCAGGCTAACGCCGAAGTATTCATGAATGAGAAGATTGCGCATCCCTTTCATTTCAGCCCAAGGGATTTCCGCATAGTGTTGCTGCACAGTTTCCGGCACATGACGCGCCGCCTCACCGAGCACTTCAAGGTTGCGGATCACGGCATCGACGACCAGACTGTCGGCGGTAAAGGACTCTTCTGTCAAGCCTTGGGTGTAAACGGCTATTTTTTCAAGGCAGGTCAGGATATCCTCGATACGCATCTGCCAGTCTCTAGACACGGATCGCCTCTTTAAGGATACGTTCTTTCATTTGCGGTTTGAGGGCATCTGGCGTGACAAGATCGACCGGGCGGCCAAGTAGATCTTCAAGGTGCGTTTTCAGACGGATGAACTCAAAAATACCGATCTTATTGACCAATTCGACGAGCAAGTCGACATCACTTCCCGGTCGATCTTCGCCACGGGCGACGGAGCCAAAGACTGAAAGCGAACTGACACCAAATTGTAAGAGATTCTCTTTATCCGCGGCGAGACGATCAAAAAGCGGACTGCGTTTCTGAGCCATTATTACCCCCGAACAATCAAGTACTGATAACGATATCAGCAATCTAACTGCATTGGAAGTAATCAATACGTTATTTGGAGAGATGACGCTTCAGATATCCTCTGCTCGCCGTATCACTTCAATCAGCTTGCCGGCATGCAGCTCGCGGATCTGCTGGTAGCTGCCGCCCAGCTCAGTGGCCAGCTGCTGCAGTTTTTCGCTGCCGAGTCCGGCGCGGCTGTCGATCACCAGGCTGCTTATACGATCCTTGCGGACGCTGTGGGCCAGAGTGAACAGTTCGGGGAGGATCTGCGCCCCCGGCACCAGCGGCACGTTCGCCTCGCCGTCGGAGACGATCACCAGCAGCGGCTGCAGGTTCGGCTGCTTCTGCCGCGCGCTGCGCACCAGCTGCCAGGCCTGCCAGAGACCGTCGGCGAAAGGGGTGGCGCCGCCGATCGCCAGCTTGCGCAGCTGCTGCTGAGCGAGCAACACGCTGCTGGTCGGCCGCAGCAGCACCTGGGCCTGCCGCTCGCGGAAGCTGACCAGCGCCACCTGGTCGCGGTTCTGGTAAGCCGCGGTCAGCAGGGCGAGGATCGCCCCCTTGGCGGCCTTCATCCGCGCCAGGGTTCCCTCCCCCATCGACTGGGAGGCGTCGATGACAAACACCAGCAACGCCCGCTGACGGTGGGAAAACTGTCTGCGGCGCAGGTCGGCCGGCAGGATCTGCTGCGGCCCACGAGTCAGGCCGCTGCGCAGCAGGGCAGCACGCAGGCTGGCCGGCAGGTCGAGGGCGACCGGTTGCTCACCGGCGCGCAGCGGAATCGCCCGCAGCTGCCGGCCGCTGCGGGCCCGGCCAGCTGTCCGGCTGCGCCGACCCGGAGTACTGCGGGAGGGTTTCAAGTGGGCGAGATTAACCGGGGCGAGGCAGAGCTGCGCATCGATGTCGATCAGCTGCTCTGAAGTTTTTTTTTAAGCGTCTGAAACAGCATGCTGCCGGCGGCCGACGACCCGGGGAATTCGTAATCGACCAGCATGAAGTCGAGGCTGTCGAGCTCATCGACCTCTTCCAGCTCGGCCTGCTCGGGAAGCTTCTGCAGCAGTTTCGCCAACGCCGCGTCGAGCGTTTCACGGGCCGCGGCCGGGCTGAGCAGGCTGCCCCCCGGCAGCCGGTGCGGCAGCACGAAGCAGGCCGCTTCGCTGATCTCGGCGACTCCGACCGTTGGCTTTTCCAGCAACGCCGCCAGCGCCCGGGCAGTCTTCAGCAGGGCGAGGTCGGCGCGATGCCCCTGCACCTGCAGTTCGACGGCCAGCTTGACCGCCAGTTCCAGGGAGGCTTCAGAAACCTTTACCTGCGCCAACCGCTGGCGAGCCGCTGCCACCTGCGTTGCCAGGAACCTCTCTTCAACCTGCCAGCGTTCGGCGAAACCCTGCGGGTCATGCTCGTAGGCAAGATGTTCGCGGACCAGTTCGCGCCGCTGCGTTAGGTCAACCAGCCCCTCGACGTTGACCAGCAGGCCGAAGCGGTCGAGAAACTGCGGCCGCAGCTCCCCCTCCTCCGGGTTCATGGTGCCGATCAGCATGAAGCGCGCCGGGTGAACGATGCACAGCCCTTCCCGCTCGACCCGGTTGAACCCCGAGGCGGCGGCATCGAGCAGCAGGTCGACCAGATGATCCTCCAGCAGGTTGACCTCGTCGACGTAGAGGATGCCGCGATTAGCCGCAGCCAGCAGGCCCGGCTCGAAGCGGCGCTGGCCGGTCTGCAGGGCATGCTCGAGCTGGATGGTCCCGACCACCCGGTCTTCGGTCGCCGACAACGGCAGCTCGACCACCGGCATCTGCAGCTGTTCCGCCGGCAGGGTTTCGCCGCCAGCAAAGCGTTCGCGGCAGCCGTCGTGCATCAGCTCCGGCTCAGCGGCCGGGCAATGGTAGGGGCAGCCCGCGACGACCGCAATCGGCGGCAGCAGCGCCGCCAGGGCCCGCGCGGCGGTCGACTTGCCGGTCCCTTTCTGGCCGCGGATCAGCACCCCGCCGATCGACGGGTCGACGGCGTTTAGCAGCAGGGCGGTCTTCATGCCCTCCTGGCCGATAATCGCACTGAACGGGTAGGGGCTGGTCTGCATCGAATATCCCGGTTAAATAATCGAGGTTACTCTGCTTTTCTACCTCAGAAGGTTCGACCAACGCAAGCGGGGAAAAACCAGTCTGAGGCCGCGCTCAATTGGCCAACTCGCTGACCAGCGCCACCACCCCTTCGACCACCTGGGCGAACTCGGGATAGCTCAGCTGCTCCGGTCGGTCTTCAGCGCGGTGATAATGGGGATAGCGGTAGGGCGCGGTGTCGGTGAGCATCAATGCCGGGTAGCCTTCCTGCCAGAACGACCAGTGATCGGACCAGTCGACTCCGGGCAGCGCGGCCGGACCGGCCAGTCCTTCGGCGGGAAAGGCGCTGTGGCGCCGGAAGCTGGCCAGACTGCGGCGCAACAGCCGGGCCGAGGAGAAATTGGTCACGAAGGCGATGAAATTGCCGCGGTAGGGGTAGAAAAACCCCATTGCCGGTAGCGGAAAGTGCTGGCTCAAGGGGGCGCGGCTGTAATAGCCGAGGGTCTCCAGGCAGAGCATGGCGACAATTTTTTCCCCGCGCTGTGCAGCCTGTCGGGCATAGACGCGGCTGCCCATCTGCTCGGTCTTGAAAAAGGGCGGCTCCTCGCAGGTGAAGGCGACCAGCCGCAGGGTGCGCTGCTGTGGCTGGCCGGCGAACTGCTCGGCCAGTTCGAGCAGCGCCGCCACGCCCGAGGCGTTGTCGTTGGCGCCCGGGGTGCCGACCACCGAATCGTAATGGGCACCGATCAGCAGGATCTCCTCAGGCCGTGCGCTGCCGCGGATTTCAGCCTGCAGGTTCACCACCCGCTTCCCCTCCACCAGGTAGTACTGTTTCTCCACCCGGTAGCCTAGGGCGGCAAAGCGCTCTGCAATGTAATCCGCCGCTGCTTGCAAAGCAGCGTAGCGCCAGATGTTCCGTTCGCCGATCTCACCGGCCAGCCGCTCGACATGTCCGCGCAGCCGCACGGCCAGCTGCGCCTGCGCTGCGGTCGAGGGCTGCTGCGGAGCATTCTCGTGGCTGCGCCGCTGCCAGTAAACCCAGCCGCAGGCCAGTACTGCGATGCTGCAAACCACAACCAAAACCGTCATCCGTCGCGTCGCTCTCCCATACATGATCATTCCATTTTAGCCGAACCCGACAACAATGCCGAGCTGATGACCGGTTGAATCGCAGCAGGCATCGATTTCCCAAAGGTGGCAGCTTGCTTTTTGACCGGGACTGACATAAGTTACAAACAATAATTTTCATGAGGAGGGAGTTATGATTCATCCAAATGTAAAGTCAGCAGCAACCTTTGTCGTAGTTTTCTTTTCCGCGCTGAGCCTGCCCCTTGGCCCCACGTCTGCGCACGCCGGCGAAGCTGACGTTTTGAAAGTCGAGGTCAGCAAGCTGAGCGCCGGCAGCTACCTCTTCGAAGTCACCCTGACCCACAAGGATGAAGGCTGGGAGCACTACGCCGATAAATGGGAGGTGTTCGGCCCGGACGGCAAGGCGTTCGGCACCCGCACTCTCTACCATCCACATGTCTACGAGCAACCCTTCACCCGCAGTCTCTCTGGAGTGAAGATCCCCGCAGGAACCAGCAGTGTCAGCGTCCGCGGCCACGATTCGGTGCACGGATTCGGTGGCAAGACAATCAGCGTCGCGTTGCCGCAATAAAGGAGCCGCCAGATGGAGATCGTCGATCTGCGAGAAAAGTTCTCGTTGTTTCAGGATTACTGGCAGCCGAAGGTTGTCGGCGAGCTGAACGGTCAGCAGGTCAAACTGGCCAAGCTCAAAGGTGAATTCATCTGGCATCAGCATGAACAGGAAGATGAACTGTTCATGGTGATCAAGGGGGAGTTGACGATCAGGCTGCGCGATGATGACGTCGACCTGCGTGAAGGGCAGTTCTTTATCATCCCCCGCGGCGTCGAACACCTGCCGGTCGCCGCCGAAGAGTGCCAGGTGCTGCTCTTCGAGCCGCAAACGGTCCTCAACACCGGCAACCTGGTCAACGAACGGACGGTCGAAAAACCGGAAAAACTTTAGTCTCCGCCGGCTGTCGGCCGGTCCTCAGCGATGACGGCCACGGTGGCCAAACCCCCAGCTCCGATGGTGTTTGCCGGCATGGCCTCGATGCCCGTAGTGCCTATTGTGTCCATGCCCGCGGTAGTGGTGCCCGCGATGTTTGACATAGCCAAAACTGAATGAGAGATAGCTGGGATAGAAGCGCACGGGATAGTAGGCCGGCCGGTAGCGCGGCTCATAAACCTTGACCCGCGTCACCTGTCTCGGCTGCTGCGACAGCTGACGCAGGTTGGCCGGATTGACGATCTGCCAGCTACCGTCCGGCTGCCGGCAAGCGGTGCCGTAACCACGTTCCTGCCGATCGGCAATGATGATCGTCTGCTGAAATTCCCGGCAATAAACGCCGCTTGTTGTCTGAAAGGTTCTGACCGGTTCGGTCAGCCCGGAGGTGTTGTTATCGGGGTTACGCCAGCGCGTTGCGGTGCCGGAACGGTTATGCTCAAGCGCATCCTGGAAGCTGCTGGCGGCCGCCACCTCGTCCGCTCGATCAAGGGAAACACCATAAATCTGCGCATCTGCCGTACTCAAGCCGAGCCCCAATACGAGGCTGACGATCAGGATCGTTCTGCACCACGTCATCGCGACCTCCCTGAACAGTTGCTGTTCAGTAACGACCCGGCCGTTGCGCTGTTTCAACGCTAGAGCCCGGAATGCGCCCCGCAAGAGGAAAAGGAGGTGCCCGGGAACGCAAACCGCCTGACCGGGCCTGGGTGTTTACATTTACAGTATATCAGAGTGAGGGAATCGCCGTTTGCGGCAATGGATTGGCGGCAACAGCGCTATAAGATTTTCTTCGGTGCGCAGACCAAATCCGCCTGCTCCGCCGGCCGGCCGCAGTTACTGCATTCAAACTCGAACCTTTTGATCTCTTTGCCGCACATCTTGCCGGTTTTATAGTCGACCGGCTGACCGCAGTAATCGCCGCGGTTCTCCAGTTTTTCCGGCTGGCACAGGTGCCCTTTGGTTTCCGTCACCATGCCGCAGGTTGTACATTCGTAAAGGTCTTTCATCGGCCGTCTCCTCTGCCAAAGACAATCCATCACCTTCATCATCGGCCCGTGATGAAGATCAGGTCAAGTCGTGGCGGGCTTTTCCTGCTGGTTCCCCGCAGGCGCGACCGTTTACTTTCTCTTTATGCTTCGACGTTGGTGTCTGAGGAATCGAGGGCCGCGCGCAGCTTGATCGCCAGTTCGCGGGGTCGGATCGGCTTGTTGATAATATCGAGAGCCGCCTGTTCGGCCTGCTCGATGCTGGCCTCCTCGGCGTAACCCGACATCAACAGGATCGCCGACTGCGGATAAAGCTCTTTAAACCTCTGCGCCAGGGCGACGCCCCCCAGACGGGGCATGGCGATATCGGACAGCAGCAGATCGAACCGCTCCCCGCTGCTTTCCAGCCGTTCCAACGCCTGCGCGCCATCCGCCGCCAGCGTGACCCGATAACCGAGGTTTTCCAGGAACCCCTGGATCAGGGTGCGGATGTTCGCTTCATCGTCTACCACCAGCACCGCCTCTTCGCCGCCTGGCAGCGGCTTGCTCGGATCGAGATCTGCCCGGGAGGAGTGCGCCAAACAGCCGGGCAGATGTATCGAAAAGGTCGTGCCCTGGTCCGGCTCGCTCTCGATCTCAATCCTCCCTTTGAGCTGTTTTACGATATTGAACACCGTTGACAGCCCCATCCCGGTCCCCTTGCCGGGGGGTTTGGTGGTAAAGAACGGCTCAAACAGCCGCTCCCTGATCTCGGCGGGAATCCCTTCGCCGCTATCGGCAACCTGGATCAGCACCCCGGGCTCAGCCATCTCCTCAGCAGACGACTCTCCACAAACGCTCACCCGCAGCTGCCCTCCCGAGGGCATGGCATCGCGGGCATTGACGACCAGGTTAAGGATGATCTGCTCGATCTGGCTGGGATCGGCATAGATATTCGGCACGTCCGCGTCGATCTGCACCTCGACCTCCACGGCATCGCCGATCAGGCTTTGCGCGAGGGTCATGATGCCGCGCACGGTGTCGTCAAGGCTCAGCACCTGTGGTTCGACCACCTGCTGGCGGGAGAAGGCGAGCAACTGCCGGGTGAAGGCGGCGCCCTTCTCAGCCGCAGAGCTGATCGCCTCGAGACGCTTTCTGGCCGCCTCGCGCAGGCCCGGCTCGGTTTTGAGCAGTTCGCTGTAGCCAAGGACAATGGTCAGAACGTTGTTGAAGTCATGAGCGACCCCGCCGGCCAGAAGGCCGACGCACTCCAGCTTCTGCGTTTGCACAAACTGCTGCGTCAGACGGCGGTTGTGCAGGCATAAGCCGACCCGCGACGCCACGGCCAGCAGCAGATTGACCTCTTTCTGCAGCAGCGCCTGCCCGGCGCCACGGCGAAGCACGGCAAAGGTGCCGAGCGACCTGCCGCCATGCTGGATCGGGCAGCAGACCATGGCAGCCCGGCCAAAGATCTGCTCGGCGGCAGCAGCCCCCTGCGCAGCTGGTGCGGCGGTCTCATTCAGAACAATCGCGCGGCCGGTCTGAAAGGCCTCGAGCCAGGGCGCTCCTGCACCGCTCGCTGCTTCCCCCTGCAGAAGAGCCCGTTTTTCAATCTTCGAAAGCCCATAGCTCACCGGACAGGCTGGCGCGCCGTTCAGCAGGTCGCCAACCAGCACAAAACCACTGTCAAAACCGAGATTTTCGTGAAGAATGGCAAACAGGGCCGCAGGAAGCTCTTCGCTGGCCCCGGCAACTCCCATGAGCTGACCGATCTCATTCAGCACCCGCGCATGATCATAATCGCGCTGGATCGCTTCCACGGACTCGCCGGACGATTCACGAATTCTCTCAAGGGCCTGAGACAGCACCCGCGATTGCTGCGCCGCTTCGGCCCAGCCGATCCCCAGAAGCAGGCCGAGGACAACACTCAGCGCCAGCGGGAACGAGCCCGCCGGCCCGCTCAGCAGAACCAGCGCCAGAATCGCCAGCGCCAGCGGCGGGAAAATATAATATTTGATTGCCCGCAGCCATTGCGCAGCGCCCTTCTTCCAGGAAATCAGGTAGCGGCAGCAGGTCCCACCTGCAAACATGCATTCTGGATGCTCCACCGTATATCCCGGCAGCTGAAACAATTGGCAAAGCCCCTCTGAATAGCCTTTCCGGTTTTCACACTGATAGGCTTGCTCCTGAACTCCCGGTTTGGTGACGACGGTCACTTCGACGGTCTGCGCGTCGATGGTCCTGGCCCGGTAGAACGCCGAGCGGGATAACTGAGCGGACCATTTTTCCAGCAGCGAAAAAGCTTTATGCGGACCGGCAAAGGCGACTAGTTGCGAGCTCATCAGTCCCAAGCCTTTCCGGGAGACAGCGAAAAGTCCAGCTTCGAAAGCAATATTCTGATTATCGGTCAATTCAACGGTTTTGGCATAAAAGCGATTGGCCTGTTGCTGGGTAAACCAATGCCCTTCATCATCGATCTGGTGGGTTTCGATCCCGGCATGAGCAAGCAGCGCGCCGCGGTCGACAGCAGGATGGCGCTGCTGCAGGTACTTCAGATAGGCCCTGAGAGTTCTGCTGTTGTAGATTTGGTCATCCATGGTGCGGTTGCCCTTATAAGAATCGCCGGCAACAAGCGAATCGCAGCCCCCGTCCGATCGGCCCCTTGCCCCCTCTACGTTAAAGATTACAGCATTTTTTACACTCATGGATTGACTTGTCGGTTGTTAGGCATCTTTTCTTAAGAACATCCCACAATATCAACGAAAAAAGCCACGAACACAAGGCTCGTGGCTTAAATCTTCATCAAGCTATAACAACAAGAAATCAAAACGGAATTTCGTCATCCGGGTTAAACGCCGGTTCATTGAAGCCGCCACCTTTCTGCTGGCCGCCACCTTGACCGCCCTGGTTGGAACCCTGGCCGCCTTGCGGCTGTCCGCCGGCATAACCACCGCCGGCCTGCTGCCCCCCAGCGTAGCCGCCACCGCCGCCCTGTTCGTCGCGGCTGCCGAGCATCTGCATCTGGTCGACGACGATTTCAGTAATATAGCGCTTGTTGCCATCGCGGTCGTCGTAGGTTCGGGTCTGGATCTTCCCCTCGATGTAAACCTGCTTCCCCTTATGCAGAAACTTGCCGCAGATCTCCGCCAGCTGCCGCCAGGCGACGATGTTGTGCCACTCGGTCTTTTCCTGCCGGTTACCGTCACGATCCTTGTAGCGTTCGGTGGTCGCCAGTGAAAAGGTCGCGACCGCCGTTCCGGACGGGGTGTAGCGCAGCTCGGGATCCTTGCCCAGGTTACCGACGAGTATAACTTTGTTTACCGACATGCCTGCCTCCTGTATATGTCTGGGAAATGACAATTGTTATTTAAAACGAATCCCAAAAAAATATTTACCCTGACTAAACACATATCCCTTTTACGAAAAGCCAGCTCAAAAGCATATGTTGGGGAATTATGATTCGACAGGAACCAATTTGGGTTGTTGATTGTATATTTTCGAAGGAGGAACTTAAAGACAAATCAATCTAATGAAGGCTCTACGGCCTCATCTCATTCAGCGCACTGAGGTGTTTTTATGAAAAAGCGTCGAGATGCCACACTCCCGGCATTCGGAGGGAAAACTCGTATTTGCCAAGCCCATCAATGTCTAAGGCGATTTTGGGTTGTGCTGTAGAAACATTCTGTTGTTTTTGTTCCATTTGACTTCAGTTAACAGGCGACTCGGAGGTCTGGAGAGCACGCTTGCTACTGTTGCAGGTTAAGGCGCTGCAGCATCTGATGCATCTGCTCGGCTTGGCTTGACAGTTCTCCGGCTGCCGCGGCACTTTCTTCGGCATTGGCGGTGTTCTGTTGAGTGACTGTATCGATTTGAGTAATCCCCTGATTGACCTTGGCAATCCTCTGTGCCTGTTCATTGCTGGCAGCGGCGATCTCACTGACGAGATCAGAGACCTTGGTGACGCCTCCGACGATCTCCTGTAACGTCTCAGCAGTCTGGTTGGCAATGACGCTGCCATTTTCGGTTTTTTCCACCGAGCTTTCGATCAGCTCGGCTGTTTCTTCGGCGGCCTTGGCGCTGCGGGTGGCCAGGTTGCGCACCTCTTCAGCAACCACGGCAAAGCCTTTGCCGTGCTGTCCGGCGCGGGCAGCTTCGACAGCGGCGTTGAGCGCCAGCAGATTGGTCTGAAAAGCGATTTCGTCGATAGCCTGGATGATCTTGGAGATATTTTGACCGGCATGGTTGATATCTTCCATGGCCTCAACCATCGATTGCATCCGGTTGTTGCCCTGTTGAGCCGCCTGCTGCGCCTCGACGGAGAGCTGGTTGGCCTGATTGGCATTTTCAGCGTTGGTGGTCGTCTGGGCAGACAACTCGTTCAACGTTGCAGAGATTCCCACAAGACTGCTGGCCTGCTCGGTGGCCCCCTGAGAGAGGGTCTGGCTGGAGCCGGAAATCTGGTGGGAGCGTTCGGCGACCTGTTCGCTTGCTTTACGAATTTCCCCCATAAAGTGATTCAAGGCACTATTGGTTTTAGCCAGCGGTTCGCGGATCAGTCCTTGCGCCGCAAAGGTGAAATCTCCTTTCGAGAGCTTGTTGAAGGCGGCCAGAATTTCATCCTGCAGATTGTCGGCAAATCTATCCAGGGCCTGGCCTAAACGTCCCAGCTCGTCGTCACGCTTTAACCGCAGTCGCGTGGCGAGGTTGCCACGTTCCATGTCGCTGAGCATCTGAACAATCTGTGCCAGGGGTCTGGTTAATGAGCGGGTGGTGAAAAGGGCAACAATTATCCCGAGACTCACCGCCCCGACCAGCATGTAAGTAATAGTCGTTCGGGCATTTTTAGCTGTGCTTGAGTTTGCCTTGGCTTTAATACCCGCTTGGGTGACTTCAAGTTCTTTGAGTTTTGTGATCGAATCATCAATGGCCTTTGCGACTGAAGCACCCTCACGCTTCATTAAAAAGAGAGCTTTTTTATGTCCCTCCTCGGACGTTGCCAGCTGGATAAGTTTTTCTCGAGCGGGCGTGTAGTTTTTCAAGGTGTTTTGCAGCACCTCAAATTCATCACGAACAGCCTGAGTTTTTAGTCTTCCCCGAAACTGAGAAAGAAGTGTTTCAATAGTCAGGTCAAGCTCTTTAATATATTCTATGTTTTTATTCTGAAGTTTTTTGTCGTTTCCATAGAGTACGATATCCCGTATGGAGATTCGCATTCTTTGATAAGCAGTTGAAACATCGGAAATTACAGATATTGGGACAGTATTAAATTCGTAAAGCTCCTGGTCTCGTTGATCCATAGTCTCCATATGCAGGATACTGGTTACACCGATTAAGACTGCAATCATGGCGACGAGAAAAAAACCGACCAACATTTTTACTTTGATGGAGAAAATCAATGCCGTTGCTCCAGATATCAATGAACTGGTGCCGTACCAGCAGGTCGCCTATGCGGCACCAGTAATTTCCCAGTAGGTTTTACTGCTCTGCCAGTTCGATAAGGTAATTGAGCAGACTGACGGCTTTATTCACTTCTTCTTTATTCATTTTAGAATTAGGCCTTTCACGCATCCTTTGTCCATATGCGGCACTGGTGTCGTGGTCAAAAATATTTCCGGATATTGGCCCCAGCCCGGTCTGAATTGCCACGACAGTTCTTTCAAGAGAGTGGCATTGTGTGCACTTTTTTTCCATGAGGTTGTAATATTCAACCATCTCTGTAGGGAAACCAGCTGTGTCAATACCAATACTGTCACCTGTGCCTGTCACCGTGATACCTGCATAGGCATGAGCACTGAACAGTACTGTTGCCGTCAGGATGCCCACAATTGTTCTTTTTATAAGGTTATTCATATAAAGCTTCCCCTTAACTTATAACGAGTATGGCTAAGTTTTGTTCTGCAATTGAGACTCAAATAATCTTGAGAAATTTTTCTATTAAAACCTAACTATCGCTTTCAATGGCGGCTTAATCGAGCCTTGGTCTCGGTGTTTCCATTGTTGCCTTTGGCAGGATTGGGTATTCAACCTTTGGTTGCTCTCCAGTCGTCGTTTTAAGAAATGCAACGATTTGATCGATTTCCTTTTCGTTCAGTGTGTGCCCGAGCTGAGCTGAGCCCATAATGGCAACGGCCTCTCTTAAATCCCATACTTTCCCCGAATGAAAATAGGGTTGGGTAATTTCTATATTTCGCAGAGAAGGCACTTTAAATTTATAAATGTCATCTTCATTTCTGGTCACTTTATACCTTCCTTTATCCCCGGTCATAATGTCATCAGGTGGCGTGTCGCCTATGACACCGAATGGAGAATAAGATGTGCCTCCAAGATGATAACCGTGGCATTTGGAGCATTCTTTGTTCATAAATACCCTGAGCCCCTCTTTTTCTTCTGCTGCCAGGGCACTTTCATTACCTCCAAGAAATTGGTCAAAACGAGAATTCGGCGTAATGAGAGTGGCTTCAAAGACTTCTATCGCTTTTGCCATGTTGTCAAAAGTGACCGGATCTTTTTCATCAGGGAACGCTTGCCGAAACAGAGCTTGGTATTCAGGCATACTGTTGAGGGTTTTGAGAACCATTTCCGGGGTGTTATTCATTTCGACGCTTGCCTGAACCGGCCCTTTCGCCTGTTCTGCTAAATCTCTCGCACGGCCATCCCAAAATTGGGCTGTATGAAATACCGAATTTAAGACTGTTGGTGCGTTGCGTGGACCCTTTTGCCATTTATGTCCAACCGATACTTCCTGAAAGTCGCCCCCCCCCATACCGACATTATGGCAGGTGTTACAGCTGATCAATCCGCTTGAAGAAAGTCGTGGATCGAAATAGAGAATTTTGCCAAGGTCTATTTTGAGAGGGGTCGCTGGATTTCCTCTTATCTTTTTTGCTTTAACCGGTCTGAAAACTTCTTGGGCCTCTTTCAGTAAATCAGCGCTGGCCGGCCCCCAAAAACTTAAACACACGCCTACCGTAAGTCCCACGACCAACCATTTTCTGTGCTTCATCAAAGTCTCCTTTTGTGAATTCCATCCTTAAGTCCGCCTGCCGTTGTTTGGTATCGGCAGCAGAACGGATTGTCGAGGATGAAAAGCAAGGGATTATTAATGTATTTTCACTAACAAAATAGTCGACCATTCCCTACCGGTCAAGTAAAAAAACCAACCATCGCTCCGCTATCCATTCCTGAGGCAGGCAGGAAAAAGCGGCCATCAATTTGCTAGCCTCCGGACTCATGGAGGTGTCCATTGCAACGAATCCCACGACTGGAAGCAGAATATTCCTGGTTCCGCAAAGAGCTGGCCGAGGCTCGACCAGAGGAGGAAATCCTAATAAAAGCTATAACGTTCCCTGCAAAGGAGCCGCGGGGAGGTAGGCGATGATTGAGCAGTTGTGGCAGGAA
>CALZHR010000100.1 GCA_945787335.1 uncultured Desulfuromonadales bacterium
AATCTTTGCTCCTTCTGGTGGTATGCAGAATTGCCGCAATAAAGAGTACGGTACTGATCCCCGCGCCGATGGTCGCCTCGGTAAAGGCGACGTCGACCGCACCCATAATCGCCCAGAGTAGACACATCAGGAAGCTGTAGACACCGTAGATAACGGTCGCCGCGAGCAAGTCCTTGACAGTGATCGCAGCGATGCCGCAGATCACGATCAGGGTCAGAACCATCAGGTCGACGACGGGCATCATGAGCGTTTACCCTTCTTCTTCCAGGGTTCAACCCCGAGAATCAGCGCCGCTTCGGTAATCGCATGGGTCGCGGTCGGACTGGCAACAAAAATGAAAATGGCAATCAGCAGAATTTTCAGGCTGACCAGCACCGAGGCGAGGGTGAAATCCTGCAGGTTGTAAAGGGCGACGCCGATAATCACCAGCTCGGCGGCCAGCGAATCACATTTGCCCGCCGCATGCATCCGGGTGTAGAAGTCGGGCAGCCGCAGCACGCCGACCACCCCGACAAAAAAGAAGAACAGGCCGGCCAGAATAAAGGCGATAGCAAGGTAACTCATGAGTCACCTCCGACCACTTCATCCTGATATTCGTGGCGCTTGCGGATGAAGAACTTGGATGCCCCCAGGGTGGCGATAAAGTTGAGCAGCGCGTAAGCGACCGCCAGGTCGACAAACATCCCCAGATCCTCATACAGGATGCCGATCAGCAGCAGCAGCACAGTCGTCTTGGTGCCGACCACGTTGGCGCTTAAGATCCGGTCGAGAATGCTCGGCCCGAAAATCAGCCGGTAAAGGCTGACCAGAATCAGCAGGATCAGCGCGATGGTAATTCCGAAGATAATCCGCTCTGCCATTATTGAATCTCCAGCGCCCGGGCGATCCGCTCTTCCATCTCACCCGGCAGAGCTTCGGCGGCCTCGGCGGTCAGGGCATAGACGGTGAACTCGTCCTCGTGGATATTGACGGTGATGGTTCCCGGCGTCAGGGTGATCGACTGGGCCATGGAAACTTTGGCAATCGGCCGGGTCAGCTTGGACTTGAAACGGAACAGGTGAGGGTCGATTTTTTCCAGCATCTGCGGATGCAGAATAACGTACGCGACCTGCAGGTTGGCGAGGATGATCTCCTTCACCAGCCAGGGGAAGTAGAGGGCCAGACCGACCAGTTCCCGCACCCAGGGTTTGCCGTGCTCGGGAAACAGCAGCTCCGAACTGAAGTGGGCCACCAGCAGGCAGCAGAGCACCCCCAGGGAGAAATGGAAGGCATCGAACATGCCGGACATGACCACCCAGAAGCCCAGCATGATGACAAAGGTGGCAATTTTCGCCTTCATGATCTCGTATCCCGATTCTAATCGAACAAACAGACAAAGCCGCAGCTTCCGTAGGGAGCAACGAACACTGACAAACAACAAAACAATTTTTCTCACCGGCCCGAACTGCGCAGTCTGTATGCAGTATACATATGGGGGTGGAAAAAAAATGAGCAGGCGAAACCTGCAGGCCCGCTATTTTTTATTTCCGTCGCGCGGTTTCGATTTCCGCCCGGAGGAATCGACGACATGGCCGGAAAACGCCTCAACAATGGACAGGTTGGGGCTTCGCGGGGTAGTCTTAAAATCACGGAAAAACGTCACATATCTAGCATGAGCTGTTGGCGAAGGTCAAGCGAATCCGCTGTTCTAAATTAGTCGATCAGGGCTCTTGACAGCGCAAACCTTCACCGTAAAAATACCGGCAGAAAAGAACTTGATTTTAAAACCTGATTCTATTTCTTCAAAATACAAGGACCCGACAATGAAACAACTGACCTGTGCAGCGATCCAGTTCAATATCAACCTCGGCTATATCGACGCCAACCTCGACAAGGCCACCGCCGCCTTGCAGCGGGTCGCGCAGCAGGGTGCACAACTGGCGGTTCTGCCGGAAATGTGGAGCTGCGGCTACGATTACCGCAACCTCGCCGACCTGGCCAGCGAAACGCCCCGCGTCCTGGAGGAAATACAAAAACAGTGCCGAAAACTGAACCTGGTCTCGGTCGGCAGCCTGCCGGAGCTTGAAGACGGCACCATCTACAACACCGCCTACGTGATTGATAAAGGGGAACTGGTCGGCAGCTACCGCAAGCTGCACCTCTTCTCGACCATGCGTGAAGACCAGTTTCTCGGCGCCGGCCAGCAGGCGCTGGTGGCGAAAACGTCCATCGGACGGCTGGGAATCGCCATCTGCTACGACCTGCGCTTCCCCGAACTGTTCCGCAAGCTGGCCCTGGAGGGGGCAGAGATCATCTGCATCCCGGCCGAATGGCCGAAACCGCGCCAGGAGCACTGGAAGACCCTGCTGCGGGCCCGGGCGATCGAGAATCAGCTGTTCGTGGTCGCCGCCAACTGTTGCGGCGAGCAGGGCAAGCTCGACTTCTTCGGCCTCAGCCAGCTGATTTCACCGCTGGGGAATGTGCTGCAGATCGCCGGCGAGGAGGATTGCGAGCTGGTCGCGAACTTCGACTTCGGTGAAATGGAACAATATCGCGCCCAGATCAGAACCCTGGTCGACCGGCGGGACGATATTTACGGCACCCCCTGAGCGGTCGGTCAATCGGCGAGAGGCTGGGCGTCCTTGCGATACTGAAGCGGGACATCTTCAAGGCGATCGGTAAATTGCAGGACACCTGACTCATCGACATACAGATAGCGTTGCGGTTTGGTCGCCGGCTGCTGCGCCGGTTCAGCGTTGTCGCCGATCACCTGCTCGATCGATTGCGGGCTGGTTGCCTCGATGCCGATCAACCCGAGCAGCCGAGCGCGGAAATCGACATAAAAATCCTGCACCTGCGAGAGTCCCGGCGTCTCCAGCGGCACCCGCATCAGCACCTGGTCGCCACCCATCAGCACCGCCCCGGCGACCACCACCCAGAACAGCAATCTCAACAACTTAAGCATTTTCCTTCTCCCGCGGCAGATAACCCGGCAAGTGTACCCCTGTGGCCGGGCAAACTCAACCGCTGGCTGACGGTTGCTATTTATCCAAGCCCTGTGCCAGAATGACCGGGTTTTGTATAAACAATCCCCCTCAAGGAGCAACAATGAGTGATTCGACATACGATGTCATCATCATCGGCGGCGGACCGGCCGGAATGACCGCCGGCCTCTACGCATCGCGCGCCATGCTGAAGTCGCTGATGCTGGAGAAGATGATCATGGGCGGCCAGATGATGACCACCACCAAGGTGGAAAACTGGCCCGGTTACCCTGGCGGCATCGAAGGACCGGAGCTGATGATGAAATTCCAGGAGCACTGCGTCGAGTTCGGCCTGGAGACCGGTTACGGCACGGTCGAGAAGATCATCGACAACGGCGCCAGCAAGACCCTGATCGTCGACGGCAAGGAGCTGACCTGCAAGGCGGTGATCGTCACTACCGGCGTGGTGCCACGCAAGCTCGGCCTGGAGGGGGAAGAGGCGCTGGTCGGCCGCGGCGTCTCCTACTGCGCCACCTGCGACGGCGCGTTCTTCCGCGACGTGCCGATCGCGGTGATCGGCGGCGGCGACACGGCGGCCGAGGAAGCGCTGTTCCTGACCCGTTTCGCCAGCAAGGTGATCCTGGTGCACCGTCGTGACCAGCTGCGCGCCACCAAGATCCTGCAGGAGCGGATCCTCAAGCATGAAAAGATCGAGATCGCCTGGAACTCGGTGGTTGACCGGCTGCTCTCCGACAACACCGGCCTGACCGGCGCCGTGCTGCGCGATACGCAGAGCGGCGAGACCCGCGAGGTTGAACTCGCAGGAATGTTCGTCGCCGTCGGCGTCACCCCGACCACCGGCTTTGTCGCCGATCTGGTTGAGTTGACCGAAGACGGTTACATCCAGGCGGGCGAGGACACCCACACCTCGGCTCCCGGCATCTTTGCCGCCGGTGACTGCCGGACCACGGTTCTCAAGCAGGTTTCCACCGCCGTCGGTGACGGCGCGGTGGCGGCGATCATGGCCGAAAAATATATCGAGGAATTACAGCACAGCGATAACTGAAAAGTTCGACCATTCAATATATTCGGGCTCTCTGTGGAGCCCGGCTTGTGCTGTTCAGGAGGGGGGACAGATGCTATCCAGAGTTTCATCCGGCGCCTTGATCGGGATCGACGCCTATCCGGTTGACGTCGAAGTCGATATCGCCCAGGGGCTGCCGCAGTTTGCCACCGTCGGTCTGCCGGAAGGTGCGGTCAAGGAAAGCAAAGACCGCGTCAAGTCGGCGATCAAGAATTCCGGCTACGACTTTCCCGCCCGTAAAATCACCATCAACCTCGCCCCGGCCGATATCCGCAAAGAAGGTACCGCCTTTGATCTGCCGATCGCCGTCGGCCTGCTCGCGGCCAGTGGGATCGTTCAGCAGGAGAGTCTGAAAAACTTCATCCTGCTCGGCGAGCTCTCTCTTGACGGCCGCATCAAGCCGGTGCGCGGCGTGCTGCCGATCGCTGTCGCCGCCCGCAGCTGGGGGGACCAGGCGTTGATCCTGCCGGCGGAGAACGCCGACGAAGGGGCGATCGTCGCCGGACCGCCACTCTATGCAGTGCGCGACCATGGCGAAGCGGTCGCGCTGATCAACGGCGAGCGGCAGTTCGAGCCCCACCACCCCGAGACGCCACCGAGCCGGGAGCAGGCCAACAACAGCGGTGAAGACTTCGCCGAAGTGCGCGGCCAGGAACACGTCAAGCGCGCCCTTGAGGTCGCCGCGGCCGGCGCCCACAACCTGCTGCTCTCCGGGCCGCCCGGCAGCGGCAAGACCATGCTCGCCCGGCGCCTGCCGACCATTCTGCCCCAGCTCAGCTTTGAAGAGGCGCTGGAAACCACCAAGATCCACTCGGTCTCCGGGCTGCTCGCCCCGCGCCACGGGCTGGTCGAACGCCGACCGTTCCGCTCCCCGCACCACAGCATCTCTGACGCCGGGCTAATCGGCGGCGGCAGCTATCCCCGGCCGGGAGAAGTCTCCCTGGCGCACAACGGGGTGTTGTTCCTTGATGAGTTCCCCGAATTCAAAAAAAATGTGCTCGAAATGTTGCGCCAACCCCTCGAAGACGGCCAGGTCAGCATCAGTCGTGCGGCCCTGAGCCTGACCTATCCGGCCAGCTTCATGCTGGTCGCGGCGATGAACCCCTGCCCCTGCGGCTACCTCGGCGACAACCACCAGCAGCACCCCTGCAGCTGCACGCCGACCATGGTGCAGCGCTATCGCAGCAAGCTCTCGGGGCCGCTGCTCGACCGCATCGACCTGCATGTCGAGGTGCCGCGGGTACCGCACAAAGACCTGGCCGATGTCGCCCCGGCGGAGAGCAGCGCCAGCATCCGCGCGCGGGTCGACCGCGCCCGCGACATCCAGCACAAACGCCTGAACCCATTCGGCCTGCACGCCAACGCCCAGATGCAGACCCGCCATATCGACCGCTTCTGCCGCCTCGATGCAGCCGGCAGCAAGCTGCTCGAGCAGGTCACCGACCGGATGGGGCTGTCGGCCCGCAGCTATACCCGGATCCTCAAACTGGCCCGCACCATCGCCGATCTGGCCGACTGCCGGCAGATCACCCGCGAGCACTTGGCGGAAGCGATCCAGTACCGCGGCATCGAGCGGAACCTGTCCTAAACCGGGCGGAAACGACAAATCGGGCATATTCAGGCCGATATAGATTGACAGGGCGGCGCTAAAGTGTAGAATTTTTAAGACCTTAGCTTTTGAGGAGCGCCACCGATGTCCGAAGAGAGCACCTTCTTCCTGCCGGTCAGAGACTACTATCGCCGCGACCTGATCACCTGCCATGTCGAGGACAAGGTGATCGACGCCGCCCAGCTGATGCGTGAGAAAAGCATTTCCAGCCTGATCGCCTGCGACGATCGGGGGGAGCCGGTCGGCATCATGACCGACCGCGACCTGCGCACCAAGGTGGTCGCCACTGGCCTCGATCCGAACGACATGGTGGTGCGCGAGATCATGAACGCGCCGGTGATATCGGCCAAGGAAGAGGACAGCCTGTTCGAGGTGCTCTACCAGATGTCGCGGCACCGGATCCACCGGGTTGGCGTGGTCAACCAGGAGAACCGGCTGGTCGGCATCATCAACGAGTCGGACATCATCCGCCTGCAGAACCGCTCGCCGCAGCAGCTGCTGCGGTCGATCGATGAGGCCCAGACCCTCCCCGAACTGAAAACCATCCACGATACCACCGAAGAGCTGATCTCCTACCTCAGCCGCTCCGGGGTGCGCACTAAAGACCTGGTCCGGCTGATCTCGCTGCTCAACGACCAGATCACCCTGCAACTGATCGCGATCCTACGCCGGACCCGCTTCCCGGAACTGCCGCAGGGCTTCGCTTTCCTGGTGCTCGGCAGCGAAGGGCGCCGGGAGCAGACCCTGAAAACCGATCAGGACAATGCGATTATCTATGCCGACAATCTCAGTGCAAAGGACGTTGCCCAGGTCGAGGACTTTTCCCAGGCGCTGATCGATGCTTTGATCGAGATCGGCGTGCCGGAATGCCCGGGCGGCATCATGGCGAAAAATCCCTTCTGGCGGCGCAGCCTTTCTGCCTGGCGCGAGACGCTCGACAGCTGGATCCGCGTCCCCAGCGGCGAAAACATTCTCAACTTCAGCATGTTCTCCGATATGCGCACCCTCTGGGGCGACCCCAGCCTCGACCAGCAGCTGCGCGACTATGTGATCCAGTGCGCCCAGGAAAACGCCATTTTCCTCGCCCACATGGCCAATAACGTCTGCCGCTTTGTCCCCCCTTTGAGCTTCTTCGGCAAAATCAAAACCGAGAAGCAGGGCGAGCATGCCGGTGAGATCGACCTGAAGAAGGCGGGGATCTTCGCGATCACCGAGGGGATCAAGACCCTGGCGCTGGAGATCGGCATCCTCGGCGGCAGCACCTCCGATAAAATTCAACAACTGCAGGAGCAGGGGATTCTCGAGAGCAAGCATTGCAAAGACCTGGAGGCCGCCTTCAACCTGCTCAGCTTCTTCCGCCTGCGCGGCCAGGTCGACGCGGTGGCGTCCGGCGAGACGCCGGACAACTTCATCTCCCCCTCCTCCCTGAACCGGGTGGAAAAGGGGCGTCTGCAGATCGCCCTGGAGGTGGTGCAATCCTTCGAGTCGACCTTGAAATCGCACTTCAACCTGAACCTGCTGCGCAGCTGAAGCGATGGCCCGCGCGCTCTGGCTCGGCACTTTCCTGCTCGTTCTGCTCTGGTCGGCGATCGACCCGAAGGATCAGTTCACCTGGTTTCTCGAAGTGCTGCCGGCGCTGCTCGGGCTGGCGGTGCTGATCGCCACCCGTAAACGCTTCCCATTGACCCCGCTCTGCTACCTGCTGATCCTGCTGCACTGCGTGATTCTGATGGTCGGTGGTCATTACACCTACGCCGAGGTGCCGCTGTTCGACTGGCTGCGCGGTGCCTTCGATCTTGACCGCAACAATTACGACAAGCTCGGCCACTTCGCGCAAGGCTTCGTGCCGGCGATCGTCGCCCGCGAGATCCTGGTCCGCAATCAGGTGATTCGCCGGCCGGCCTGGCGCAACTTCTTCATCGTCTGTTTCTGTCTTGCGTTCAGCGCCTTTTACGAGCTGATCGAGTGGTGGGTGGCGCTGCTCACCGGCGAAGGCGCCGAAGCGTTCCTCGGCACCCAGGGCTATGCCTGGGACACCCAGTCCGACATGCTGCTGGCACTGCTCGGCGCAATAATCGCCCTGGCGCTGCTCGGCCGCCGGCACGATCGGCAGCTGCAGCGGTTCAGGCATGACTGAGGCCGGCAAATCCCCCTACCAGATCGCCAACGTCCGCCTGTTCATCATCTTCCGGGTGCTGTTCAACGCCCGCTTCTACTACCCGGTCTTCTCCGTCCTGTTCCTCGATTTCGGCCTGACTCTGTCGCAGTTCGCCATCCTGAATGCAGTCTGGGCCGCCACCATCGTCCTTTGCGAGGTGCCCTCCGGAGCCCTGGCCGACACCCTCGGCCGGCGCAACCTGCTGGTTTTTGCCAGCGGCCTGATGGTGGCGGAAATTTCCCTCTGGGCTTTCGTGCCGCGCGACAACCTGAGCCTGCTGTTCTGGGTGTTCGTGCTCAACCGGATCCTCAGCGGCATGGCCGAAGCCGCCGCCAGCGGCGCCGACGAGGCGCTGGCCTACGACAGCCTGCAGCAGGAGGGGGACGTCGAAGCCTGGGGGCAGGTGTTGGAGCGGCAGATCCAATGGCAATCGGCCGGCTTTGTCGTCGCCATGACCCTGGGCGGGGCGATCTACGATCCGCAGTTGCTGCAGCAGCTGGCCGACCTGCTCGGTCTGGAGATCGGCATCAGCCGCGCGACGACCTTACGTTTGCCGATCTACCTGACCCTGGTGACCGCGATCCTGACCCTGCTGACGACACTGCAAATGCAGGAGGTCGGCACGCGGAACAGGGCCGGGACCGATCCGACCCGGCAGACCCTGTCCAGCGCTTTCCGGCTGGTCTGGCAGGCGGGAAAATGGATCTTCCGCACCCCCTTCGTGCTGGCGCTGATGCTGTTCGGGCTGCTCTACGACAGCGTGATCCGCATGCTGATCACCATGGCCAGCCAGTATTACCGGCTGATCGAGATCCCCGAGGCGCTGTTCGGGCTGCTCGGGTCGCTGCTGGCACTGTTCGGCTTTGTGATACCCGGGCTGGCCAGGCGCTTGAGTGAACGCCGCTCCGCGCTGTTCAACCTGCTGCTGACGGCGGCCCTGATCCTTTGCGGCCTGCTCGGCATGAGCTTTGCCTGGCCATGGCTCGGCGTCCTGCCGGCGTTGCTGCTGTTCTGCAACCTCTACCTGATCGGCTTCTTTCTCAGCTACTACCTGAACCGGGCCACCAGCTCGGACCAAAGGGCCACGGTGCTCAGCTTCAAGGGGCTGTTTCTGAATCTTGGTTACGGCGGAATCGGGCTGCTCTACGCCCTGCTGCTGGCCTTTTTGCGCCAGCAGAGAGAGCAGCTGCAAGGCAATCTTGGCGAGGAGACGCTGAAAAACCTGGTCTTTATCGATTCGCTCCCCTGGTTCGGCTGGTTCTTCCTGCTCTGCCTGGCCGGCCTGCTGCTGCTCTGCGCCCGGACCCTGAAACAAAAACAGAGCTGATTAGCGCTCCCGCCGCGGCAACAGTTCTGCTATCCTCTGCGCTATGAAATTTTCCGCCTCTTTTGTCATCTGCTGTTCGCTGCTGCTCTTGCTGCTCTGTTCCTGCGGCGGGCGCTATTCCTCTTCACCAGAGCCCCCGGCCCGCTCGCCTGATCCGATCGCCGAACTGCTCGAAGAAGCACCGCCACTGCAGCCCGAAGCGGTTCAACCTCTCCAGAAGATGGGCTTCTCGGTGCAGGTGGGGGCCTTCGCCAGCCTGGACAATGCCGTGCGCCTGGAACAAAGGCTCGAAGCACGCGGCATCGACGCCTATCACTTTCTGCATGAATCGGGGCTCTACAAGGTTCGCTTCGGCAATCACCCGCAGTACGCTGCGGCCCGCACGGAAGCGGAACGGCTGCAGGGGCAGGGGCTGATCGGTAACTTTTTCATCGTCATTCCGGAAAACTACGCTGCCGCACAGATCCAGAAGACCGGCCAGGGAGATCTGCGCGGTGAGCTGGTGCGTACCGCCAAACGCTTCCTCGGCGTCCCCTATCGCTGGGGGGGCGAAGACCGCAAGAACGGCTTCGACTGCAGCGGCCTGACCATGGTCAGCTACCGTCTCAACGGCCTCAACCTGCCGCGCAACTCGCGGATGCAGTTCAAGGCCGGGAGCTATGTGGCGAAACGGAAGCTGCGGCAGGGGGATCTGGTGTTCTTCGCCACCAAGGGGGGCAAGCGGGTCACCCACGTGGGGATGTATGTCGGCGGCGGCAACTTCATCCACGCGCCGCGCACCGGCAAGACCGTGCGCATCGCCAGCCTCGGGCACAACTTCTGGAAGAAAACCTACGTCGGCGGGCGGACCTATCTCTAAGGCTCTCCACCCGTCGCGCTAACCCGCCAGCAAGCCGCTCTGGGCGATCCCGTCGAACATGAACTGGACCGCCAGCGCGGTCAGCAAAACGCCGAAGATCCGGCTGACGACGTGCATGCCGGTCACGCCGAACAGCTGTTGAACCTTGGTCGCGGTGAGCAGCAGCAGCAGAGTCAGCAGCAGAATCGCCAGCAGCGCGGCGATGACGATCGCTTCGGCCAGCAGGTTGCCTTCGGCGTTGGCCATCAGCAGGATCGCCGCGCCCATGGCGCCGGGGCCGGCGATCAGCGGGGTGGCCAGCGGGACAACCGAAATATCCTGCTTGGCGACCGCCTCGCTGGTCTCCTCGTTGGTGGTCGAGGTGCCGCCCGAGGGACGGGCGAAGACCATGTCGATGCCGATCAGCAGCAGCAGAATCCCGCCCGCCACTTTCAGCGCCGCCAGCGAGATGCCGAGGCTGCGCAGCAGAAACTCGCCGGCAAAGGCGAACAGCAGCAGGATCAGGCTGGCGATCAGGATGCCACGCAGCGCCATCGAGCGGCGGAAGCTTGGCGCGGCGTCCGTGGTCATTGCGGCAAACATCGCCGCGACGTCGATCGGGCCGACGGTGGCGAAAAAGGTGGTGAAGGCAACGATGGCGGTTTCTAACATCAGTAGCAGGATTCCTTGACGTCAAAGGGTACCTGGTCCTTAGGCGCGGTTGAAAAGCGTTCAGAAACGATAGCGAAATCCGACCGCCAGTGCGTTCGAGCCCCCTTCGTCGGCGAACAGGCCGTAACCGTTGGAGCGATGATGGATGCGTGTCAGCAGTTCCAGGTCGGGCTGCCCGCGATAGGGAACAACGGCCAACTCGAGCATCCAGTAGAGCAGGAACTTGGCAGTGTCGCCGTCATTTTCAACCTCCACTGTCGGCTTTTGCGTCGCGTAGGAGGGGCCCATGCCGAAGGCGGCGCTGGTCTCCAGCCAGCGATCCCAGAAGAACGGCTCCCAGCGCAGCACGCCCAGGGCGTTGAACTCCCAGTGATCCTGCAGCTTGAAGTGCCGCACCAGCTGCCCCTCGACCTCGTAGCTGAGCAGGTCCCGATACCCCCCCAGGCGTCGGGAGAGAGCGGCGACCAGCAGGTAGGAGTCCTCTTCCATCACCTCCTGGCCGCGGAAGAAGTCATCCCAGTGATTGTTGGTCATCTGCCCGGCATAGAGGCTGAAGGCGTTCTCTTTCGGTGCGGCCATCGCCGGGCCGAAGGCGACCGACAACAGCAGAAGCAGGCAAGTTATCCGCATGGCGCAGTACCCCCTTTTCCAAAGATTACACTATTGCAGGCGGCTTTTCATGCTTCTGGCCACTAGCACGGCTTCAATTCTGCCGTTGCCAGACAAAAAATTCCATCTCTGCACGAGCAAGTTCTTTTCATTGCGAATATTTACGCTAGACTCGTCTATTGAAGACAGGTCATCGTGGTTCGGTCGGTCGTTTTCAAGGCCAGCCAATAGGTTGAAGTTATTCTCTGCATGGAGGCGCTATGGATATTGTCGATGTCTTGATTGAACACCATCAGGTCTTACGCCAGCTCGGCCAGCAGGCTGAAAGCGATCCGGCGGCGTTTGATGAATTTATCCATCACCTGGTCGTTCATCACACCATGGAAGAAAAATACTTTTACGATCTGCTCGAACAGGTCACAGCGGCCCGGCACGCTTCGCTTGAAGCGGTCAACGAGCATCACATCATCGAACTGATCCTCAAGGACGCCGAAGGCTTCCCGCGTGACCACGAACGCTTCGCGATCAAGGCCGAGGGGCTGGGTGAATACACCGCGCACCACCTGGATGAAGAAGAGCTGGAGATCTTCCCCCTGGCCCGCCAGCTGCTGACCGCTGAGGATCTGGCCCGGCTCGGGCAGCTGTTTAACGAGGCGAAGGAGAAGCTGCTGAACGTCGACCTGCCGGCGGTACCGGGCGGAATCGATGTCACCGGCACCAAGGCCAGCCGCTCGGTGGCCTTCGGCCTGGGGATCGGCAGTCTGAAGAAATGAGTGAATCCAACGGATGAGCAACCTGACGTGTTAAGGAGCGCACATGGACATCTTGAAACGCGAATTGGCCCCGATCCCGGCCGAAGCCTGGACCGAAATCGACCAGCAGGCGACCCGCACACTGACGGCGATGCTGTCGGCGCGCAAAGTGGTCGACGTGAACGGCCCGATGGGCACCGACTTCCCCGGCGTTCCCGAGGGGCGGCTCGATTATCCGAAAAAGCAGCCGAAGGGCGGCTTGAGTTACGGTATCCATAAAATCCACCACCTGGTCGAAGCGCGGATTCCCTTCGAGCTGGACATCAAGGAGATGGACAACGTGGTGCGCGGCGCCAAGGACGTCGACCTCTCGAGCCTGGAGGACGCAGCCAGAATGATCGCCCTGTTCGAAGAGAAGGTGATCTACCACGGCCTCGGCGAAGCGAACATCAAGGGGCTGAAGGTCTGCACCGGGTCGGCCTGCCTGACCATCGGCTCAGACCCCGAGCAGCTGCTCGAGACCATCGCCCAGGGGGTGACGATCTTCGCCGAGCGCTCCATCGAGGGCCCCTATTCCCTGGTCGTCGGCCCGAAAATCTGGAGCCGCATGTCCGCCCACGTGCAGGGCTACCCGGTCAAGATGCAGGCGGAAAACATCCTCGGCGGCCAGGTCATCCTCAGCCCCTACCTCAGCGGCGATTACGCCGACGAAGCTTACATGGTCACCACCCGCGGCGGCGACTTCGAGCTGATCATCGGACAGGACCTGTCGGTCGGCTATGAGGCGCACAGCGCGGAAAAAGTTAAACTTTACTACAGCGAGTCGTTCACCTTCCGGATTCTGGAGCCGGCGGCAGTGCTTCCCTACACCGGCGAATAGCGCATTCGAGGCCAGGGCATAAATGTCTTGGGTGCCCCTGGCCTGATCGGTTTCACCTCGCACTTCCGCCAACACTCTCAGCCTGATGCTGAACGATTTAGATCAGGGTTCCTCCTCAGCGTTGTTCTCTGGACTTTATTGCCATCGCTGGGGCCGATCGATTCGTGTCACAGAACCGATAGGGCAGTATCGCTGGCTTCGGGGACACCCGAGATCTGCTGCAACAGAGATCCTTGCCCAGGGGGGTGTGCCGCGAGCAGTGCTGGCGTCACCCAGGAGAGCCAACGATGACCTTCCCCCTCAGCGCAGACGTGTTCATTAGTCACGCTTCGGCAGACCGCAACACCGCAAGCAGCCTCTGCGAGCGACTTGAAGCTCGAGGGATCCAGTGCTGGCTGGCGCCGAGAGACATTCGCCCCGGACGTCACTTTGCGGAAGAAGCATTGGCAGCGATTGAAGGCGCACATGCCATCGTTGTTCTGCTCTCGCAACAGGCGAATGCTTCGGTTCACGTTCGCAACGAGGTCGACCGTGCCGTTTCCTATGGAAAGCCTGTCTTCCCCGTGCGCATCGAAGACATTCTCCCCTCAGGGGCATTGGAGTTATATCTGTCAAGCCACCAGTGGATCGACGCCTGGTCGTCCACTCTCGATGACTGCGCCTCTGCCATCCACCAAAATATCCAGGAGTTAAGCCCGCCGGCCAACATCGCCATTGTTGGAATTGGGGGTGGCGCTGTCAGGATATTGAACGGGCTGACCCGGCCGCCTTTACCAGCGGTAAGCATCCTCGCCGCTCATACTTACAGACCGACCCTGGAACGCTCTCCGCTGACAAAGAAACTCCAGCTTGGCGCCAAGCAACTTCAGGGCAAGAACGCTGCCGGCGATCCCCAAGCGGGAAGAGCCGCGGCGCAGGAAAGCGAACCTGAGCTGCAAGAGGAGCTGCTCGGCAAGAACCTGGTGCTGGTCGTGACTTGCCTGGGTGGCGGGACTGGTACCGGTGCGGCACCGCGAATTTGTGAATTGGCGCGGATCTCCGGCGCCGTCACCACGGCACTGGTGACGCTGCCGTTTGCGGTCGAGGGCACTCGCCGGCGTCAGCTCGCCGAGGCCGGCCTCGCTGAACTCACCCGGAGCGCCGATGCCGTTATTGTCGTGCCGAACGACAATCTTCCGAATACCGATGTCCCTCTCCGGGAGGCGTTCGCCAGTTCCGATGCACTCCTTCAGCGAACTCTGCGCTCCATCTGTCATCTGATCACCACGCCAGGGCTCGTGAATATCGATTTTGCCGACGTCGCCCAGCTTCTAAGAGGCTCCGGTAAAGGCTTTGTCGGGCAGGCCGCCGCCTCAGGCCAGGATGCGACGCGCCGCGCCGCGCAGCGAGCGATCGATATGCTCCGCAGAAACCGAGTGAACCTCCGCGACGCTCGTAAAGTGCTCTGGTGTGTCACATCCGATGAGACAATCACCCTGACGGAAATAAACGATGCTGCGGAGGAGATTCAGAGCCACATCAACGCTGACGCCATCGTGGTTTTCGGGAATGTGCGAGAGCCCCTCAAAGATGAAACATGGCGGGCCGTCAGCATCCTGGCTTTGGACATAGCCTAGTGGGAGAAATGCGGCCTGCCATCCCGTTGCCCCCTGACTCGATTGATCACCAACACTAAAAACCCAAAGGCTGCTAAGCGATAGCACCCAACCCCGCCCTGACGTTTCTCGAGCCCGCAACCGATTTACAAAGTAAACATGAGAACAATAAAGGGCTGCGAAAGAATCGCAACCCTTTGTTTGACCAAAATTGGCGGAGGTAGATGAGAATCGAACTCACCTGGGACGGGATACGCCCCACATCGGTTTTGAAGACCGTGAGCGTCACCAGAGCGCTAACTACCTCCCCGAATTTGATGTCATAGTTTAACGTTTCACCCCCGGTTTGGCCACGAGAAAATCTGCGACTGTGTTATAAATTGAAGAGCCTGGCAGGGCTTGACTCTACACACTGTAGAGGGTCTCACAATTCCCATTAACCGTCACAACAACACCTGCTGAGGGGAAATGCCGATGCGCTGGTATCGACGACTGGTTTTCCATCTAGAGCGCTTTATCTTGCGCGGAGCACCCTATCAGCTGTTCCTGATCGCCGGGCTGATCGTCCTGGTCTCTTTGGCGGCGGGAGCGGCCCTGTCTCTCAGCCGTCCGGAAACCGGCGATTTCTGGGAGTGGTCCTGGTGGGGATTTCTGCGCCTGAGCGACCCCGGCTACCTGGGGGATGACGCGGGCTGGTTGCGGCGCAGCCTGTCGACGGTGGTTACCGTCCTTGGCTATGTGCTGTTCATGGGCGCGTTGGTGGCGATCATGACCCAGGGGCTGCACCGCAGCATCTCGCGCCTCGAAGCGGGCCTGACGCCGATTACCGAGAGCGGCCACATCATCATTCTCGGCTGGAACAACCGCACCCCGGCCATCGTGCGCGAAATCCTGCTGGCCGAAGGGCGGGTCAAGCGGTTTCTGCAGCGGGTCGGATCAAGCAGCCTGAATATCGTGATTCTGGCCGACCAGGTGTCGGCAGCGCTGGTGGCTGACCTCAAAGATGAACTTGGCCCGGTCTGGGCCGCCGATAAAATCATCTTCCGCTCGGGCAATCCGTTGCGCCTGGAACACCTGGAACGGGTCGATTTTCTTAATGCCGCTGCGATTATCCTGCCCGCCTCGGACGTCGATATCGAGCGCGCCACGATGTTCGATTCGCGGGTCGTGAAAATCCTGCTGGTGATTTCCAATGTCGCCGCCAGCCACAATCCCCCCCGTCGCCCGCCGCTACTGGTCACCGAGATCTTCGATCCGCGCAAAGTCGAGCTGGCCCGCCGGGGCTATGACGGCAACGTCGAAATCGTGCCGAGCTCCTCGATCATCAGCCGCCTGATCGCCCAGAACGTCAGGCATGGCGGGCTGTCTCATGTTTACCGGGAACTCTTGTCCCACGGCCTGGGGAACGAAATCTACCTGCGGGAATGCCCGGAGCTGGCCGGTGAACGCTTCGGCAGCATCGGCCCGCTCTTTCCCGCAGCGCTCCCGATCGGCGTGGTGCGAAAAGAAAATGGCGGAAAAAAAGAGTATCTCAACCCGCCTGCCGATTTCCTGCTCGGCGAGGATCGCCTGATCTTTATCGCGCGCAGCTATGCGGATACCAGTCCGGTAAAGAAACCTCTGTCGCTTTCAGCTCTACCCGCGATTGCGCAGCCCTACCAAAGCGCCGGTCGACAGCGCAAGGTTCTGATTCTCGGCTGGGGCAGCAAGCTTCCAGTGCTGCTCAGTGAATTCGACAGCTATGCACGGGAGCAGTTCACGCTTGACCTGCTCTCCACCAAGTCGATCGAAGAGCGGGAGAAGACGCTGCTCCGCTTCGGCAGCACGCTGCGCAATGTTTCCCTGCGCCACCTCGAAGGCGATTACACCTCGCCGGTCAGTCTGGCGAATATCGATCTGGCCGACTACAGCAACATCGTTATTCTCTCCAGTGACTGGATGGCCTCGGAGTCGGAGTCGGATGCGCGAGCCATTCTCGGCTATCAGCTGCTGCGCAGCGAACTGGCGAAACTGCCCGCAAACCGGCGTCCCCAGGTGCTGATCGAGTTGATGGACCCGGAAAATGAGCCGCTGTTCCGCTCGCAGCCGGGCGAGGTTCTGGTCAGTCCGATGATCGTCAGCCACATGATGAGCCACATCGCCCAGCGGCCGGAGCTGCGGATGGTCTTCGAGAACCTGTTCACCGCCGGCGGCGCAGAGATCTTCTTTCATCCACCGGAGGCTTACCTGGAGCCGGAACTGCGCAAGCTCAGCTTTGCCCAACTGCAAGAAAAGGTGGCGGCCCACGGCGCGATCGCACTGGGGATTTTCCGCCCCGCAGCGCCCGGCAAATCGAGCGCAGAAGAACTCATCCTCAACCCCTCACCGGAACTGGAGTGGCAGGTCCAGGCGACAGACGAAATTGTGGTGCTGATCACCTACTCTTCCGGCACCGACCAGCCCTGATCGTTGCGCAGCAGCCGGCAGAAAATTTTTAAGTGCCCACGGCCCAGTTTGCAGGTGAGGCCGCAATAAAACGCTTTTCTTTCTCTTCGCCCTGCTCAAACCTAATCTTTGTTGTGCAGCGCTCTCTCCTGCCCTGAATCACGCCAAGGTTGTGCCAAGGTTAACAAAGAGACGCCCTTGAGAGGCCGCAGTAGCGATTCCGGATGCAGCGCCCGGCAGCGGGTTTGCCTGAGTGGCGCAAAGCCAGATCCCCCGGCAGGTTGTATAATATCTTTAGGAACCACAGAACAAGGAGTCGCGTAATGAATATCGAACAGGCGATGCTGGATCCCTCCAGCGTGTTTACGCATCCTGAAGAGGTCTTTTCTGCGGAGAACTTAAGCCGCGAGCAAAAAATCAAGATTCTGCGCCGCTGGGAGTACGACGCCCGCGAATTGCAGGTTGCCGATGAAGAGAACATGGGTGGCGGCCCGCCGGACAACCTTGATCAGATTCTCAAGGTGCTGCACCAGTTGGGCGCCGAGATCGACAGCGAGCATTCGCCGCCGACCAAGCAGGGTGGCGAATAGTCGTTTTTCCCCTGTTCCCGGCAGGCTGTCATCCACACTCTGGAATTAGCCTTTTGCCTGAGGATGCAAGTTCAGCTGGGCTTCGAAAAAATCGGCGATTCGGGCAGGGTCGTTCAGATCGAGCTGCGGCACGTCGAGCTGCAGCTCGGTATCTGTGGCGACCGCCAGCAGCGCCGGGTCGTGGGTTGCCCCTCGGCAGAGCAGCTGTTCGCTGAAACCGGCCCGGAAGAGCTCGATTTTCGGCAGTCCGCTGCTCTTGTAACCCTCGACCAGTACCAGGTCGACATCATGACAATAATCCGCGAGCAGCTGCTCAAGTGGCGCTGGCGTTTGCTGCTTGACCATCGCCAGCTTGTTGGCCGAGCTGATCAGCATGGTGTCGGCGCCAGCGTGGGTGAGTCGGTGGCTGTCCTTGCCGGGATGATCGATCTCGAACTTGTGGGCGTCATGCTTGAAAACCCCGACCCGGTAACCGCGCGCCTTGAGCTCGACGATCAGCTTTTCGAGCAGGGTGGTCTTGCCGGTGCCGGAGCGGGCGACAAAGGAGATCGCCGGAGGGATGGGGTTTGTCATCTCAGTAGCCAAGGGCGGTGGCGGCGCCGAGCAGATGGACATCGACCTGCTCGCCGGCCGCGTAGAAATCGCGCTCGGCTTCGAGCAGGGCAATACCGGTGGCGTAGATCATGGTGCGCAGGATGCCGGTGTTCTGATCGCCGGGGCTGGCGACCAGCAGCTCGCCAGCGCTGTTCAGCTCGACCGCCACGCGCATCAGCTGCAGCCGGCCGGCCCGCTTCTTCACCGGTTCCTGCAGTTTCGCTTTGAACAGCGGCTTGAGCACCACGCGGTGACCCATCATCTTGAGCAGCGCCGGACGGACGAATTCTTCAAAAGTGATCATCGTCGAGACCGGGTTGCCCGGCAGGGAAAAGACCGGCACCGTCTCCTTCATGCCGAAAGCGGTCGGCTTGCCCGGCTTGATGTTGATCTTCCAGAACTGCTGCACAACGCCGAGCTCATCGAGCACCTCGCGGACCAGGTCGCGGTCGCCGGCGGAGACCCCGGCCGAGGTGATCAGCACGTCGGCCTGCAGGCCGTCAATGAGTTTTTCGCGCAAACTCTCCAGGTTGTCGCGGGCGATGCCGAGCATCAGCGGCACCCCGCCGATCTCCCGCACCGCCGCCGCCAGAGCCCAGGAGTTGCTGTTGACCACGCTCCCCTCGAAGCGCAGCTCGTCGATCTCCTGCAGCTCGTCGCCGGTGGAGAGGATCGCCACCCGCACCCGCCGGCGGACCCGCACCGTCGACATGCTGAACGAGGCGAGCAGGCTGATCTCGGCCGGGCGCAGCACCGTGCCGGCGGCGATCACCCGGTCGCCAGGGCGGATATCCTCCCCCTTCCAGCGGATGTGATCGCCACTTTTCACCGTTCCGAGCAGGCGGATCTGCTCTGGCTGTTCCTCGGTCTCCTCGAAGGGGACGATCGCATCGGCCCCCGCCGGAAGCGGGGCACCGGTCATGATCTTGACCGCGCTGCCCGGCGCAACCGTGACGGGACTGCCGCCGGCCGGCAAATAGCCTTTGACCGGCAACACGGAACCGACCTGACAGTCGACGGCGCGCACCGCGTAGCCGTCCATCGCCGAATTGTCGAAGGCGGGCAGCGACTGGCTGGCCATCACGTCTTCGGCCACCGCGCGCCCGGCGGCATCGAGCAGGGGAACCTTTTCGAGCGCAAGGGGCTGAACGGCATCGAGGATCTGTTGCCTGGCCTGATGAAAAGAAAGCATTGGATATCTCCAAATGATGAGATTTCAGCGCTGCAGCGGCAGAACCAGCCTAAACAGTCTGCAGAATCACCCCTGAAGAATCAAGCGGAATCATGCGCCTGGCGCGGTGCGAAACAAGAGCAGGAGACGCTGCTCTCACCACAGGCCAGGCGCTGTGAGGCGGGACGGTGCGAAGGCAATCGGCTTGCTAGCCCTGGTGCTCCTGCGGCATAGGGGCGGCCAGCTGAGGACCGGACCCCTTGCCCCGCAGTTGGAAATATTCCTCGGGGGTATTGATGTTGCGGAAGCTGCGCTCCTGCGGGTCGATTCGCTGCAGCTCCTCGGGCGGGATCTCTGCGACCTGCACCTGGTCGAAAAAGCTGATGATCCGTTTCCGTCCGGCATCGAGCACCTGCTCCATGGCCGGCAGGCAGCTTTTGCCGTAGAGGGCGTGCAGCGGTTCATGGCCGCTGCTGCTCAGCGGCAGGACCAGGTCTCCCTGGTCGGCGCGGGCGCAGATGCTGCGGACCAGCTGCGGCGAGACAAAGGGCATGTCGCAGCCAACGACAAACGCATGCCGATGCTGGGCGTGTTTGACGCCGGAGTGGATTCCGGCCAGCGCCCCTTGCGCGTAGTAGATGTCGGGCACCTTGCGGCAGGGGATCTCGCGGTAGAGCTCCGGCGAGTTGGTGACGATGATCACCTCGTCGAACAGCGCCGCCAGGCGGGCGTAGACGTGGTCGATGAAGCGCGCGCCGTGAATCGGCAGCAGCGATTTGTCGCTGCCCATCCGCCGGCTCTCGCCGCCGGCGAGAATCACCCCGCTGATGCCATGAATCCGCTCGCGGTCGGTGGTGATCCGCAGCTGCTGCGGGTGACTGTAGATCTCCAGCGCTTGGCCGCGCAGGTAGCCGATCAGGGTGATGCCGGCCTGCTCGCAGAGGGCGATCGCCTGATCGGTCGGTGAGGTGCGCGAGGCGATCAGGCCGATGCCGAGCCGGGCCGCCTTGGCGACCATTTCGGTCGAGACACGGCCAGAAGTCATCAGCAGCTTGTCCTGCAGGTCGATCTGCTTGAACCAGGCTTCGCCGGCCAGCCGGTCGAGGGTATTGTGGCGGCCGATATCCTCGGCGAACAGCAGCAGGCCGTCCTCGTCGCCGATCGCCGCCGAGTGGATACCACCGTGGCTGCGGTACTGCTCGGCCTGCTGGGTCAGCTGGCGAAGCAGCAGAAACAGGCTGTCGCTGCTGTAGCTGCGCTGCCGGCCGTGCGACTCGCTGAGCAGCTGCTGCGGCAGGTTGTAGACGATACCGGTGCCGCAGCCGGAGGTCAGGGTCGGCTGGAGTTTTTCCGGCAACTCCCTTTTCAGGCGAACTTCGGCCAGCCCGAAATCGGCGCAGACCCCCAGCGACTGGATATCGTCAAGGGAGTCGGCGAACCCCTGCAGACGGAAAAAACCCGCAAGCAGAAAATTCACCTGGTGCGGTGAGCAGACCAGGGTCGCCAGGTCGCGGCCGTTGACCCGCAGACGCAGCGGATACTCCTCGACCACCTGGCGCACCGCCGGGTGCAGGCGGCCATTCTTCAGTTGATAGATACTGGAGGATTTATCGCTCATCGCTAACCATCCCTGAAAGTACGTTTCCCCTTGGCAAAGCCTTCTTTTTGCGCCAGCAGATCGAGGTGCATGGTATTGAGATCCTCGACATCCATCGGCAGCCCGGCACCGAGCTCGCGACTGTCAACCACCTTGAGATAGCCGGAGCACTTGCGGCAGAGGTCGACCCGATAACCGATCTCCCCTTCGGCAGTGAAATACTCCAGGCTGTCACTCTCCTCGTTGCCACAGTAGCTGCACTTGAGCCGGGTGACGCTCCAATCGCAGGCGCAGATCGAACAATGCAGCTGCTTTTTCCCTTCCTCCCCGGCCAGTTCGCCCATCGCCGGCACCGCCCCGCAGAGCGGACAGTAGCCTTCCTGCCAGCCATCGAACAGCGGCTGCGGAGCCGTGTCCCGCCACTGCTGCAGGCCGAAGGCGAGAGCCGTGGAGCAGACATACTCGACCAGGGCGGCAGGGATCTCCAGCCCGTTGGCCGCCGCTTCGAGGGGCGCGCGGTCCTTTTCCAGGCAGGCGAGCAGCAGCTTGTCGCTGGCAATATCACCGGCGCTGATGGCGGCGGAAAGCGTCTTCAGCTCCGCCTCCCCCTGCTGGCCATGCTCGATAAAGGTGTCGATCAGCGCGGTGATAAAGCTGCTGGCGGCCGCGGCATCGATCTGCAGCGCGTCTCGGGTGAGCAGCGGGAAGCCGGCCTGGCGGCGCGGCTCCCAGCCGTCCAGGTCGGGCGCGCAGCGCAGCCAGCCCAGCTGCTGCCCCTGCAGGAAACGGCAGAGACCGGCATAGAAATCGTAGATTTCGGCGTACTGGGGGCGCTGCTTGCGCAGCTGCTTGAGGCGTTGCAGTTTGCTTTCGATAAACTCCACCCTGTGGACTCCTGTCGGGTTAAAGGCCTGGCGGCCGGGGCGCGCGCACCTGCGGGTAACTTCCGCTCAGGCTGCGCAGAAAAACTTCCAGGGCCTGTTTTTCGTCTTCATTGAGACCGAGCGGCTTGAGCAGCTTGGACTTGTTCGGATCTTCGCCGCCGCCCCGGTTGAAAAATTCGATCACTTCGGAAAGGCTGCCGAGACTGCCATTATGCATGTAGGGGGCGCTCTGCTCAACCTGCCGCAGCGGCGGGGTGCGAAACGCGCCGAGAACTTTTTCCCGCCGGCTGATGGCGTAGTAGCCGGGGTCACGCTCCATCGGCGGCAGCCCCATCTCACCGAGAAAGAAATTGCGCGTGGTGCGATGTTGCGGGTCGCTGATCAATTCCGGCAGCTCGGCCACCCCCAGGTTGTGGAACTTCTGATCGCTCAGCAGCGGCCCGGAATGGCACTGGCCGCAGTTGCCGCGCGGCCCGAAGAAAATCTCCAACCCCTGCTTGGCCTGCGCCGAAAGGGCTTCATCTTCGCCGCGCAGGTAGCGGTCAAAGGGGGAATCGTTGACGACCAGGGTCCGCTCGAAAGCGGCCAGCGAATCCAAAATCCGCTCCTGGGTTGCTCCGCCTCCGCAAGCTTTTACGAACAGTTCCTGGTACTCCGGGATCTCACGCAGCTTGGCGACCAGGAAACGGGGGTTGAGGTTCATCTCGAAGGAGGAGTGAATCGGTCCAAGCGCCTGATCCTCCAGACTGCGGCTGCGCCCGTCCCAGAAGAAGACATCCAGATACCCGACATTCAGCAGGCTGTTGGTGTGCCGCCAGTGCTTGTTGGTCGGGTAGGCGCCGGAGATCTTCTGCCCGTCGGCGAAGGCTTCGTCCGGGATGTGACAGACCGCGCAGCTGACGGTGCCGTCGCCGGAGAGTCGCCGGTCGAAAAACAGCGCCCTGCCGAGCTCGACCTTGGCCGGGTCCTGCTGCGGCAGAACCTCCAGCGGCTCCGGCAGCTGCAACGGTTGCGCAGCCAGCGGACCCGACTGAAGCAGCAGACAGCTCAGCAGCAGGCCAGACAGATGAAGAAGCGGGCGCATCACCCGCCGCCGCCCTTGGATTCGGCAAGCGCCGCGTCGATCAGTTCACGGAACTTTTCGATCGGCCGGCCGCCGACCAGCGCGCGGCCATTGATGACAAAGGTCGGGGTCTGATAGAAGTCGAGCTTACGGGCCAGGTCAACATCCGCCTCGACCCGTGGCCGGTGGGTTTCACTGTCGAGCTCGCTGCTGAAGCGCTCGACGTCGAGATTCAACTGCCGGGCGTAGCCGATCAGGTCGTCGCGGGACAGCTTCTTCTCGTGCATCATCAGATCGAAGTACTCCCAGAACTTCCCCTGCGCCCGCGCCGCTTCTGCGGCTTGCGCGGCCAGATAGGAATAGTCCCGGTAGCGATAGGGGTAATGCTTGATGACCAGTCGCACCTTGCCGGCGTACTCTTCAAGAACCTGTTCGACGGTCGGACCGACCGCCTGACAATAGGGTCATTGAAAGTCGATGAACTCGACCATGGTCACGGCCGCATCGGCCGGACCGCGCACCGGGGCGTCGCCCAGCGGCACCTCGATCCGCGGCTTGTCGGCCGCCCCGGCGGTGCTGACCAGAAGACCCAGCAGCAGAATCAGTAATGAACGCAGCATCTGTCCTCCGATGAGAAGGTTCGGCTCCGCAGCCGACAGTCAGGGTCGGCTGCGGAGCACCCTGTGGACGAATCTATTCGCCGATGACTTCCTTGTACCACTTGCTGGCGTGCTTCTTGGCCCAGACCTTCTTCACGTAGCCCCAGAGCATGCCGTCGGCGGTGCCGGGGTTGCCGATGGTGGCCAGATAGATATGCACCACGGCGCCCATCATGAAGAGGATGAAGAACAGCCCGTGCAGCATCAGCGACATCTGGGTCAGGCCCCGCTCCATGGCGGTCGGGTCCCAGATCACCCAGCCGGTCAGGCCGAGGGCGATGGTTGCAACAAATGAAAACAGGGCGAACAGCTTCTGCCCGGCGTTGAACTTGCCCTGCGGAATCTCTTTGCCACCGCGCTTCAGATAGCCGCCAAAGGCGCCGAACCACTTGGCGTCATCGCCGTCGAAGCGACAGGTTTCCTTGGCATGCGCCAGAAACAGCAGCACCGAGGTGATCAGAAAGGCGATCCCGGCGATCTTGTGCGCCAGGATCCCCTGCTCCGGTCCGCCGAAGAAGTCAAAGTAACCGAAGAAGGTGTGGGCAAACAATCCCAGTCCGGAGAAGACCAGGACGAAGAAGGCCACGGCGAGGACCCAGTGCACGACGCGATCAAAGGCGCTAAAGCGCTTGACGTAGTTACTCATGGTCACTCACCTCCCTTGTCTTCGAAGTCATCTTCGAGCTGCTTCGGTCCAACGGTCACATAGTGCAGCATCGCCGCGCCGACCGCGCCCCAGAAGCCGAGGATGCCGAGCGGCTTGATGACGTCCTTCCAGAGGAAGATCGACTGCGGGATGCTCGGATTCTCCGCCAGGTTGTAGTCCTGCGGACTCCCGTCAAGCGCATACATCGCGCCCAGCCCGCTGAGCGCCGTTTCGCCATAAACCTGCTTGCCACTTGCCTTGGCGGCGGCGATCAGCTTGTCGCGGTCACCGAACTGCAGCGAGGCGGTCGGGCAGGCCTTGACGCAGGCCGGCTGCAGTCCGTTGGCGACCCGATCCATGCAACCATGGCATTTGGTGACCTTGTTGTTCGCGTCGTAGCGCGGCACATCGAAGGGGCAGCCGTTGACGCAGTAGTTACAGCTGATGCATTTGTCCTGGTCGTAGCCGACCAGGCCCTCTTCGGTGTGGAAGAGCGCTCCGGCCGAGGGACAGACCTTGATGCAGCCGGCGTCGCCGCACTGCAGGCAGCGCTGATTGAGGAACCGCCAGGTGAAATCCTTGCCTTCGCCCTTTTCGATAAATTCGATCTTGTTGTACAGATGCGGCGTCAACTGCGGCGGGTTCTCGTAGGAGCCCCGGTTGACCTCGGCATCGGCGGGCAGTTTGTTCCATTGTTTGCAGGCCACCTGACAACCCCGGCAGGCGGTGCAGCGACTGGTGTCGATCATGAACGCTTTACGTGCCATCGCTCATCACCCCCTTTTCTCGATGTTGACCTGGAAGGCCTTGGTTTCTGGAATCATGGTGTTGGCGTCACCGATGGTCGGCGTCAACAGGTTGGCGCTGTCGCCGGCGTTCGGGGTGTTCCAGCCGTAACACCAGGGCAGGCCGACCTGATGAATGGTCGTGCCCTGCACCTTGAAGGGGCGGAAACGCTCGGTGACGATCGCCACCGCTTCCACCTCGCCGCGCCCGGATGACACCTTCACCCAGTCGCCGCTCTTGATCCCTTTCTCCTTGGCCAGTTCCGGGTTCAGCTCGACAAACATGCTCGGCTGCATCTCCAGCAGCCAGGGGATGTTGCGGGTCATGACCCCGGTCTGCCAGTGTTCGGTGACCCGGTAGGTGGTCGCCACGTAGGGGTAGCGCTGATCGCAGGAGTAGAAGACGTCCTCCTCCAGGCCACCCTCCTCGTAGAAACGCTTGATGACCGGGTTGTTCTTGGTCCCGGAGAGCGGGTTCTTTTCGATCGGGCACTCGAGCGGCTCGTAGTGCTCGGGGAAGGGCCCTTCCTTCATCCCGGCACCGAAAATCGAGGCGACCCCGTCGGGGAGCATGATGAACGATTTCTTGGTGCCCGGCTGACTTAAGGGTTTCCAGCCACCATCGGGAACATCCCCTTTCCAGCCGCTGCCGGTCCACCAGATCACCGGCTGCTTTTTGTCCCAGGGCTGGCCATTGGCGTCGACCGAAGCACGGTTGTAGAGAATCCGCCGGTTGACCGGCCAGCACCAGCTCCACTCGGGGTAGAGACCGACACCGGAGGGGTCGGACTGGCCGCGGCGCGCGAGCATGTTGCCTTTTTCGGTGTAGCTGTTGCAGTACAGCCAGTTGCCGGAACTGGTCGAGCCGTCGTTCTGCAGGAAAGCAAAAGAGGGGACCAGCTCGCCCTTCTTGTAGAGCTTGCCTTTAATCTCCTTGTCTTCCAGGAAGTAGCCGTTGATCTCCTTGGCGACGGCGTGGATGTCCATATGGTGGATCTTGCCGTCCGGCCCCTTGAAGCCGTAATCCCAGGAGAGCTTGGTGATCGCGTCGGGGAAGGCGCCGCCTTCTTTGCGGTAAAGCTCGGCCACGCGGAAGTAGAGCTCGTTCATCACCTCCGAATCATGCCGGCTGTTGCCGAGCGGCGGCACCGCCTGGTAGCGCCACTGGGCCCAGCGGCCCGAGTTGGTCACGCTGCCCTCTTTCTCAAATGACGCGGCGATCGGCAGGAAGAAGACCTCGGTGTCGATGGCTGCCGGGTCCATCCCCGGACCCTTCCAGAACGAAGCGGTCTCATTGTCGAACAGGTTGACGGTGACCATCCAGTCGAGCTTGGCCATCGCCTTGCGCACCTTGCCGGCGTTACTGCCGGAACAGGCCGGGTTCTGCCCCCAGGAGAAGAAGCCCTTGATATCGCCTTTGAACATCCGGTCGAAGAGCATCAGCCAGCTGGCGTTCTGCCCGTCGTCGAGCTTCGGCAACAGGTCGTAGCCGAAATCCTCGGCAGCGCTCAAAACGCTGTCGAAGTGGGCGCGCAGCAGCGAGGTGATGTACTTGCTGCGGTTGGCCCACCAGTTGGCACTGTCCGGGTCGTTGGTCTTCGGCGTGCTCTTCTCGATGTAGGTGGCCAGGTCGTTCCAGCTCGACTTGGGGGTCGGCAGGTAACCGGGCAGGATGTGGAACAGCAGGCAGTGGTCGGTCGACCCCTGCACGTTCGACTCGCCCCGCAGGGCGTTGACGCCGCCGCCGGCGATGCCGATGTTGCCGAGCAGCAGCTGGATGATCGCCATGGTGCGGATGTTCTGGGTGCCGACGGTGTGCTGGGTCCAGCCCATCGCGTACATGATGGTCGCCGCCTTGCCGGCCTTGCCGGTCGAAGCGTAGGCCTCATAAACCTGCAGCAGCTGCTCCTGCGGCGTGCCGGTGATGTCGGAGACGACCTCCGGCGTGTAGCGCGAGAAATGCTTCCCCAGCAGCTGCAGCACGCAGTTGGGATCCTGCATGCTCGGATCGCTCTTTGGTACGCCATTGGCGTCGCGCTGGAACGACCAGGTCGATTTGTCGTAGCTGCGTTTTTCTTCGCTGTAGCCGGAGAACAGGCCGTCCAGGTCGCCTGGCATCTGGAAGTCGGGGTTGACCAGGAAGGGCGCGTTGGTGTGCAGCTGCATATACTCGGAATGATAGAGTTTATTGTCGATGATGTGCTTGATCATCCCGCCCAGAAAGGCGATATCGGTTCCTGAGCGCAAGGGGGCGTAGATGTCCGCCTTGGCGCTGGTGCGGGTGAAGCGCGGATCGACGCTGAGCAGCTTGGCGCCTTTGTCCTTGGCTTCGAGAACGTATTTAAAGGAGATCGGGTGATTCTCCGCAGCGTTCGACCCCATGATCAGAATGACGTCGGAGTTGCGGATATCGATCCAGTGATTGGTCATGGCACCGCGGCCGAAGGAGGTCGCCAGACTGGCAACCGTGGCGGAGTGTCATATTCGCGCCTGGTGTTCGATATACACCAGGCCCCAGCTGCGCAGCAGCTTCTGGAAGAGGTAGCATTCCTCGTTGTCAAGCGCCGCGCTGCCGACCGAGGCGATGCCGTCGGTGCGATTAACGGTCTGCCCCTTGGCGTTCTTCTCCATGAAGGTGGCGTCGCGGGTCGCCTTGATCTTCTGGGCGATCTGGTCGAGCGACCAGTCCCAGGAGACCTTCTTCCACTCTTTGGAGCCTTTGGCGCGGTACAGCGGCTCGGTGATGCGGTTGTCGTTGTGGCGCAGCTGATAGAGGGCGGCGCCTTTGCTGCAGAGGGTGCCGCGGTTGATCGGATGATCCGGGTCCCCCTCGGTATTGATCACTTCGCCCCCGCGGGTGTGCACGATCAGGCCGCAGCCGACCGCGCAGTAGGGGCAGATGGTGGTGGTCTCCTTGGCATACTGGATCGCCAACGGCTCGGCGTATGCCGCGGCGGGCTTCAGGCCGACGCCGACAATGGTCGCGCCGATGGTCCCGCCGGAGAGCTGTAGAAACCCTCGTCTGCTAAGCTCCATGCTTTCCTCCTTGTGTGAAAAATTCGGCAAATCCACTGTCAGGCTGATCAGTCGGCCCTTACCGCTGATCGGTCAGCAGATTTCGAACGCATCTTCAGAACACCGGTTTAAAGCAGTTAGCATGCCAGCTCGGGGACGCATATCCATTTATCATTAAAAAACAGGCGGGTAGGCAATATCCCAAGCTATTTACATTCGTCAACAGCCACCAAGGTGCTGTATACATTTTATCCGGCTGGGTCATAATGATCCAGCCACGCCGAATAAATTCATTAGACTTACAGCTTTAACAGACTGCCGCCGGAATGCAACTGGAAGTGAAAATATAACTCCTCTCCTCAGCGGCGGCAAAAACAAACAATGTTCCAGCTGAGTGAAAAATATTCCGACGTATTTTCAGGAGCTTAAAAAAACAGGGGGCCGTTTTACCAACAATTCGGCTGGACAGAGGCCGGCGCTCCTGCTCTATAGTGTACCCAATTGACGCAATCCTCCCCTCCGAAGTCAGGGCCAAGCGGATGAACCAGAAGATCTATATTTGTGACGATGAACCCGGCATGTGCCGTTACCTGCAGAAGATGCTCAGCGCCCAGGGCTACCAGGTCGACAGCTTCGAGAGCAGCAAAGCGCTGCTTGCCCGGCTCGACAGCGACGACGGTCAGCGCGGGCTGCTGCTGCTCGACGTGAAGATGCCCGATATCGATGGGCTGGAGGTGCTGCGCCAGGTGCGTGATCGCAATCCGGGGCTGACCATCGCCATGATGACCGGTCACGGCACCATCGAATCAGCGGTGGCGGCGATGAAGCTGGGAGCCTTCGACTACCTGACCAAGCCCTTCCCGCAAGAGCGGTTATTCGCGCTGGTCGAAAACGCCCTCGAGCGCAGCCAGCTGCTGGAGGAAAACCGCACCCTCAAGCAGGAGCTGCGCGAGCGGATCTACCCCGGCACCATCATCATCAAGAGCCCGGCATTTCGTCAGGTCTACAACCTGGCGCTGCGGGTCGCTGCCAGCGACGCCAACGCGCTGGTGACCGGCGAAAGTGGCACCGGCAAGGAGCTGATCGCCGGGACCATCCACTACCACGGCGCGCGCAGCGAGCGGTTGTTTCTGGCGATCAACTGCGCGGCGCTGACCGAAACCCTGCTCGAGAGCCAGCTGTTCGGCCACGTTAAAGGCGCCTTCACCGGCGCCAGCCAGGCGCAGAAAGGGCTGCTGGAGGAAGCCGACGAGGGCACCCTGTTCCTCGACGAGATCGGCGAGTTGAGCCTCAATCTTCAGGCCAAGCTGCTGCGGGTGCTGGAGAACGGGGAGTTCCTGCCGGTCGGCGCCACGCGGCCCAAACGCACCAACGTGCGCTTCGTCGCGGCCACCAATAAAAATCTGGAGGACGAGATTCGCGCCGGGCGATTCCGGGAAGACCTCTACTATCGCCTGAACGTCGTCACCCTCAACCTGCCGCCGCTGCGTGACCGCCCGGAAGATATCGAACCGCTGGTCGAATACTTTCTCGGCCGCGCCGCTCAGAAAGTCGGCCGGCCGCTCAGCGGCCTGAGCCGCGAAGCGCTAACCGCGCTCAAGCAGTACCACTGGCCGGGCAACGTGCGCGAGCTGGAGAATGTCATCGAGCGCGGCGCGATCCTCTGTCATGGTGACAAAATCACCCTGGATGCCCTGCCGCTGCGGTTGACCGATGGTGGGCCACCCGATCCGAGCTGCGGACTCGAATCCTTCTCGCTGCGCGAGGCGGAAAAGTTGCAGATCGGCCGCGCGCTGCAGGAAACCGGCTGGAACAAGAGCCAGGCAGCGACCCTGCTCGGCGTGACCCGCAAAACCCTCGACCGCAAGATCCAGGATTATGACTTGCGCCCGGCCACGGGCAACGACGCATCATGAGCCGTTTCGGTCGTCGTACCCTGCTCCTGGCAGCGCTGCTGCACCTGCTCGGCGCAACGCTGTGTTCCTCGGCACCGGCCGACCGGCCCGCGCCGCTGCGCTTCGGCATGTCGACCGCGCTCTCCGGGCCGCTGGCGGAAATCGGCAAACAACTGCAGCAGGGGGTGCAGGCCGGACTGGAGCGGGCCAATCGCGCCGGCGGCATTCACGGCCGGCCACTGGAACTGATCGCTCTCGATGATGGCTATGAGCCGACCCGAAGCGTACCGAACATGCAGACCCTGCTCGGCGACCACCAGGTGCTGGCGCTGATCGGCAACCTCGGCACGCCGACGGCGATCGCCTCGATCCCGATCGCCAAGGAGCACCGCACCCTGTTCTTCGCCCCCTTCACCGGCGCCGGCGTGCTGCGCCGCACCCCGCCCGACCGCTACCTGATCAACTACCGCGCCAGCTACGCCGAAGAGATCGACTCGATGGTGCGGGCGCTGGTGCAGCATGGCGGCCTGCGCCCGGAGGAGATCGGTTTCTTCACCCAGCGGGACGGTTACGGCGACGCCGGCTACGCCGGCGGGCTGCAGGCGCTCAAGGACCGCGGCCTGCGGAACGAGCTGGGGGTGCTGCACGTCCGTTACCAGCGCAACACCCTGGCGGTGGAGAACGCCCTCGCCGACGTGCTGCTGAGCGAACCGCTGCCGCGGGCGATCATCATGGTCGGCACCTACGCGCCCTGCGCCAAATTCATCCGCCTGGCGCGCGACGCCGGCCTGCAGTCGCTGTTTCTGCACGTCTCCTTTGTCGGCAGCGAATCGCTGGCCGGCGCCCTGCCGGTCAACACCCGCGGGGTGCTTATGAGCCAGGTGGTTCCCGACCCTTTCTCGTCGCCGCTGCCGCTGGTGCGTGAGTACCGCGCAGATCTCGCGCAGCTTGACAGCGAGTGGCAGCCAAGCTCGGTCAGCCTGGAGGGCTACATCGCCGCCCGCATTCTGCTCAAGGCGCTGCAGAACAGCAGCCCGCCGCTCAACCGGGAAAAGATCATTCAGGCTCTTGAAGAGCTGGAGAATTTCGATATCGGCCTGGGGATCTCGCTGCTGCTCAGCCCGGAAGAGCACCAGGCCAGCCACCAGGTCTGGCTGACCCAGCTGCAGCAGGGGCGTTTCATCCCCTTTGACTGGCGGAGGATCGGCGAGCTGCTCCCCGCGCGCCAGGGGCAACCGTGAGCCGCAGTCGCGAACAGTCGATCACCAGCCTGGTCTGGACCCTGGTCACCCTGGGGCTGGTGGCGATCGTCATCACCAACCTGTTCCTCGGCTGGACCCTCTCCGACCTCAACGAGGAACGCCAGCAGCTGCTTGAGCAGGATGCCCGCCTTTCACAAACCTCCCAGCAGCTGCGCCGCCTCAGCCAGCAGGCCCAGAACAGCATCGCCGGACTGCTGCAGTTCGACCCGGACGAGCAGCTGATCCCCTATCCGGCAGTGGACTTCGCCCGGCTGCAGGATCATTTTCTGCTCAGCGACAAGAGCAGTGAGATGTCCGGAATCGTCACCCTGATAGGCGCCGCAACCGGAGAACTGCAGCAGCTCTGGCAACAGGCGTCCGACTGGCGTAGCCGCCAGCAACGGATCGTTGCCGACCAGCGTGAGAAGCGCACGCTAAGCGAGGTCCGTCGTCACCTCAACACCCTGCGTGACACCCTGGAAAGCCTGGAAGGGCAACAGCGGCTGAGCGATGCGCTGCTGCTGCGCCGCTGGCGCCAGGCGCGCGGCAGTGAGGCAGCAGAGCTGGCCCAGACCCTGCTGAAACGCCAGGCCACCCTCTGGAAACGGGTGCTCAACGAAGTAAAAATTGAACTGATGGATCTGGCGCGGATGGTTGAAAGCCTGGCCGGGGAGCCTCAGTTCGAGCAGCTCAGCGACTTGAAGGACAACCAGCTCAAGCCGAGCCTGGAAAGGATCGAAAAGCAGCTGGCGATCCTTTACCATGAGCGACTGCTCGACCCGCAGCGACTGGCTCCGGAGGTTCTGGAACAGCTCAAGGAAGCGCTGTTCGGCAGCGGTTATGCGATCTACACCGAGTATCAGACAATCCGGCCCGGCAGCGGCGGACTCTACCAGCTGACCCGCAACCGGCTGTTGCAGCTGCGCGAGCGGGAGCGGCTGCAGGCCGAAGTGCGCAGCGCCTTTCTGCAACTCGAAGCGATTCAGCCCGACCTGGCCAACCTGACCCGCCAGCGCAGCCGCAGCCTGGCCCAGCAGGCCGCCGACAGCCTGGGGCGCAACACCGGCAACCTGCTGCTGATCAGCGTGCTGACCCTGCTCGGCTTTCTCACCCTGGGGCGCAAGTTCTCGCTGTTGGCGCGGCGCCAGGTGGCAGAGCTGGAAGAACGCGATCGCAAGCTGCAGGAGCTGAACCGCAGCCTGGAAGAGAAGGTCGCCGAACGCACCGCGCTGCTGGAAGAGAAGAGCCTGCAGCTGATCCGCACCCAGGAGGAGCTGCTGCGGCAGGAAAAACTGGCGGCGATCGGCTCTCTGGCGTCCGGCGTCGCCCACGAGATCAACAACCCGGCGGCGATCATCCGCGGCAACGTGGAAATTTTACAGATGGGACTGGCGCAAGAGGCACCGGAGCAGGAAGAGCTGCGCGAGATCATGAAACAGGTCGAGCGGGTCTCGCTGATCACCCAGAACATGCTCAGCTTTGCCGGCCGCCAGGAACTGCATCAGGAGCAGGTCGAGATATCCGCCCTGCTCAAGGACATCCTTGCCCAGGTCAGCCACCAGGTGCCGGTGGACAAGGTGCAGATCGAGCTGCAGCTGACAGCGGCACTGCCCTCAGTTCCGGGGGACCGCGAGCGGTTGCGCCAGGTCTTCACCAACATCATCCTCAACGCTCTGCAGGCGTTGAACGGCTGCGGAACATTACAGATCGGCGGTGACCTGCAGCAGGACCAGCTGCGGGTCAGCATCCGCGACAGCGGTCCCGGCATCCCGCAACCGCTGCGGGAAAAGATCTTCAACCCCTTCTTCACCACCAAGCGTCAGGGCACCGGGCTGGGACTGTCGGTCTCTTACGGCATCATCCAGGCCCATGGCGGGACCATCGAGCTGCGCACTCCGGCGGCCGGCGGTGCCGAGTTTCTGATCAGCCTGCCGCTGAACGCGGAACAGGTCTCGCCGGCCTAGCACCGTTTTCTGCCGCAGACACAAAAAAGGCGCTCCCTGACTGGGGCGCCTTTTCTTCTGAGCAAAAAATCCTCTTATTGCTGCAGATACTTTTTCGCAGAAGCCGCCTGGCTGGACGCGGGGTAATCTTCCAGCAGCTTCTGCATCGTGGTCTTGGCGTTCTGGGCATCCCCCAGCGCCTCGAAGGCCAGCGCCTGCTTGAGCATCGCCGCGGCCGCCTTGGAGTGCTGGGTATGCTTGCTGATCACGTCCTGGAACTGCAGGATCGCCAGCTCGTACTTTTTTTCGCCGTAAAGCGCTTCGCCGCTCCAGTAAAGAGCGTTGACATAGAGGTCGTGATCGGGATAGCGGCGCGCAAAACGTTCGAGCAGCTGCCGACCGGCGGCGTACTGTTCCTCCTTACGGATCTTGTCGAGCGCTTCCTGGTAGAGCGACTCGGGAGTCTCCACCGCCGGGGCCGGTGCAACCGGCGCAGTGGTTGCGGAGGACCGCGGTTGCCCGGCGGCGCGCTGCTCGAGCTGGTCGACCCGTTCCCCGAGCGAGCTGAGCTGTAACCCCATGTCATCCTTGACCAGCTGCAGTTCATCCGCCAGCTGGCGATTGTCACGGCTCAGGTCGTCGATCCGGCCGTTGATCGACTGGAAGTCGACCCGCAGGTTGTCGAGTCCGGCCTGCAGCTCGGCGACCTGACGCTGCAGGGCTTCGCCATCGGCGCTGCCGCTGCTGACCGCGTCGGCGCTCTGCACCTCAACTTTAGCCAGGCGGCGTTTCATCTCTTCGAAATCCATCTGCATCCGCAGCTGTTCCTGGCTCGGCGGCATGCAGCCGGCCAACAGCAGGAGTCCGAGCAGTGCCCCAGTGATGCGCATCTTCAACCTCCCGATACAAAAAGGGCCGCACATCAATCAATGCGCGGCCCAAGTTTGCGTCTTGCGCCGATTAACGGCGTGCCTTGAACTCAGCACGGCGGTTCTTGGCCCAGGCGGCCTCGGACTGAACAGCGTCGAGCGGCAGCTCCTCACCGTAGGAGATAACGCTCATCCGGTCGGCGGCGACGCCGAGGGAAACCAGGTAGTTCTTGGTCGCCAGGGCGCGTTTTTCGCCGAGCGCCAGGTTGTACTCGTCAGAGCCGCGCTCATCGCAGTGCCCTTCGACCTGGACTTTAACCGCCGGTGCGGCCTTGAGCAGCTGGGCGTTGTTGGCCAGGGTCTGCTTGGCGGTCGCGGTCAGAACGTACTGGTCGAAATCGAAATGAATCCGCACCAGGCCACCCATGGCGCGGCGGGCAGCGGCTTCAGCGGCCTCACGGGCTGCCGCAGCGTCGTCAACCTGCTGCTCGACAACCGCAACCGGCTCCTGCTGCTGAATTTCCACCTGAGGGGTTTCTTCCATCATGGACGGTTCTTCGGCAACCGGCTTTTTAGCACAGCCCGCTGCCAACAGGGTCAGGGCGAACAACATCACGACCAGATGGATAATGGTCTTTTGCATAACAGCCACTCCTTTCGCAAACGCGATACAAAGCAATTAAAGGGAAGTTGATGGTCTAATTAATCCAGAATACAGATTCGACTCATTATACAGAAGCGTAAAACAAAAACAACACCCGTTTACATCCCGCAAACAGGTTACCAGTGCCCCGACCAGGCCGGGTGACTGTCGTTGCCGCCGGGAGGCGAAATCTTTCGACTGCCGGTGCCATCGGCGCGCATCAGGTGAATGGTTTTCTTGCCCGCCTGTTCGAGCGAATAAACCAGGAAGCGACCGTCCGGGCTCCAGCGCGGGTGCTCTTTGCTCCCGGCGCCGAAGGTCAAACGGCGCTCGTCGGTGCCGTCCGGGCGGATGGTGTAGATGTCGAACTGGTTTCCTTCCAGCCGGGAAAAGGCGATCCGATCCCCTTTCGGGCTCCAGGCCGGGGTGGCATTGTACTTCCCTTCGAAGGTCAGGCGCACCACTTCGAGGCTGTGGACATCGAGGATAAAGACGTGCGGGTTGCCGCGGCGGTCAGAGACAAACGCGATCTTGTGTCCGTCCGGGCTCCAGGAGGGGTCGACATCGATCCCGTAGTGGTTGGTCAATCGGCGGTGAATCGTGCCGTCGGTGCCGATCAGATAGATTTCGGAGTTCTGGTCTTTCGACAGGGTCAGCGCCACCTCCCGGCCGTCCGGGCTGTAGCGGCCGCCGATGTTCAGCCCCTGCTTCATCGACAGGCGCGACTCGCGGCCGGTGTAGATCTCCTTGCGATAGAGGTCGGGATTGCCTTTGTCGTAGGAGGTGAAGATCAGCTCCTTGCGGGCCGGAGAAAAATCGGGGTTGAGGACGATCGACTGGTGGGCGGTCAGCCGCAGCGGCTGATGGCCGTCGACGTCCATCAGGTAGAGCTCCTTATTCCCGGTGCGCTTGGAGATATAGGCGATCTTACTGGCAAAGGGCCCCTTCTCGCCGGTCAGGCTGTGCAGTACCTGGTCGGCAAAGGTGTGGGCGATGCGTCGCACATCTTTCAGCCCGCCGATGTAGCGCCGCCCGGAGAGCAGCCGCCGGGTGATGGCATCGTAGAGGCGCAGCTCGAGGGTCAGCTTCTCCCCTTCGATCTGGTAGCCGCCCTTGATCAGCGCCTCGGCGCCGAGCAGTCGCCACTGGGCGAAGTCGACCTCGCTGCTGCGCAGACCCAGGCGCTGGGCATCGTCGAGGAATGACTCCGGATTGACCAGCTCGAACAGCCCGGAGAGGTCCAGGTCGCTCTCCAGCACCTGCTGAAACTCTGCGGCCACCTCCGGCCGCACCAGGCTCATCGGCTGCAGCGGCGGAATCGCCAGTGGGATGGTCTGTTCCCCCGGGGCGCTGATTTCCAGCTTCACCGCGAGCGCGGACCCGCTCAGCAACAGCCAGAGGCTGAACAATAGCCAGGTGTACTTGATCATTTTCATCGCCGGTCCATCATCTCCTTGAGGTTAAAGACGATATGGAACTCCATCGCTTCCGGGAGCGGTTGATTGAGCTGTTTCGATTTATTGATCGCCCGGATCAGTGAATCGTCGAAGATCGAACTGCCCGACTTTTCCAGGAACCGGTAGTGCTGCAGGGCACCGGATGTGCTGTAGAACAGCAGCACCTCGGCCTCCGGGCTGCCGCTGATCTGGTACTGGGAGAGGCTCCACTGCTGCTGGATGTACTCACGGACGAACTCGGCCGCCGCCACCCCCGCCTCATCCCCCTTGCCGTCGAGCATGCCGACCGGTGCATCCTTGACCGGCGATTCGATCTGCTGGCTCTCGGCGGCGGCCGCCACCCGCAAAGCCTCGAGCCTGGCCTTTCGATCTTCTTCGGCCTGTTTTTGCTCGGCTTTTTTCCGCAGCTGCTCAAGGCGTTTCTGCAGCGCATTCTCCTGGGCCTTGCTGACGCTCGGCTTGGGCTCCGGCTTCGGTTTCACCGCGGGTTTGGGCGCGGGCTTCGGTTTCGGTGGTTCCGGCTTCGGCTCTGGCTTGGGCGGCTCCGGTTTGGGTATTGGTTTCGGCTCCGGTTTCGGCGGCTCCGGTTTCGGTTTGGGCGGCAGCGGTTTCGGTTTTACCGGCGCCGGCTTCGGCTCTGGCTTTGGTGGCGCCGGCTTTTTCGTCGCAACCGCTTCGGGCCGGCCGGCCTGGGGGTTTTTGACCGGCTTGTTGACCAGGTTGACCCGGTAGACCGGCGGCTTGAGCGGTTCGCCCTTGGGAAACAGCGGGGTGAAATAGAGCACCGGCAGCAGGATGTGCAGCAGCAGCGAGATCAGCAGCATCCGGCTGAAGCCGGGCTCGAACACCGACTGCAGCTGCCGCCAGCGTTGTTTGCGGGAGGATTCCATCGGGAGGGGACTACTCCTCGGGGAGGCGGGTCACCATCCCCAGCTTTTCCACCCCGGCTGCCTTGACCGCCGCCATCACCTGCACCACCCGCCCGTAGGGGACCTGCTGATCCGCCTCGAGAAACACCTCGCGGTCCGGCTTGCCTTTCAGAGCCTGCTTGATCACCGGGCCGAGCTTGCCGATCTGTTCGATGCGGGTCTGGCCGATGGAGATCTGGCCGTTCTTCTGCAGGGTCACCACCAGCGGCTCCTGCTGGGCCGGCAGCCCCGGCGCTTCGGCGACCTCGGGCAGATCGACCTCCACCCCCTGGTCGAGCATCGGCGCGGTGACCATGAAGATAATCAGCAGCACCAGCATGACGTCGACCAGCGGCGTCACGTTGATCTGCGACATGCTGCTGCGTCGCCCGCCTGCGGCGCGTCCGCCACCCAGTTCCATCTAGCGCCCCCGCTCCATCCGCTCGACGATATTGAGAAACTCCTGGCTGAAGTTGTCCATCTCGCCGATCAGCACGTTGACCTTGTTGAGAAAGTGGTTATAGCCCATGACCGCCGGAATCGCTGCCGCCAGGCCGATGGCGGTGGCCACCAGAGCTTCGGAGATGCCCGGCGCCACGACCGCCAGCGATGCGCTGCCGGTCTGGCCGATGCTGTGAAAAGCGTCCATGATCCCCCAGACGGTGCCGAACAGGCCGATAAACGGCGTCGCCGAACCAGTGGTGGCGAGGAAGGTCAGGTACTTTTCCAGTCGGTGGGTCTCCTGAGTGCTGGCGCGGCGCAGGGCGCGGGCGACGTTTTCGGTCGGGTCCAGCTCGACGGAAAAATCACTCTTCTCGTCCGGATTGACCGACTTCTTCCGCAGCTGCAGAAGCTCGTGATACCCCTCGCGGAACAACGTCGCCAGTGGCGAGTTGCTGAAATCCTTCACCCCCTGGCCGATCGTGTCAAAGCGCTTCTTGCTCCAGAAGAAATCGAGAAAGCGCTCCGATTCCTTGATCGCTTTCTGCACCACGGAGAACTTGTAGAAGATGATCGCCCAGGAGACGAGCGAGAAGTAGACCAGAATGAGCAGGACCAGCTTGACCACCGGTCCGGCCTGTAAGACCAGATCCCAAAGACCCAAGGTGTTCTCCTTTGTCAAAGCAGCGAAGTGAGGCTGCTGATGGAAAGTCAGTTTGCAATCGTCAGATTATCCGGCAGCACCGCCGGCAAGTCAAGTCAGCTCGCCGCGGAAAAGAGCTGCGGCAGCTGTTGCCGCAGCCAGGTCGCGGTGCGGCTCTGCGGCGAACGCCGCAGCAGGGCAGCGAGCGCCTGCCGGTCGTCGAGATCCTCCCAGCCGGGCAGCTGCCGGGCGTTGATCCCCAACGCTGCGATCCGCCGCAGGGTCTCCGGCAGCACCTCGCCGGTGCTCCACTGAATCGCCGTGAACAGCTCCGGGCGATGCACCGCTTCGCCGATCAGCACGTAACCGCCGTCGGCGGCCGGGGCGAGCACCACCTCGGCTTGCCGCAGTTCGGCAAACGCCTGTTCGACCAGCGACAGGGGCAGGTCGGGGGCATCGCTGCCGATCAGCACCGCCTGCCGGTAGCCCTGTTCGAGGAAGCCACTGAGCGAATCGGCCATCCGCGCACCCAGATCCTCCCCCCGCTGCGGCTGCAGCGCGACGCCGGGGAACTGCTGCGCGAACCAGTCCCGCTCGCCGGCATAGCAGAGCACCAGCGCGAAGCCGGCGGCGTCCTGCATGCGGCCGACCGTTTCCCGCAGGGAGCAGAGATAGAGGTCGGCGGCCTGTCGATGACTGAGGGGCGGACAGAGGCGGGTTTTTACCTGTCCGGCGATCGGCTGCTTGGCGTAAACGCCTAAAACCGCTTTGTTTCGGCTTGAGTTATCCACAGCTTCCACAGGCTTATCCACAAACTTAGAAATTTTCACCTTCGACCATGGCATAGGCCGAGTGGTTGTGGATCGACTCGAAGTTCTCGCACTGCACCTTGAACCAGGTAATCTCGTCGACCGCGCGCAGTTTTTCCGTCACCGCCCGGACCATGTCCTCGACGAACATCGGGTTGTCGTAGGCCCGCTCGGTGACCGCCTTTTCGTCCTCGCGCTTGAGCAGGGCGTAAACCTCGCAGCTGGCGCACTGTTCGACCCAGGCGATCAGATCCTCCAGCCAGATATGCTCGCTGTAGCGGATCTGCACGCTGACGATGCTGCGCTGGTTGTGCGCGCCGCGCTCGCTGATTTCCTTCGAGCAGGGGCAGAGGGAGGTGACCGGGACGCTCGCCTCAAGAATGAAATCGAAGCTGCCGTCGAGGGTGCCGAGCATCCGACACTGGTACTCGAGCAGGCTGCGCGCGCCGGAGACCGGCGCGGTCTTTTCGATGAAGTAGGGAAACTCGAACTCCAGGTGAGCCCGGTCGGCTTCGAGGCGCTGCTTCATCTCGGCGAGGATCGTCTCCATGTTCTCGACGCTGATCTCGCCGTGGTAGAGGTTGAGCACCTCGATGAAGCGGCTCATGTGGGTCCCTTTGAAGTGCTCCGGCAGGTCGACGTACATGTTGACCCGGGCGACGGTATGCTGCTGGACCTTCTGCTTGTCCTGAACGACGATCGGGTAGCGGATATCCTTGACCCCGACCTTGTCAATGGCGATCTTGCGGGTGTCGCGGCTCTTCTGCATGTCGGGCATCTGGGGCATCGGCGCTCTCTTTTCCATCAGACGTAGGCGACCGGGTCTGCGCTGCCGGCATCGGCGAAGCCTTTGAGGCGCAGCCGGCAGGAGTCGCACTGACCGCAGGAGAGCCCCGCGGGGGTCGGGTCGTAGCAGGAGTGGGTCAGCCGGTAGTCGACGCCGAGGGCCAGCCCTTTTTCGATGATCTGCGCCTTGGTCAGGTCGATCAGCGGCGCGTGAATCGCATAGGGCTGTCCTTCGACCCCGGCTTTGGTCGCCAGGTTGGCCATTTTTTCAAACGCCTGGATGAACTCCGGACGGCAGTCGGGGTAGCCGGAGTAGTCGAGGGCGTTGACGCCGATGAAGATATCTGCGGCACCGAGCACCTCGGCCCAGCCCAATGCGAAGGCGAGGAAGATGGTGTTGCGCGCCGGCACGTAAGTGACCGGGATTTCATCTTCGACAACGCCCCCCTTGGGCACCTCGATATCAGCGGTCAGGGCGCTGCCGCCCATCTGCCGCATGTCGACATCCACCACCATGTGCTTGGCGGCGCCGATCAGCGGCGCGTACTCGCGGGCTTTTTCCAGCTCAACGGTGTGCCGCTGGCCGTAGTTGAAACTCAAGGCGTAGGGCTCAAACCCCTGTTCGCGGGCGATCGCCATGCAGGTGGTCGAATCGAGCCCGCCGCTGTAGAGAACCACAGCTTTTTTCATGTTTAGTGTCCTTCTTTTTTCTGTGCGAAACCCGGGCGCCCCAGCGGGTCGCCCCTACCAATTTCTCATCTGCTCGTGCAGGGATGCCCCGCTGGGGCACCCGCGACCAATTTGAGCATAGGCTCTCACTCGGCCTCGGTCAACCCCCGCTAGGGGGCGCCGTGCACCTCGTAAAAGTCCCCGGTACCGAGACGGTGCACCTTCAGCAGATTGGTGGTGCCGGGGGCGGAGACCGGGCTGCCCATGGTGATCACCACCACGTCGCCGCGCTTGAGCAGCCCCGATTCGAGCACCGCCGCTTCGACCGAGGAGATCTGCGCCTCGGTGCTCCCCTGGATCGGCACCTTCAGCGAGCGCACCCCGCCGTAGAGGGCCAGCTGGCGACGCACCAGGGTGGTCGGGGTGACCGCCAGAATCGGCAGGCCGGGGCGGTACTTGGCGACCAGCGCCGCGGTGCTACCGGTCTGGGTGAAGGCGAGGATCGCCGCTGCGCCAACCGCTTCGGCGACCCGGCAGGCGGCCTGGCCGATCGCCTCGGGCAGGTTGCGGTAGCCGTTGACCTCGGAGAGCGGTTCGAAGCGCTGGCCGCGCAGCTTTAGATCGGCCTCGACGTCCCGCGCCACCCGGTCCATCACCTGCACCGCCTCCTGCGGATACTTGCCGGCCGCGGTCTCGCCGGAGAGCATCACCGCGTCGGTGCCATCGAGAATCGCGTTGGCCACGTCGGAGGTTTCGGCGCGGGTCGGGCGCGGGTTATGAATCATGCTTTCGAGCATCTGGGTGGCAGTGATCACCGGTTTGCCCTGCGCGTTGCATTTGCGGATGATCATTTTCTGGATCAATGGCACTTTCTCCGAGGCGACCTCAACCCCCAGGTCGCCGCGGGCGACCATGATGCCGTCAGCCGCCTCGAGAATCGCATCGAAGTTCTCCACCGCCTCCGGCTTCTCGATCTTGGCGATCACCTTCAGCGGCGACTTTTTGCTATAGATCAGATCTTTGAGCCGGTAGACCTCTGCGGCGCTGCGGACGAACGACAGGGCCACCCAGTCGACCTGCTGGTCGATGCAGAACTGCAGATCCTGCAGATCCTTTTCGGTCAGGGCCGGGGCGGACACCTTCACCCCCGGCAGGTTGATCCCCTTGCGATCCTGGAGCAACCCGCCGACCACCACCCGGCAGCGAACCCGCTCGCCCTCGACGCCGAGTACTGCAAGCTCGAGCTGGCCGTCGTCGAGCAGGATCTGGTCGCCGGGCACGACATCCTGCGGCAGCGCCTGGTAGGTGGTCGGGATCAGCCCGTTCGCCCCCTCGAGCGCTTCGGTGGTGATCTCCACCTCCTGTCCGGCGGTCAGCTGCTGGCTGCCGCCGCGCATCAACCCGGTGCGGATCTTCGGCCCCTGCAGATCGCCGAGAATCGAAACCGCCCGCCGCTCCAGCACGGAGAGCTCCCGAATATCCCTGATCCACTGCGCTTTCTGTTCCGGCTCGCCGTGGGAGAAGTTCAGGCGAAACACGTCAACTCCGTGGCTGAGCAGATTTTCCAGCTGAGCGCGACTGTCGCAGGACGGGCCGACGGTGGCGACAATTTTGGTGCGTCTGTACATCGTATACTCCCTTAAGGTTTGGTAAATAGCCGAACCGCGCGGCAGAGTAATGCAATTATCGATAATTTTCTACCGAAATATCAATATCCTAGCATAGCCGTCTGTTGCTCCGTCGACGGGCTACGTGCTATATAATCTCTTTTTGTCAGTTTTTCATGAGCAGCGAGCCAGCCAGCCCGGTTTGCCGCTGCCGAAATTAACCTGGATCGATCAACAGACCATGAAACCTTTTTTCAAATATCTGCTCTACGCGCTGCTCGGCCTGCCACTGCTCGGCGTCGGCTGCCTGGTCGGCGCCTACTACTACGTCTCAGCAACCCTGCCGCAGGTTGAAACCCTCTCCGACTACCAGCCGCCGGTCATCACCCGGATTTACGCCGATGACGGCACGATCATCGCCGAATATTCGCGTGAGCGGCGGATTCTGGTCCCCTACGAAAAGATTCCCAAGCAGTTGGTGCAGGCCTTTGTTGCCGCCGAGGACGCGAATTTCTTCAAGCACCAGGGGCTCGACTTCCAGTCGATCCTGCGCGCGGCGTTGAAAAACCTCAAGGCCGGCGGCATCTCGCAAGGGGGGAGCACCATCACCCAGCAGGTCGCCAAGCAGCTGCTGCTGACCCCGGAGCGCTCCTTTTCACGCAAGTTCAAGGAGGCGATCCTCGCCTGGCGGATGGAACAGACCCTGACCAAGCAGGAGATCCTCTACCTCTACCTGAACCAGATCTATCTCGGCCACCGCGCTTACGGCGTGGAAGCGGCGGCCGAGAACTATTTCGACAAGAACGTCGAGCAGCTCAGCCTGGCTGAGAGCGCGATCCTCGCCGGCCTGCCGCAGGCGCCGAGTCGCTACTCCCCCTACCGCCACTATCAGCGGGCGATGGAGCGGCAGAAGTATGTCCTCGAGCGGATGGTCAAAGAGGGCTATATCAGCGCCGGTGAAGCCCGGCTGGCGGCGGAAGAAGAGGTGGCGATCAAGCCGCGGCTGAACAACCTGCTTGAGGTGACCGCCTACTTCAACGAAGAGGTGCGCCGTTACCTGGAGGAGCGCTTCGGCACCGAACTGCTCTACACCGGCGGCCTGCAGGTGGAGACCAGTATCAACCTGGAGATGCAGCAGGCCGCGCGCGAGGCGGTGAAGAAGAACCTGCGGGATCATGACAAGCGGCAGGGCTACCGCGGCCCACTGCAGGTGCTTGACGAGCAGGGACAGAGCGAGTTTCTCGCCCGCCAGCGCGAGCAGCTGACACTGGAACCGCTCCAGCCCGGAAGTTTCGTGCAGGCGCTGGTCATCGGCCAAAAGAACAAACAGATCCGCTGCCGGATCGGTGACCGCGAAGGAATGATCCCGCTTGATAAGACGACAAACTGGGCCGCGCCGATCAAGCTGGTGAGCGCCGACAAATTGCCATCAGGCAACAGTGGCGAAGCCAAAGAGACCCGCCTGCCGGTCGGCTCGGTGATCGAGGTGAAGGTTGATGACAGCAGCAAGCAACCGCTCAAGCTGAGCCTTGAACAACACCCGCTGGCGCAGAGCGCCTTGATCGCCATCGATCCCTTTTCCGGCCAGGTCAAGGCGATGGTCGGCGGTTACGATTTTTCCGAGAGCCAGTTCAACCGCGCCACCCAGGCCAAGCGCCTGCCCGGTTCGGCGATCAAGCCGCTTATCTACGCCGCGGCCCTCGATAAGGGCTACACCCCGGCCAGTATCATCCTCGACACGCCGCTGATCTATGAGAACCAAGTGATCGAAACCGGCGAGCTGGAGGAGTGGAAACCGAAGAACTACGAGGAGAAGTTCTACGGCCCGACCACCTTCCGCCAGGCCCTGGCCCATTCGCGCAACGTGGTGACGATCAAGATTCTCGAAGATATCGGCCTCGCTTATGCCGCCAACTACGCCAAGAAGCTCGGCATCGAAACCCCGCTGACCCGCGACCTGACCATGGGACTGGGCTCGACGGCGGTCACCCCGCTGGAGATGCTGACCGCCTTCGCGGTCTTCGCCAACGGCGGCATCCTGGTTCCGCCGACCTACATCACCCGGATCCGCAACCGTGACGGGCGGATCCTCGAGTCGATCGATCCGGCCGATTTCGCCAACGGCATGGCTGAAGACCAGCGGCTGATCCGTAAGCCGCCGCGCCGGGTGCTGTCGCCGGAGACCGCTTATCTGATCACCAACATCATGGAGAGCGTGGTCCGCGAAGGGACCGGCTGGCGGGCCAAGGCGCTGAACCGCCCCTCGGCGGGCAAAACCGGCACCACCAACAATCTCAAGGATGCCTGGTATATCGGCTACATCCCCCAGCTGGCGAGCGTCTCCTGGGTCGGCTACGATCAGGAACGCACCCTGGGCAAAAACGAGACCGGCTCGAAGGCAGCAGCCCCGGCCTGGGTCAATTTCATGCAGCAGGCGATCAGCCAGTACCCGGTGACTGAGTTCCGGGTACCGGACAGCATCGAGTTTTACCCGATCGACCAGAAAAACGGCCTGCTGCTGGCCGAGGACAGCGACGAAGCGCGCTATGAAGCTTTCGCGCCGGGAACCGCGCCGACCAGGCACAGCGAGGAGGAACAGCTCAAAGCCAGCGATTTCTTCCGCCTTGACCTGGAAGGGGATCTCTAGCGCAAGACGCACAAAAGGGCGAGCCGACGGCTCGCCCTTTTTACGCACAGAGCTGCAATATCAGAAGGAGTGCCCCTGCCTCGCGCTGGACCCTATTCGCTAGATCTTCAGTTCCGGTTTCGAACCGGGGTTATTTCGCCAGAGGAAGCAACGGACAGATCAACCGGCCGCCTGCTGCTCAGACCTTTCGCCCTGGCCGCCCCGCGCAAAAAACATGGCATTGAGGATCTGCTCGATCTGGCGGGGGGTTAACCAGCCGTGAGAAAAGCAGATCGCGCCGATCACCCGATGCGGCCGTCCGGCGAGATCGTCGTCGACCTGCTCGTCAAGTGCCTGCTTGACCTGCTCTGGAGTGAGAAGCCCGGATTCAACTGCGATGGTGCCGAATCGGGAACAATAGGGACCGTTGTTTTTTCGGTGTGGACTGATCATCCTGCCTCGCTTTCTTCCCCCGGTCATGAATGGGTCGCTCAACGGCAGGTCTCAACTGAGGAGGTTACCTGCCGTGAAAAGACAATCCTTTTGTGCGAAAAAACTGCTGCGGGAAATCGCTGAACACTCCGTCCAGTCCCCAGCGATAAAAACGCTGCAGGGTTTCGATATCGTTGACCGTGTAGGCCAGCAGTTTCCGACCCGATTGCCGGACTTCGGCAATCAACTCTTCAGTGATACACGACTTTTCCAGATGTACCGACCAGGCGCCGAGCCGATCGGCCAGCCTCCAGAGCTCCGCTCCAGGGACCTCCGCCACCGGCGCAATCCGAACTTCCGGCAGCTCCACCGCAATATCGATTAACTCTCTCTTATACAACGATGATGCCAAGATCAGATCCGGACTTGCCTGCGGACGTTTCAGCCGCTGCTGCAACAGCCTGGCAACCGGTCGGGCGGTCCCGGCACCTTTGAGTTCGATGTTGACCGTCGCCCGCCCGGCAGCCAGATCGAGCACTTCGGAAAGCAGCGGGATTTTTTCCCCCTGCCCGGCATCGAGCGCGCGCAATTGCGCCAGGGTCTGTTCACCGACCGGACCGGACCCGTCGGTGGTCCGCTCCAGACTTTCATCATGGATCACCACCAGTTCACCATCGGCGGAGAGTTGGACATCCAGCTCCAGCCAGGTCGCCCCGGCGTTGAGCGCCTTTCGAAAGGCGAGCAGGGTGTTCTCGGGGTACTGGCCGCTGAAGCCGCGGTGAGCGATGATGATGAAATCGTCGGTCATGGGAGATCCTCCAAAATAAAATCGGGTTATCCAAAAAGGATGGCCCGATCAAGTTTATCGCAACCAGCGACTCATGAGGCTGATCAAAAGCCCTTAGCTGCAAGGCGGACGCAGAGTGAACGGCGAGTCGTAGCGCCAGCTACGTCGCAGCCGAGAGCTCAAGGCCAACGCCGAAGATGAGGGCTTTTCATCAGCCCTCCCACTAAAGACAGGTTTGGATGCCGCCGTGGCGTATGATCTCCCCATCGACCTGGTAGACCACGTCTTCGGCGATGTTGGTCGCCAGATCGCCCATCCGCTCCAGGTAGCGGGAGATCGACAGGTAGTAGACCAGCCCGTCGAGGTAGGTCGGGTCGTCGCGGATCGCCTCCTTGACCTTGGCGAAGTTTTCCCTGTGCATGGCGTCAACCGCGTCGTCGAGCTGGATCGTCTGGCGCGCCAGCTCGGTGTCCTTCTCGACCAGCGCGTCGAGGCTCATTTTCAGCATCCGCTCCACGGTTTTCGCCATGCCGGCGATATCGTAGGGGCACACGATCTTGATCGCGCCGGAGAGGTCGACGGCCCGCTCGGCAATATTGACGGCAAAGTCGGCGACCCGCTCCAGGTCGTTGTTGATCTTCAGCACCGAGACGATAAAGCGCAGGTCGGTGGCGACCGGCTGGTGCAGGGCGAGCACCTTGAGGCACTCCTCCTCCAGCTCGATCTCCATGTTGTCGATCTGCGGGTCGCCATCCTTGACCTTCCCGGCCAGCTTGCGGTCGCCGGTCAGCAGCGCCTGCACCGCCTGCTGCACCCGCCCCTCCACTTCGGCGCTGAGCGCCAGAAGTTTCTTTTTCAGGACATCGAGTTCCTGTTGCATCAATACAGCCATGTTCTTTTATCCTATTCTGTCTCCGGGTGCCATGTCTGGCGCCCCTACGTTGCGATGAAATATTTGTCGGGGCGAGATACATCTCGCCCGCGGTTCAGCCGAAGCGGCCAGTGATGTAATCCTCGGTCTGCTTGTTGTTCGGCTTGACGAACAGCTGTTCGGTTTCGCCATATTCTATCAAATTCCCCTCGAACAGAAAGGCGGTGTAATCGGAGACCCGCGCCGCCTGCTGCATGTTGTGGGTGACGATGATGATGGTGAAGTTCTTGCGCAGCTCGCCGATCAGCTCCTCAACCCGGGCGGTCGATTTCGGGTCGAGGGCGCTGCACGGCTCATCCATCAGGATCACCTTGGGGTTGACGGCGATCGCCCGGGCGATGCAGAGCCGCTGCATCTGCCCGCCGGAGAGGCCGAGGGCGCTGTCCTGCAGCCGGTCCTTGACCTCGTCCCAGAGCGCCGCGCCCTTGAGGCTGGTTTCAACCCGCTCGTCGAGCAGCTTCTTGTCGTTCTCTCCGGCAATCCGCAATCCGTAAATCACGTTCTCGTAGATCGACTTGGGGAAGGGGTTGGACTTCTGGAAGACCATCCCCACCTGGCGGCGCAGTTC
>CALZHR010000101.1 GCA_945787335.1 uncultured Desulfuromonadales bacterium
AACCGCAACAGCGACTGGTCGGGACCATCCAGAAGCTTCGCCGGGTGGTGAAACCGGGCAGCCTGGTGTTTCTGCTCAGCGATTTCGCCCAGTGGGATCAGTCGGTGGAGAAGGAACTCGCCCTGCTGAGTCGTCACGCTGAACTCGCGCTCTGTTTCTGTTTTGATCCCCTCGAAGCCGAGTTGCCCGCAGCCGGCAACTACCGTCTCAGCGACGGACAACGTGATCTGACCATCGCCACCGGCGAGCGGGCGGCCTGCGATCAGTACCGGGAACGGTTTGCTGCCCATCGGCAACAGCTGGAGCGCTTCTGCCTGCTGCATCGACTGCGCTTCGCGCCCCTCTCCACCGAACAGGATCCTCAGGACGCGACCTTTTTCACCAGGAGTGCGCATGCCGGGCGTTAATCCAGTGACCAGCTCCGCGCCTTTGCCGCTGCGCGATATTCATTTGCCGCCGCTCCCGGGCTGGTGGCCGCCGGCGCCGGGCTGGTGGCTGCTGACCGCACTGCTGGCGCTGCTGATTTTCGGCCTGTATCTGCTGAGCTGCCGCGCCCGCCGCTTAGGTTACCGTCGTCAGGCATTGCAGCAGTTGACCGCGCTGGAAACCGACCAGCAGCTACCTGCTACGGCGCTGCTTGGCGCGCTTTCGAGCTTGCTGCGCCGCGCCATGCTCAGTGCTTTTGACCGCAAGCAATGCGCTGCGCTCAGCGGCGAGGCCTGGCTGACCTATCTTGATCGTGGTTTTCCAGACGCCCCTTTTTCGCGTGGCATCGGTCGTTGTCTGGAGCAGGGCCCCTACCAGCGCGACTGCAACTTCGACCGCGCTGCGCTGCTGGCGCTCTGCCGCCGCCGACTAAAAAATCTGCCGGCGGCCCCCCGCCAGAGGAGGCGCTGATGATCCAGCTTGCCTGGCCTTGGGCCTTTCTTCTGCTGCCGCTCCCCTACCTGATTTATCGCTTCGCACCGCCGGCCCTGGCCGCTGAGGACGCCGCCCTGTGGGTGCCGCAACTCGAGCACTTTGGGGTCGCTCACCACCAGCAGGGCAGCCGTCGCCCACGCTGGGCGCTGATTTTAGCCCTGCTCTGCTGGGTGTTGCTGGTGGTCGCCTGCAGCCGACCCCAATGGCTCGGCGAGCCGTTCGAGATGCCGATTTCCGGCCGTGATCTGATTATGGCGGTTGATCTCTCCGGGAGTATGCAGATCGAGGATTTTGCCCTGCATGGCCGGCAGGTCGATCGCCTGACGGCGCTCAAATCGGTGGCCGAGCCGTTTGTCGAGCAGCGGGTCGGCGACCGTCTCGGGCTGATTCTGTTCGGCGAACAGGCCTATTTACAGGTGCCACTGAGTTTCGACCGCGCCACGGTCAAACAGTTGCTGAGTGAGGCTGCTATCGGCCTGGCCGGGGACCGCACGGCGATCGGCGACGCCATCGGCCTGGCGCTGAAACGGGCGGAGGGGGATGCGCGGCGGCAGGTACTGATCCTGCTCACCGACGGGGCCAACACCGCCGGCGCTCTGCCGCCGCTTAAAGCCGCCGAGCTGGCGGCCCGCAAAGGCCTGAAAATCTATACAATCGGCATCGGCGCGGAACAGATGGAAGTGTCAAGCTTTCTCTTCTCGCGGACCGTCAACCCATCGAGCGATCTGGACGAGAAAAGTCTCAAGGCGATCGCCGAAACCACCGGGGGGCGCTACTTCCGCGCCCGCGACCGGGCCGAACTGGAAAAAATCTACGCGCTGCTCGACCAGCTCGAACCGGTTGAACGCGAACAGGATGTCTTTCGCCCGGTGACCGACCTATTCCCCTGGCCCCTCGCGGCAGCCCTGCTCGGGACGCTGGTATTGGTGCTGCGGGAGTTGTTTCCCGGGCTGCGGAGGAAAACATGAGCAACTTCCATTTCTTGCGCCCGCTCTGGTTTCTGGCGTTGCCCCTCCTGCTCGGCCTGCTCTGGCTGCTCTGGCACCGCCGGTTGCGCAGCCGCAGCTGGCAGGAGGTCTGCGACCCGGCACTGTTGCCGCACCTGCTGCTCGGTCGCTCGCAGCGCCGGGCCAACTGGCCGTTGTTACTGATGCTGGTAGCGCTATTGACGGTAGTCAGCGCACTGGCCGGACCGACCTGGCGCCAGCTCCCGCAACCATTGTTTCGACAACAGTCGGCGCTGGTGATCTGTATCGACCTTTCCCGCTCGATGCTGGCCGCCGACCTGAAACCG
>CALZHR010000102.1 GCA_945787335.1 uncultured Desulfuromonadales bacterium
ATTTTTGTTGCTGCCAAGGCGCGAAAATGCAGGCCTAGCCAAAGCTAAGCCGAATTTGAGCAACGCAGGCAGCGGCAAAAAGGGCCGAAATTAGCGAATGGAATTAACCAAACAGGACACTTGGAGTGCATAACGTTTGTCTTTGTTCGAGGGCTACATTTTTATTGCGAAAAAAAGCATCGGACTTGACTGGGACTTTTTGGGGGCACCTGCTAAATCGTTAAAAAAAGCCAACGACTACCAGGCTTTGAGCTTTTATTCAGATAGGGTGCTGATCAATTGAAGCCCCTTCCCCATGCTCTGGCCAGCACCTCAGCAGCGCGAGAAAACGAAGCGCAGCTTTCCAGAGCCCGCTCAGCGTGTCGTTGTGGAAAGCAAGCGGTCTCTGAAAGCGGTGCTGATCGGCTTGTCTCCCAGCCAGAGACCAAAATAGGCGCTGGCGAAATCAGCGCCCGGGATGGCGCCCAGCAGCGCTCCGTTCAGGCGCAGTTCGGTTCCGGTCGCGGGGTGGTAGCTCAGGCTGTAACGGTCGCCCGGCTGGACGTCACGAAATAAGCGATACAGCAGCTGTAAACGTTCACGCAGGGTCTGATAGGTTGCTGGCGGCAAATTGCGACGCAGCAGCTGGTCAGAGCTCTCGGCAAAATCCTCGCCGCGGATCGCGCGAAAGTATTCCAGCTCCAGCCGCTTCGGCAGGTCCTCGTGCCAGGCTGCCCCGGTAGCCGCGGCCGGCAGGTACAAGGCCCCGGCATAGACATCGAAAAAGATGCCCCAGGTCAGGACAGCGGTCCCTCTCAGCTGCAGCTGTGTCGGCCCGGCGGGCACCGTTTCAGCAAAGGTCACGCCGCTAATCTGCACCGCCTGTGTGACATTCGCACTCAGCAGAATCGCCGCGATCAGCACGCCCGTCCAAACTCTTTTCAGCCATCCCTTGTTCATCGCCCTGCCTTCCTGCCAGCGGCACGGATGCCGAACCGGCGGTAGCGCCCTTCCCGCCCGCCGAGCCGGCGACTCAGCCAGAGCAGCAGCGGAACCGTCGCTGCCCAGACAAGAGCCAGCGAAGTGAAACTGAACAGCAGGTTGCCACCGAATTCGGCCGCCCCCAGCTTGCCCCCGCCAAAGTAGGCGAGCGGACCGCCGAGCAACCCGCAAAGGGCGCCGAGCAGGTAGCGGCCGGAGAGCCAGGCGAGGGCGTAATGGAACAGGGTTGCGAACTGCGCCCAGATGACGAACACCCACAGCGGCAGCCAGAGGCTCCAACCGGGGGCGGTCTTGAAGGTCAAGACCCCGAGTGCCTGCTGCAGGCTGTCGACGACGACGCCGAGCAGACAGGCGATGACCATCAGCTTCAGCTCCAGCCTGGGCGACTCCGCCAGCAGCAGGTGAACGATAACCAACAGCAACGCCAGCCCGGCTCCGGTCAACGGATAACCCCAGGCGGCGCCGAGCACGCAGCAGAACCAGCCGAGCTGGTAGAGCAACAGATTGAGCAGCTTGCTCGCCAGAGCCGACATTTCTCGTCCCTTCATTCTTCCGGTGGTTTCTGCACCACCAGCTGCGCCAGGTCGATAATCCGCGCAGCAAAGCCAGCTTCGCAATAGGCGAAGTAATAGTCCCACTTGCGCAGGAAGTCTTCATCGTAGCCGAGTTCCAGAATATGTCCCCGGCTTTTCAGCAGGGTCTGTCGCCAGACGACAAGGGTGCGGGCGTAATCGAGCCCGTAGTTGTCCAGGCTGGCGATATTCAGCCGGCTTTCTGCGGCCATCGCCTTGGCCAGAGCTCCGATCGACGGCAGGTGGCCGCCGGGGAAGATGTGCTTGCGGATCCAGTCAGAGCTGAAGCGGTAGGCGTTGTACTTGCGGTCGGGGATGGTGATCACCTGGATTACCGCCGTGCCGCCGGGCAGCAGCGCCCGGTCACAGGCGGCGAAGAACTCCTTCAGGCCGGCATGGCCGACCGCCTCGAGCATCTCGATCGAGACAATTTTATTGTATCTCCCCTCGATCTGCCGGTAGTCGCAGATCTTCAGGTCGATGCGCTCTTCCAATCCGGCTTCGCGCACCCGCTCTTGTGCCAGCTTGAGCTGCTCCTGCGACAGGGTGATCCCGGTCAGCCGGCAGCCGGTCTGCCGCACCGCCTCGATGGCGAAGCTGCCCCAGCCGCAGCCGATCTCCAGCACATGATCCTCGGCAGTGATGCCGGCTTTTTCGATAATCGTCCGCAGCTTGGTGCGCTGCGCAGCGTCCAGGCTCTCGGCGTCGTCACGGAACAGGGCCGCCGAATAGGTCATGCTCGGGTCGAGGAAGCTGGCGAAGAAATCGTTGCTCAGGTCGTAGTGCTCACGGATGTTGCGCGAGCTCCCTTTCAAGGTGTTGGCGCGCAGCAGGTGGCGCAGATAGTTGAGCCAGCGCCCGAGGGTGCTGGTCAGGATGCCGCGGTCGTCCAGCACCGCCTCGTTGGCAGCGAACAGCGTCAAAAGAGCGGGCAGATTGTCGCACGACCAGTCGCCGTCGGTGTAGGCTTCGCCGAAGCCGATGTCGCCGGCGAAGATCGCCCGGCGGAAGAAGCGGTACTCGTGGATCGACATCTGCAGAGACGGCTTGCTGTCCTTCTTCCCGAAGCAGTAGAGGCTGCCGTCGGGGAGCCGCACCCGCAGTTCGCCGCGCGGCAGACGGGAGAAGAAACGGAAGCAGAGGATCATGCCGATGCGGTCGAGCAGGTTCGGCGGCACCGGGCGGATGGTCATGGCGTGGTCGGGAACCGGTTTCTGGTACACGGGGAGTCTCCTTTGCCAACAGAGTCTGGCCGCCTGCCAGAGGATGCGCGGCATGGTCAGGCTGGCGCTGAACGGGTGTTTGATGATGGTGCGCAGCAGGTTGCCGGTGGTTAATGGCCTTGCGCGGCCGGAGAGGCGCGCGACCAGGGTCAGCTGCTGCTCCTGGTGATAGTGAATGCTGTTGTCGAGGCTGGCGGCCGGCTCGGTCAAATGGAACTGGTAATCCCCCTTTTTCTGGAAAAACGGCGATACATGAAACTGCTTGGCAACAGCGAACTGCAACCCGCCATCGTCGTTGACAGCGGCCGGGCCGACCAGCGGGTAGAGGTGCATTTCGCCAAAGGTGTTGTTGACCTGCGCCAGCGCACAGATCAGCTGATCGGCCCGGTCATAACAGTAGAAGAAGCTGATCGGATTGAAGACATAGTTGAAGTAGCGCGCGGCCGTGACCAGCACCACCCGCTGCGGCTCGCTGTCGATTCCAACCTGCTGCAGCACCTGGCGCAGCTTCTCACCGATCGGCGCCTCGCCCGGCAGCAGGTAATCCCGGTCGTAGAGTGCCACCGGGCGCAGCTGATTGTAGCCGAACAGCGGATTGCTGCGCGCCAGTTCCGCCAGCTCGTCGAGGTCGAAGGCGTAGAAGTAGACCGGGTAGCGGAAGCTGTGCTTGACCGGCGTCAGCCGGGAGTGGCTGACTTCACCCTGATACAGCAAAGATCTCATAGCGCCGCCCCGAACCCTGCGGCGACCGCCGCCGCCGCGCGGACGGCGTCCTCGTGGAAACCGTAGCCGAAATAGCTGCCGCAGAACCAGCTGCGGTTGCGGCCGTTGAGCTGCGGCAACTGGCTCTGGGTGGCCAGCGAGTCGAAGCTGTACTGCGGGTGCTGGTAGTCGAATTCAGCGATAACGCTCTGCGGCGCAATCGCCTCCGGGCGGTTGAGGGTCACGCAGTAATCCTGTGCGGCTTGAAACCCCTGCAGTCGGTTCATGTAATAGCTGACATAGACCGGCTGGCTGTCATCTGCGCTGGTTTCGCGGGTAAAGTTCCAGGCCGCCCAGGCCGAGCGCTGTTCCGGCAGCAGGCTGGCGTCGCTGTGCAGGACGGTGTGGTTAGACTGATAACGCCAGGGGCCGAGCAGCCGCTGTTCGTCGGCGCTCGGATCACCGAGCAGCCGCAATGCCTGGTCGGCGTGGCAGGCGATGACCAACTGATCGAAGTGGCGGGTGGTGCCATCTGCAAAGTGCAGGCGCACCCCGTCCGGCTCGCGAAACACCCGCTCTACTCCGGCGTTGAGCTGGATTTCGCCGTCAAACTGTTTTCGGAACGCCTTGACGTAAGCGAAGCTGCCGCCGACCACCGTCCGCCACTGCGGCCGGTTGCGGAACGAGAGCAGGCCGTGGTTGCTGAAAAAGCGCAGGAACGCCTCGGCCGGAAAGTCGGCGGCCCGCAGCGTCGGCGTCGACCAGATCGCCGCCGCCATCGGCAGCAGGTAGTTGGCGACCATGAACGGCGAGAAGCGCCCCCGCTGCAGGTACTCGCCGAGAGTCACGGTTGGCACCGCCCCGGCCTCCAGATCGCGGCGTGCCTGGCGGCTGAAACGGGCGATTTCGAGCAGGAAGCGGAAGAAGCTCGGGCTGACCAGGTTGCGCCGCTGGGCGAACAGGCCGTTCAGGTCGGTGCCGGCGTAGACCAGCCCGGTCTGGCGGCACTGGAAGCCGAAGGACATCTCGGCGGCGCGCGTCTTTACCCCGAGGCGGGCGAGGAATCGTTGGAACAACGGATAGGTGGCGTCGTTGAGGACGATGAAGCCGGTGTCGACCGCCAGGCCGGCGTCCGGGCCGGCGGTGATCTCGATGGTGTTGGTGTGGCCGCCGAGGTAGTCGTTCTGCTCGAACAGGCTGACCCGGTGCCGCTGCTGCAGCAGGTAGGCGGCGACGATGCCGGCGACGCCGCCACCGATGACGGCGATGTTCTGCTGGGGGGAAATGCTCTGGGTCACCGCGACTCTCCTGTTGGCGTTTTGGGAAACCAGGGGAAAAAGGCGTTGGTACGCCGCTTGTAATCCTCGAAATCGGGACGCCCTTGATACTTGGCTTCGAGCATCGGAATCCCCGAAACCTTCAGCAGCAGAAAATCGATCAGCAGCGGGCTGACTATGGCGAAAATGCCGTAAGGCACGTTCAGGGCGATCAGCCACACCCCCCACCAGAGGGTCGCCTCACCGAAGTAGTTCGGGTGCCGGGTATAGCGCCAGAGGCCGTATTGCATGATTTTTCCCCGGCTGGCCGGGTCCTGCTTGAAGCGCAGCAGCTGCCAGTCGCCGAGGGCCTCGAAGGCGAAACCGACCAGCCAGATCAGCGCCCCGAGCAGGTCAAGCCAGCCCAGGGGGCCGCCCGGCTGCCGGATCACCAGCAGCAATGGCAGGGCGACCAGCAAAATAACGCCCCCCTGCAGCATAAAAATCTGCAGGAAGCTGCGCCAGACAAAGGTCTCACCCCAGTCTTCGCGCCACTTGCGGTAGCGGGAGTCCTCCCCCTCTTCCCCCTGCTTGCGCAGAAAGATGTGCCCCGCCAGCCGCAAGCCCCAGAGCGTGACCAGCCCGAGCAGCAGAAGCTGCCGGGGATGGCCGCTGCCGGAATGCAGATAGGCGCTCCAGCCGACCAGCACAAAAGCCAGGCCGTAAGCGATATCGACGATGCTGTTGTCTTCGAGCCGCAGCGCCAGCAGAAAGACCAGCGACATAAAGACCAGCAGCAGGATGATGGCGAGTCCGAACAGGTTCATAAAGTAGTCACCCCGATGTTTCTATCTGCGTCTGGTCGACGAAAATCAGTTCATCGACCTTAAAGCCGAGAGCGCTCGCTTTATCGAGCAACCGCGCGACGATCGCCGCGTCGAGCTGCGGCGTCCGCGACAGGATCCACAGGTAATCCCGGTCGGGGCCGCAGACCAGGGCGTAAGCGTAGTTCTCCTGATCGAGGGCGATGATGTGATAACCGGCGTAGAACGGCCAGAAGAAGCTCACCTTGAGCGACCCCAGCGACGGCGCTCCAAGCGGATAGGCCCGCCCGGAGGCCTCCTGCCAGTGGGCGGTCTGGCTGTTATAGCCGCGGTTCAGCACGTCGATACCGCCGTCCGCGCGCTTACTGTAGTTGGCCGTGACCCGGCTGAGTCCGCGCTCGAAGCGATGATCGAGTCGGGCGATCTCGTACCAGGTGCCCAGGTAGCGCTCCAGCGCGAAGTCCTCCAACGGCGCCACCCCCTGCGGCGAATGGGTACAGCCGATCAGCATCAATAAACTGGCCAGCACAACTGAAGGTTTCATCTGCTTACGGCTCCTTCGCATCACTCAGGGAAACCCCAGATAGGTG
>CALZHR010000103.1 GCA_945787335.1 uncultured Desulfuromonadales bacterium
AAACCCGCTTGTCCGGGGAATAACCACCGGTCACCGAATCAACCTTCTGCGCGGTCCCGGTCTTGCCGGCGACCAGGTAACCGGGCAACGCCGCCTTGGTTCCGGTGCCACCCGGCTCGGTTACCGTGATCATCATCTGGCGAACCGTGCGCGCGGTCGCTTCCGAAACCACCCGCCGCTTAACCTGCGGCAACCGGCGCTGCACCACCTGGCCATGCCCGTCGATTACTTTCTCGACCAGGTAGGGCTCCATCAGCAAGCCTCCATTGGCAATCACCGACATCGCCGTTGCCATCTGCACCGGGGTCACACTTAGCCCCTGGCCGAAGGAGATCGCCGCCAGATCGATTTCGAACCAGCGCGAGTGTGGCCGAACCAGACCGCTGGCCTCCCCGGGCAGGTCGATGCCGGTCGGCTCCCCGAAGCCGAAGTCGCGGATATAGGAATAATAACGCTCCCGCTCCAAGGCCTTGCCAAGCTTGGCAAAGCCGATATTGCTGCTGAACTTGAGCATCTCCTGCAAAGTCAGCTTGCGGTAGCGGGCATGGTCGCGAATCACCTTGCCGCCGACCTCGAAGCGCCCGTTTTCGCAATCGGTCTTCTGCCCCGGCCGGACAATCCCCTCTTCCAGGGCTCCGGCCAGGAGAAACGGCTTGAAGGTCGAGCCCGGTTCGAACATGTCGCAGACCGCGCGGTTGCGGCGTTTCGAGGCCCGGTAGTTGCCCGGCAGGTTCGGGTTGTAATCGGGCTGGCTGGCCAGGGCGAGAATTTTGCCGCTGGCCGGCTCCTGCACAACCACGGTGCCGCCGACGGCGCCGGTCTCCTTGACCACGCGGGCCAGCTCTTTCTCGGCGATGTACTGCAGCGAGCGATCCAGGGTCAGGACCAGACTGTTGCCCTCCTCGCCGCCCTGCACCAGCTGCCCGGCGGTTGCCATCCCCCGGCCGCGCGCGTCGCGCTGCGACATCAGCCGCCCCGGCTCCCCCTGCAGCTGCTGATCGTACTCCAGCTCGATCCCTTCCAGGCCCTTGGGGTCCAGGCCGGTGAAACCGACCACGTGGGCGGCGACGCTGCCGAGCGGGTAATAGCGTTTATGCTCGGTGACGAACTGCAGCCCGGCAATCCGCAGCTGGCGGACCTGCTGCACGACTTCAGGTTCCAGTTTACGCTTGATCCAGACGAAACGCTTCTTCTCGGCGAGAAGTTTCCTCAGCTCCTTTTGCGACATCTTCAGCAGACCGGCCAGCTTGCCGGCAGCCGCTTTGGGCTCGGCGATCAGCTTCGGGTCGGCATACAGCGATTCCGCATCCAGGCTGACCGCCAGCGGATCGCCGTTTCGGTCGAGGATGCTGCCGCGTTGCGGCGCCAGCTCGACAATCCGCTGACGCTGCTGGTCGGCGCGATCCTGCAGCTCGGGGGCCATGACCACATGGAGGAAATAGGCCCGGGCGGCGATCGCCATAAACGCCAGAACAAACAGAGCGCCGAACAGGCGGATACGGATTTGGATTCCGCGCTCCGTTACCGCCATCTCAATCGACCCTGATGATCTGACCGGGGGCCGGCGGACGCAGCCCCAGTTTCTCGCGGGCCAGCCGCTCGATCCGCTCGTCACGGGCCAGGTAGGCGACCTCCAGCTCGAGCTGCTTGATCTGCTGCTGGCCGGAGCGGATGCCGCGTTCGAGGTTGGAGAGGCTGTATTCGAGGTTAATGGCATGCAACCGCGACCAGACAAACAGGAGCGAAAGCAAAGACACGAGAATAATGGCAACAATGACCGGGGCCAGACTGGGCCGGTGGAGGGAAAATCCATTGATCTTGACGATTGTTCTCGGCAGAGTTTCAGGCATGGCGCGCCTCCCCTGTTCTATCCTAGGCTGACTGATCGTTGCGATCAACAGCGTTCAGCCGCTCGTAGTACCGCGCTGCGTGAGCGAGCGTTTATCTCAATTTCGTTTACTGAGGCCCGCGCTCCCTTGCGGGTCAGCACTTTGACCTCGGCGGTCTTGCCGCACTGGCAGACCGGCAGGCGCGGCGGGCAGACACAGCCTTTTGCGCGTTCACGGAAGATCCGCTTGACGATGCGATCTTCTAAAGAATGAAAGCTGATAACCACCAGCCGGCCACCCGGCTTGAGCAGATCGACAGCGGCGGCAACTCCCGTTTCGACCTGCTCGAGTTCTTCATTGATGTAGATCCGCAGCGCCTGAAACACCCGGGTCGCCGGGTGGATACGCGCCGGCCGCTGACCGCCGGGAACCGCCTGTCGAACCAGTTCGGCCAGTTCCTTCGTGCGGGTCAGCGGTTGGACCTTACGTTGTTCGACAATCCGTCTGGCAATCCGCCGGCTGTAGCGTTCTTCTCCGTAAGTAAAAAAGATCCTTGCCAGCTCCTGCTCATCGAGCAGATTGAGCACATCGGCCGCTGTCTGGCCGGCCTGGGGATTCATTCTCATATCGAGTGGGGCATCGTGGCGGAAGGAGAAACCCCGCTCCGGAGTGTCAAGCTGATGAGAAGAGACCCCGAGATCGAGCAGCATGCCGTCAAGCTTCTCGATCCCCAGCTCAGCGAGAATACTGCCGGCCTCGCTGAAGGTCGCGTGATGCAGGCTGACCTGCTCCGCGAACGGTGCCAGAACCTCGGCAGCCTTCTGCAGCGCCGCCGGATCGCGATCGAGGCCGATCAGGCGGATTGCCGGCGCCGCCTTGAGAATCAGCCGGGCATGCCCTGCTCCGCCCAGGGTCCCGTCGAGGTAAACACCGGCAGCTTTCGGCTGAAGCCAGTGCAGTACCTCTTCGGGCATTACCGACAGATGCTCAAAGGCGGCTGCGGTCATCAGTTAAAATCCCAGCTCGGCCTGCTCCTGGGCATTTTCATCGAGCAGGGTTTCCGATTCAGCGGTAATTGCTGCATGGGCCTGCTGGCTCCAGATCTCGACTTTTTCGAACATGCCGATGACCACGGCCTCTTTACCCAACCCGGCATGATCACGCAACGATTGCGGAATCTGGATCCGCCCCTGGGCGTTGAAGGTGCATTCCTTGGCCGGCGCGATCCGGTTACGCAGATTGGCTTCCCGCTGCCGACCGAGCGGCATGGCCAGCACCTTGGCGCAGATTTCTTCCCAACAGCTCGGGGGATAGGCCACCAGCCCCTGCTTAAAACGGGTGACAACGAGGCTCTCACTCTTGTAAACTACACGCAGTTCGTCCCGGAATGAGGCCGGAATACTGATCCGCCCCTTCGAGTCGACACTGACGTTATATTCACCGGAAAACTTCATAATTGACACCGCTTGACACCATTTGACACCAGAATGCTGAAAGAATAGCGACTGCTCATTGGTCTGTCAAGAATTAATCCCGGTTTTTCAAGGCTTTGTCAGATATGGAAAATGCTGCGATGACAGGGACTTAGCTTCATTAAGCACTCATCGACGAGAAGCAAACCACCGGAATAACTAAACTTTATTTTTCAGCTCGGCGACAACTGTCATTCGCAGACCGAATGCGACCGCCCGGTACGGCTATTCGCCCGAAAAAAAATCACAAAAAAAGCGATCCACATCGGTGGATCGCTCCAGATTTTATCAATTGCTGCCCGGAGAGCGTCAGCTCCCTTTGCCTGCCAGGACCATTTCCACCTCCTCGATCCGGCGATCCTCCATCCGCCTGACCCGGTAAACTATTCCGCCTTCGTTACACGACTCCCCTTCGCTGGGGATCTTCCCCATCACCTGCAGCAGATACCCCGCCAGGGTGGTGGCGTGCTCTTCGGGCAGCTCGAGCTTGAAGCGACGATTCACCGCGCGCAGCGAAACCGCGCCATCGACCAGGTAGCGCCCCGGACCGAGCTGGCGGAAATCAACCTCTTCGATATCGTACTCATCGTGGATCTCGCCGACGATCTCTTCGACCACGTCCTCCAGGGTCACGATCCCCTCGACGCCGCCGTATTCGTCGACGACGATCGCCATGTGCTCGCGTTTCTGGCGAAAACTCTGCAGCAGCACCGCGACCCGCTTCGACTCGGGAACGAAGTAGGGTTTCCGGCAGAGATCGCGAAGTGAGAACTGTTCGGTGCGATCGATATAGTCGAGCACCTCCTTGGAATGCACCACCCCGACGATACTGTCGAGATCGTCGCTGAAGACCGGGAATCGCGAGTGCTTGGCGCTGCGGATCGATTCCAGCACCTCCTGAAAATTCGCCTTGACATCCAGCCCGACAACTTCAGTGCGCGGCAGCATCACGTCCCTCACCCGGGTCTCCGAGAGGTCGAAGATGCCGTGCAGCATGCGCCGCTGCTCGGCGGCGACCACCCCCGATTCTTCACCGACTTCGATAATCGCGCGGATCTCATCCTCCGAAATCGACAGGCTTTCGCTATCCCCTCGGCGGAAGAAACTGGTCATCAGCCGGGAGGTCGAGGAGACCACATGCACCACCGGGGTCAGCAGCCAGATCACCAGCCGGATCGGTGCGAGCACCATGAAGGAAACTTTTTCCGGGTACTGTGCGGCGTAGGTCTTCGGGCAGACCTCGGAAAAGATCAACAGAACCGGCGTCAGAATCAGCACGGTGAGCCATTCCCCCCGTTCGCCGAAATGGCTGACGAACAGGCCCGTGGCAATCACCGAGGCGGCGATATTCACCAGGTTGTTGCCGACCAGAATCCCGCTCAGCAGCCGATCGGGGTCATCCAGCAGCTTCGCCAGCTTATCTGCGCCCTCCCGCCCATTCTGCTGAAGAAAACGGACACGTAACTTATCCAATGCCAGCAAAGCCGTTTCAGAGCCAGAAAAGAATCCCGAAAGGGCCAGCAGGACCAGCAGCCCCAACAAACGCCATATCGCTTCGTCGGACATCAAATCTCCAGACCAGGGTCACACCACAAGCAATCACATCTGCCCACCTGCAGGCAAGCAACGTACTGCCAAGTATAGCGAAAAGATTGAAATTTGCGGCAGTGTAACGCAATCGACCGGAAAGGGAAAGTGCTTGCCGTTGCACGGAAACAAAGCCCATGCTATAAGCCGACAAGACAACCGACATACCGCCGCACAAGGACTCCATTGATGTCAAAACCTGCTTCGCAAAAGCTTTCCGCTGCCCGTGCCCGCCATACCGAGCTGAGCCAGCAGCTGCACCGCCACAACTCCCTCTATCACGCTCTCGACCGGCCGGAGATCAGCGACGCGGACTACGATCGCCTGCTGCAGGAGCTGCTTGAACTGGAAAGACAGTTCCCGGAGCTGATAACCGCCGACTCCCCGTCTCAGCGGATCGGCAGCACTCCCCTCGACAATTTCCCCAGCGCCACCCATGCCAGCCCGATGCTGTCCCTGGAAAACGCCTTTGGCGCCGATGACCTGCGTGACTTCGACGCCCGCCTGAAGCGCTTTCTCGCGCGCGAGGAGGAGATTGCCTATCTCTGTGAGATGAAGCTGGATGGCGTTGCCGTGGCCCTGACCTACGAACAGGGGAAATTGATTCGCGGCGCCACCCGCGGCGACGGCAGCCGCGGCGAGGAGATTACCCAGAACCTGCGCACTTTAAGCTCGATCCCTTTGCGCCTGCAGGGTGAGCATCCCGAGCGTCTCGAGGTGCGCGGCGAAGTCTACATGGAGCTGGAGGCGTTTCGCCAGCTCAATGAGCAGCGCCGCGAAGAGGGGGAAACGACCTTCGCCAACCCGCGCAACGTCACCGCCGGAAGCCTGCGCCAGCTCGACTCCAGGCTGACCGCCAGCCGCCCGCTGACCATCAGCTGCTACGGCATCGGCGCCATCAGCGGTGCGGAGCCGGCGACCCATTTTGAGTTATTGCAGGCGCTGCGCAGCTGGGGGCTGCGCACTAACCTGGAGACGGTGCGGGTGGCAAATGACATCGAGCAGGTGATCGCGCGCTATCATGAGCTGCTCGAACTGCGTGACCGGCTCCCGTTTGAAATCGACGGCATGGTGGTCAAAGTCAACAGCCGCGCCCTGCAGCAGGAGCTGGGGGAGAAGAGCCGCACGCCGCGCTGGGCGATCGCCTGCAAGTTTCCGCCGCGTCAGGAGCAGACGGTGCTCGAATCGGTCCGCTTCCAGGTCGGCCGCACCGGCGCCATCACCCCGGTCGCCAACCTCACACCGGTCAATGTCAGCGGCGTGACCGTCTCCAGCGCCAGCCTGCACAACTGGGACGAAATCGAGCGGCTCGGCATCCGCATCGGCGACCGGGTCGTCGTCGAGCGCGCCGGCGACGTCATCCCCGACATCGTCAAGGTGCTGACAGAGCAGCGCAGCGGCAGCGAAGCAAAGATCCCCGAACCGAGCGAATGTCCGGCCTGCGGCTCGCCGGTGGCCCGCGCAGAGGGGGAAGTGGTCCCCCGCTGTCAGGGGATGAGCTGTCCGGCGAAGCTCAAAGAGGCGCTGAAACATTTCTGCTCGCGCACGGCAATGGATATCGATGGGCTCGGCGACCGGCTGATCGACCAGCTGCTCAGGCTCGAACTGGTCAAAAGCGTCGCCGACCTCTACCGGCTGCAGAAAGAAGACCTCTTTCAGTTCGACCGCATGGGGGAGCGACTGGCGGAGAAACTGCTGGCCGCCATCGAACAGAGCAAGACCCGATCGCTGGAGCGTTTCCTCTACGCCCTCGGCATCCGCCACGTCGGCAACCACCTGGCCAAGGTGCTCAGCCGCCAGTACGGCTCGCTGGAGGCTTTGGAGGCGGCCAGCCTGGACGAGCTGCAGGCGACCCACGAAGTCGGCCCGCAGGTCGCCCAGAGCGTCGTTCGCTTCTTCGCCGATGCGAACAACCGCAGCATCCTCGCCCAGCTCCAGGAGCTCGGCGTGGTGCCGGTCACCACAGCGCAGCCACGCGGCGACAAGCTGCAGGGCAAGGTGTTCGTCTTCACCGGCGCCCTGGAACGGTTCAGCCGCAAGGAGGGGGAAGCGCTGGTCGAAGCCCAGGGCGGCCGCGCCAGCGGTTCGGTGAGCAAAAAGACCGATTACGTCGTCGCCGGCCCCGGCGCCGGAAGCAAGCTGGCCAAGGCCGGGCAGCTGGGGATTGCCGTACTTGATGAAGAGGGATTTCTCCAGCTGGTGCAGCAGCTGGAGGCGGAATGAACTATTCGGAACTCTTGACCGCGGTGAACCGATCCTGCCCCTGATCATGTTGCATCACAAAATCGATCCGGTCCCCCAAAACATGGCCCTTAAAATGGATGGTCGCGGCTTCCGTCTCAAACTGCGGGACATGCTCGGTTTGAAACTGGATCAGGCGGTCGCTGACATGCGCGTCGTTAATCACACCCACGCCCGTTGGATAGCGCACTTCCCCGGTCAGTTGCTGAGCGATACTGTCAAACAGGAAGACGATCGGGTAACGGGTCCCCTGCCGGCTGGTCACTTCCGCTTTCCAGGTTCCGACCAGGTCCCCGGGATCAAGCTGCGGCCCGCCAAACCAGGAAAGCCCAAGAGCCAGGATTATCACTCCTGCGGCCGCCAACAGATATTTCCAGCCACTCGCTCTGCTGCTTGTTTCCTTTGCCGGACGGCTCGACGCCGTGACGTCACCGCCATCCAGCCCGGCAAGCAGCGCCGTAACATCCTGGTGGAAATGGCTGTTGCGGATCTCCACGGCGTTTCTTCTCGCCAAAGGCGCCAGTTCAGGCGGAAGCTCACTTTCGCCCGGCATCCTGGCGCCGCTGACCAAAACCGGAACGACCTTGAGATTAAGCCGCAGGGCAGTAGAAATTTCCAGCTGAACGAAATCATTTTCCTCGCTCCGAGAGCTGTGCTTCAATGCGTCCAGCCACTCATCCCCGATGATCACCAGCATCGTCCGTGACGAGGCGATCCTCTCTTCGATGGCCTGGACATAATCCTGCCCCATGCCGATCGCGGCAACGTCGATAAAGACATTCTCAGCGCCGAAAAGGTCGCTGAGCCGATCAAACAAACGCCCGGAGAAAGCGGCACTGTCTTCGCGGCGGTAACTGATGAAGATGGGAAGCATCCCGCTCCTCCTCTGCTGGTTCCGAATTGCCTCACAGTTTCCCGCTAAAAACCCTTCTCAGCAAGTATAGCCGCTCGACCCGCAAAGACCTGCCAAAACCGCTGGCAAAAAGAGTCGACTTGGAACACAGCAATGATAAAATTGTGAAGAAAGAACAGACGGTATTGCGACAGGAAGGACGTCAAAGATGAGCAAACTCAGAGCCGAAGTACATGTCAGCGGCCGGGTGCAGGGGGTTTGTTTCCGCCACTATACGCAGAAAACCGCGCAACAGCATGGCGTCAGCGGTTGGTGCCGCAATCGGCCCGATGGCTCGGTCGAAGCGGTTTTCGAAGGGGAAGAAACTGCCGTTCGGGCGGTCGTCGACTGGTGCCGGCAGGGTCCGGACCTGGCCAGGGTAGACGCTCTCCAGGTCGAATGGACGACAGCGTCCGATGAGTTCATAGGCTTTAACGTGATTCGCTGAGCCGCCTGCCAGCGATTGCGGAACGGCCGGGATAATGGACCGCCGATCACCACCAACCAGCCAGAAGCAAAAACTTCAGATAAATTGATTAGTTAGTTGATTGCGACTTGATCTGACCCACCAGACCCGCCCTTTGTATTTATTTTTTGCAGAGTATAACTTCAAACCGAGACCCCTTGGTGGATGTTGGCAGCCGACAACAACACATCAGGCTGGTGGTTCTGGATGTATCTCTTCGGGCAATGGATCAGGTCGAGCCGATGAGTTACGAGATCGCGCCCTCTTTCGGGCTGAATTTTCCTTAAATTGACTCAATATAGGGATTACATTGAACGCGGCTCTATGCTTAAATGTATATTATTAAAAAATTTTATCGATATTGTTTGTTTTGATCATCTAGAATCAGTGAACAGAAAGGGTATGTGCAGCATGGCGGGTGAACATGGCGGGAAAAGAACAGGCGACTTTCGACCGGCGGTGATAGCGTTTTTTTTGCTCATGACCACGCCGCTTTTAGCTTTCTCGGTAGAACTAATTTATACCATTCAGATCGGCAGCCATCTGGTTGAGGAGGCTTCAAGACGGCATTATGACTCTGTGCTGGAGATGTTGCCGGAGGCGGAGAGGGACTCGCTGAGGATAGAGAAGATCGACAAATATTACGCCTTGCGGATCGGCAATTTTAAGAGCTTCGCTGCAACGGATGATCTTTATAAAACGATTGCCGCCGCCTACCCTGACGCGAGAAGAATGACGGCCTACATAAGTGCTAATCGGCTTATTGCTATTTATAGCCCAGAGAAAGAAGAAACTCCCGCCCCTGCAGCGCCTGAACAAATAACTGAATCTGAGGCAATCCCGGCCGAGGAAAGCAATCAACCGCAACTGACTGGCGCCCTTCCCGGCGCTGCTGCGCCCATCGATGCCGGAACGTTGGCGGCGGACCCGCCACTGACGGATGACCCCGGGGCGGTGGACGCGGCACCGGAGGCTGTTGCTGTAAAGGACCAGGCGCAAAGGGAAACTGGGAGTCCAGAGTTGGCGGCGCTCCCTGCCCCTGCAGCGCCTGAACTAAAAGCGGAAACTGCGGCAATTCCTACCGAGGAAAGCGATCAACCGCAACTGACTGACGCCCTTCCCGGCGCTGCTGCAACAATCGATGCCGGAACGTTGGCGGCGGACCCACCACTGACGGAAGACCCCGGAGCGATGGACGCGGAACAAGAGGCTGTTGTTGTAAAGGACCAGGCGCAAAGGGAAGCTGGAAGTCCAGAGTTGGCGACGCTCCCTGCCCCTGCTGCGCCTGAACTAAAAGCAGAAACTGCGGCAATCCCTGCCGAGAAAAGCAATCAACCGCAACTGACTGACGCCCTTCCCGGCGCTGCTGCAACAATCGATGCCGGAACGTT
>CALZHR010000104.1 GCA_945787335.1 uncultured Desulfuromonadales bacterium
ATTACGTCAGCCCCGAAGATATTCAGGCGCTCGCCTTCGACGTGCTGCGCCACCGGGTGTTGTTGACCTATGAAGCCGAAGCGGAGGGGGTCAGCGTCGACCGGCTGGTCAGCGAACTGATTGCCCGGGTGCCGGTGCCTTAACGTGCCGATACTTTCTCGCCAACCCGCCGCAGAATCCCGTCCTCCCGAGGTCAGTCTCGATCTGGCCGAGCTGATCGCTCTGCGCAATGAAAGCCGCGGCTTCTTACTGCATTCCCGGCAGGTGCGATCCATCCAAAGTGGCAGCTATTTGAGTCGGATACGCGGCCGCGGGATGGAGTTCGCCGAGGTCCGCGGCTATCAGCCGGGAGACGACGTTCGCTGCATCGACTGGCGAGTCACCGCGCGTAGTGGCAAACCGCACACCAAACTGTTTCAGGAAGAGCGGGAGCGGCCGGTGCTGCTGGCGCTCGATTACCGGCGGCCGATGTTTTTTGCCACCCGCGGGTGCTTCAAAGCGGTCCAGGCCTCGAAACTGGCGGCGCTGCTCGCCTGGCGCGCCCTTGATCAGGGGGATCGGATCGGCGCGTTTCTGTTTTCCGAGGACCGTCACGCTGAACTGCGGCCGCAGCTCGGCAAGGCGGGAGTGCTGACCCTGTTGCGGCAGATGGTCGCCGACCCGGCCTGGCAGCGGCCGTTGCATCACCCCTTCGAACCGCAACAGCGGCTGGCAAAGACCCTGATGCGCTTGCGGCGGGTGGCACGTCCCGGCAGCCTGATTCTGCTGATCAGTGACTTCGTCCAGTGGGATGAGCAGGTCGAAAAACAACTGAGCCTCCTTGCTCGACACAACGACCTGGGCTTGATCTTCTGTTTCGATCCCCTCGAGGCGGAACTGCCGCCTGCCGGGAGTTACCGGGTCAGTGACGGTGGCCGGGACCTGACCATCAGCACCCTGGAACAACGCGGCCGGCAGGCCTATCGGCAGCGGTTCGCCGCTCATCGCGGACGGATCGAACAGTTCTGCCGTCAACAGGGCAGTCTGTTTCTGACCTGCGCCAGTGATGAACAGCCCCTGGACGCTCTGCGTCAGGGGCTGTCGAGTCGACCGGGGGGCTGAAATGGCGACGGCTGCGCCCTTTAATCCCGAGACCCTGCCGCTACGCGATATCCATCTTCCGGCGCCGATTTCCTGGTGGCCACCGGCTCCCGGATGGTGGCTGGTGCTGATTATCGTGCTGCTGCTGGCGGTCGCCGGATGCTGGTTCTGGCGCCGTCATCAGCGGCGGAGGTATCGGCGTTTGTTGCTCAATCGTCTGCAACAGCTCGAGGAGAAGTTTCGTCAGCAGACCGACCAGCGGCAACTGTTGACAGCTCTTTCGCAGCTGCTGCGGCAGGCGGCGCTGCTCCACTTCCCCCCTGCCGAGTGTGCCGGCCTGGTCGGCGAAAGCTGGCTGCGTTTTCTCGATCGTGCTCTGCCGGGCGAGCTGTTCAGCTCCGGCGTCGGCCGGGTATTGGCCGACGGCCCCTATCTGCCGCAACCTGATACCCTCGATACGGCCGCTCTGCTGAACCTCTGTCGTCGTTGGCTGCGGCGTTTGCCACCGGCACCGACCTCACCAGGGAGACACGGATGATCGAGTTTGCCTGCCCCTGGGCCGGGTTTTTGCTGCCCCTGCCCTATCTGGTTTACC
>CALZHR010000105.1 GCA_945787335.1 uncultured Desulfuromonadales bacterium
AGGAGGAGGAAGAAGAGGAGGTGCAGGCGCAACCGGCTGAGGAAGAGGAAGAAGCAGTCCAAACAAAATCGGATCTGCAGCGCCAGGAAGAAGAGGAAGAGGCGCAACCAAAACTGTTGCTGCGGCAACCTGAAGAGGAAGAGAGTTTGCTGGCCAAAGCCGGACCGAATTTTCAGCGCTCCGCACCCAGCTCGGTTGAATCCGCGATCCGCTCCAGCAAGACCGGCGGGGCACCGCTCAGCCCGACAGTTCAAGCGCAGATGGAAGGGCACTTCAGTGCTGATTTTTCCGCCGTCCGGGTTCATAACGATGCAACTTCAGTACAGATGAATCGCGCCATCGGCGCCCAGGCCTTCACCCACGGGAGCCATATATATTTCAATTCCGGCAAGCTCGACCAACAGAGCAGTGGCGGTCAGCGGCTGCTGGCCCATGAGTTGACCCATGTGGTACAGCAGGGGGCGGCGCCACATCAGCAGCAGACTGAAGTGCAGCGCACCCCAGAGCGGATTCAGCGGTTGCCCGGCTTTATCACCGAGCGGCTTGCCACTTATGCCCGCCATGTCCCTGGTTACACTCTGATGACGGTGATCATCGGTCACGACCCGCTGGCCGGGCGCTCTGTACCACGCACTGCCGAAAACCTGATCGGTGGCTTGATGGGGCTGGTTCCCATGGGCACCCTGCTCTACGATAAACTGGTCGAGCATGGCATCATCGGGCGCACCCTCGGCTTTGTGCGCGGCGAGCTGGCCCGCTTTAACCTGAGCCTGGCGCGGCTCGAACAGACCGTGCGCACCGCCTGGGATGAGATGGATTTCATCCGCCTCGATCCTTTCGCCTACAACCTTGGCGTTCTTCGCCGTCATCTGGGTCGCCTGGTGTCGGATGTGCGCGGTTTCGCCAGTTCGCTGGTGCGGCAACTGCTGACCATGGTCAAAGAGGCACTGCTCAATGGTCTGCGTCGGGTCGCCATGGCGGTTCCTGGGTATTCGCTGCTGACCAAGATTCTGCACCGTGATCCATTCACTGGTGAAGCGGTTGAAGCCAGTACTGCGCAGATCATCGAAGAGTTTCTCCTGCTAATCGGCCAACGCCAGCATCTGGAGAAGATGCGCGAGACCGGCACCATCCAGCGCGTTGCCGCCTGGATCGATCAGCAACTTGCGCTACTTAACTTCAGCTTTGCCGAAATCCGCGCCCTGTTCAGCGAGGCCTGGGAAGCCTTTTCGATTCGCGATCTGACTAATCCCATTGCCGCCTTCCGGCGTACGGTGGGGATTTTTACCCCCTTCGTCGGTCGGGTGGCGCGCTTTGCCTGGAATGTGGCGACCACTGTCCTGAACTTCATCAAGGATGCCTTGCTCGCGGCGCTGACCCGTTTTGCTCAGCGAGTGCCTGGGTTCACTTTGCTGACGGTTATCCTGGGTCGCAATCCCTTCACCGGCGAGGTGGTAGCGCGTACCGCAACCAACCTGGTGCGCGGATTTATGGAGTTTGTTCCCGGTGGCCGGGAAAAATTCCGCAACCTGCAGGAGTCGGGGGCGCTCGATCGGGCCTTCACCTGGATCAGTGAACGGGTGACCCAGTTCCTCGACATCATGTCCAGTGTTCGTGCTGCTTTCGGTCGGCTCTGGAGTTCATTTTCGATTAACGATATCTTCGATCCGATCGGTGCCTTCGAGCGAGTCGTCAATCTGTTTCGCTCTCCGGTCCGCCGAATAATCAACTTTGCCGCCGAGGTGGGAATGAAGATCCTCGAGTTCATCTTCGAGGGGGTCATGGGCGCTGGCGGCACCCGGGTGCTGAATATTCTCAAGCAGGCACGGGCGACATTTATGACCATTATCCGCGATCCAG
>CALZHR010000106.1 GCA_945787335.1 uncultured Desulfuromonadales bacterium
ACCGAGCTGAGCTGGCAGGCGGCTTTCGGCCTGCAGAAGACCGACACCAGCCGCAAGACCCTGCTCAACGCAACCGCCACCGGCGACTACGACAGCTGGAGCACCCACCTCGGCGTCAAGCGGGCGCGGAGCTTCGCCCTGAACGACAAGACCAGCTTCACCCCGTCGGCGCGCGCCGACTACAGCTACGTCGATAACGACGGCTACAGCGAAGCCGGCGCCGGCGCCGAGAACCTGACCGTCGGCAGCAACAGCGTCGACGAGCTGATCCTCGGCCTGGATGGCGAGCTGGAGTACAGCATCGACCAGAACATGCTGGTCTCGGTCAACGCCGGACTCGGCTACGACACCCTCGCCGACAAGGGCAGCATCACCGCCGCCTGGGCCGGGGCGCCGAACGCCGCCTTTACCACCAGCGGCATCAAGCCGGAGGAGCTGGTCTACGTGGCCGGCGCCGGCATGACCTTCGGCAGGGATGAAGAGCTGCAGCTCGACCTGCGCTACGACCTGGAAGGCCGCAAGGACCTGACCAACCAGTCGGTCTCGCTGAAACTCAACTGGAACTTCTAGGCGTTAACTCCGCCAGTAACAACCAACAAAGCGGGGCGGTGATTTTTTTCACCGCCCCGCTTTGTTTTCCAGTAAACTGTCGTCCTGAAAATTACGATGAAACGCTGGCAAGCCGCCAACCAACCATTATGCAAATAAACGAGGTAGCAGAGTTGTGACTGACATTCCGCAAAATATTCCGATCCCGCAAGCGCTGGCGATCGCCGCAGAGAAGATCGATGCCGGCGAACTGCAGCTGGCGGAACAGATCCTGCGCCAGGTGCAGGCGAAACAGCCTGACCATCCGCATGCCCACCACCTGCTCGGGCTGATCGCCCACCGGGTCGGCCGGACCGAGCTCGGCCTGGAGATGATCGGCAAGGCGATAGAAATCCTCCCCGAGTTTGCCCAGTTCCATGCCAACCGGGGTGAGATGTGCCGGCTGATGAAACGCCTGGACGAGGCGATCAGGCATGGCCAAAAGGCGACCCAGCTCGACCCGAAGTCGTTTTCCGCCCACTGCAAACTGGGGATCGCTTACTACGACCGTAAAGACTACGACCTGGCGGAGCAGTGCCAGCAGCAGGCGCTGGCCCTGAACCCGAAACATCTCCAGGCGCTCAACAACATGGGCAGCATCATGCGGGCGCGCAAGGAACGGCAAGAGGCGATCGCCTATTATCGCCGGGCGCTTGAAATCAACCCCCACTTCCTGGAATCGATCAACCCCCTCGGCGCGCTGCTGATCGAGGAAGACCAGGCCGCC
>CALZHR010000107.1 GCA_945787335.1 uncultured Desulfuromonadales bacterium
CAGACCGAAGGGACCGGCGTCAACATCTACACCCACGGCGAGATGCTCCCCGCCCACGGCTACCCGGGCCTGAAGAAGTACAGCCACCTGGCCGGCAACTTCGGCGGCGCCTGGCAGGACCAGCACAAGGAGTTCCAGCAGTTCCCCGGCGCGATCATCTTCAACACCAACTGCATCCAGAAGCCGGCCGCAAGCTACATCGACCGTTTGTTCACCTGGGGGCTGGTGCAGTGGCCCGGCGTCAAGCATGTCGACGGCTGGGATTTCTCCGCGGTGATCAAGAAGGCCCAGGCGTGCGACGGCTTCGAAGATGCTCCGGGGCAAGAGATCCTCACCGGCTTCGGCCACAACGCCATCCTCGGCGTCGCCGACAAGGTGATCGAAGCGGTCAAGGGCGGCGCCATCAAGCACTTCTTTCTGGTCGGCGGCTGCGACGGCGCCAAATCGGGCCGCAACTACTACACCGAGTTCGCCGAGAAGGCCCCGGCCGATACCGTCATCCTGACCCTGGCCTGCGGCAAGTTCCGCTTCAACAAAATGGAGCTCGGTGATATCGGCGGCATCCCGCGGCTGCTCGATGTTGGCCAGTGCAACGACGCCTACAGCGCCATCCAGGTCGCGGTCGCCCTGGCGAACGCCTTCGAGTGCGAGGTCAACGACCTGCCGCTGTCGATGGTGCTCTCCTGGTACGAGCAGAAGGCGGTGGCGATTTTGCTGACGTTGCTCTATCTCGGCATCAAGGACATCAAGATCGGCCCCTCGCTGCCGGCCTTCGTGACCCCGAACGTGCTGAACTTTCTGGTCGAGAACTACAACATCGGCCCGATCAGCACCGCCGAAGCGGATCTCAAGCAGATCCTCGGCGC
>CALZHR010000108.1 GCA_945787335.1 uncultured Desulfuromonadales bacterium
CGCCGCCGGCAGCCTGACCCGCGAGCAGGCCAAGGAGCTGCTCTGCTGCTTCTGGATCAAGGTCAACAACCACCCGGCACCGCCGAAGGTCGGCATCACCGCCCGAGAGAGCGGCACCTACAACGACTTTACCAACCTCAACATCGGCGGCATCACCGGCGACGGCAAGGACGGCGTCAGCGAGGTCAGCTATATCATGCTGGAGATCGTCGAGGAGCTGCACATCCTGCAGCCGGGCAATGCGGTGCACATCAGCAGTAAAACTCCGGACCGCTTCCTCGAGGCGGCCTGCAAGGTGATCCGCCAGGGGCACGGTTATCCGTCAGTGTTCAACCCCGATGTCTATGTCACCGAGCTGATGCGCCAGGGCAAATCGCTCAAAGATGCCCGCGAGGGCGGCTGCAGCGGCTGCATCGAGGTCGGTGCCTTCGGCAAGGAGGCCTTTATCCTCACCGGCTACCTGAACGTGCCGAAGATCGTCGAAGTGACGTTGAACAACGGCATCGACCCGGTTAGCGGCAAACGGGTCAGCATAGAAACCGGCGATCCACGCACCTTCAAGAGTTACGATGAGCTTTACCAGGCCTTCGTCAAGCAGCTGAATTACATCGTCGATCTCAAAATCCGGGTCAGCAACTACATCGACCGGATGTTCGCCAAGTACGCCCCGGCCCCGTTTCTGTCAGTGGTCATCGAAGATTGCATCAGCAAAGGCCGCGACTACTACGACGCCGGGCCGCGTTACAATACCAACTATATCCAGTGCACCGGCCTGGGCACCGTCACCGACAGCCTCTCGGCGATGAAAAAACATGTCTTCGACGATGGCACCTTCAGCATGGAGCGGGTGCTCGACGCGGTGGCGAAAAACTTTGCAGGGGAGGAATTCCTGCGCCAGACGATCGTCAACAAGACCCCCTTCTTCGGCAACGACGATGACCGGGCCGACGCTATCGCCCTGCAGGTTTATGCCGACCTCCTCAAAGTCATCGACGGCAAGCCGAACACCAAGGGGGAGAGCTTCCACCTCAACATGCTCTCGACCACCTGCCATATCTATTTCGGCAAGGTGATGGGCGCCACCCCCAACGGCCGCCTTGCCGGCAAGTCGATTTCCGACGGCACCTCACCGTCACACGGCGCCGACACACATGGCCCATCGGCGGTGATCCGCTCGCTGACCAAACTGGATCACACGATGTCGGGCGGCACCCTGCTCAACCAGCGCTTCCTGCCGAGCCTGCTGAAACGGGATGAGGACATCAAGAAACTCGCGGCACTGATCCGCAGCTACTTCACCCTGGGCGGCCATCACATCCAGTTCAATATCGTCGACACCGCGACCTTAAAAGCCGCGCAGGAGTGCCCTGAGGACTACAAGGACCTGCTGGTGCGGATGGCGGGCTACAGCGATTATTTCAACGACATGAATGAAGATTTGCAGCAGGAGGTCATCGAGCGGACGGAGAACGAGGCGTTATAAATGGGCGAGCCATCGGCTCGCCCCTACAGCCCCCCCCTTTGCCACCGCTGGAGCGCAGCAGCTGATTGGCGAGACAAGCGAGGAATGTCTGAGGGCGTCAGCCCGAGTTATGCGAGCGCGCCAATCAGCTGCGGAGCGGAAGGGATCTGCCGCAGGCAGGCGGAGGCATTGGGGCGCCCTCTTTTGGTTACTTTTCTGTGGCGTAACAGAAAAGTAACTCGGCTGGCGGGCCGAGACCCGCCGGTTTTGGTTATCTATCTTTTGTGGTGATGCACCAAAATCAAATTCGGCAGGTCGCGTCCTGCCAGGCGCCCGAGCTCCTTGCCCTGCGGGTTCCCTCCACTCCGCTACGCTTTACGGCGAAGACAAAAACTCGCTTCGCTCAGACATTTTTCTTCGAATTCCCGCAAAGCACCGCTGCACTCCGGCAGCGTCACAACGGGATTCAAAAGGCGACAGTCAGAAACAGATGCAACAGCCACTGATCTTCGACATCAAACGCTACGCCATCAACGACGGCCCCGGCATCCGGGTGGCAATCTTCCTTAAAGGCTGCCCGCTGAACTGCCACTGGTGCCACAACCCGGAGAGCATCTCCCCAAAGGTGCAGAAGCTGTTCACCGCCAGCAAATGCATCGGCTGCGGGGAATGCGTCAAGGTGTGTCCGAGTGAGGCATGCAAACTGACAAAAGAAGGGATCATCACCGCCCGGGAACTTTGCAACCTGTGCGGCAAATGTGCTGAAGTCTGCCCGTCCCTGGCTACCGAGCTGTCGGGGCAAACGCAGACCGTTACCGAGCTGCTGGAGATCATCGAAAAAGAGCGCCCCTTCTTCGACCAGTCGGGCGGCGGGGTGACCTTCTCCGGCGGCGAGCCGCTGCTCTACCCGGACTTTCTCTGCGCGATCCTCGACGCCTGCGGCGAGCGGAATATTCACCGCTGCATTGACACGGCGGGGCTGGCGAAAACCGCAACTCTGCTCGAAGTCGCCAAACGCACCGATCTGTTCCTCTTCGACCTGAAACTGATGGACAGCGAGCGGCACAAGCAGTGGACCGGAGCCGGCAACGAGTTGATTCTGCACAACCTGACCGAGCTGGCAAAGAGCGGCGCGGCACTCCAGATCCGCCTGCCGCTGATCGGCGGGGTCAACGCCGACGCGGAGAATATCGCCGCGACGGCAGCCTTTGTCGCCGCGTTGCCGGGAGCGAAGAAACCGATCAGCCTGCTTCCTTACCACGATGCCGCCCGCGGCAAGGCACAGAAGCTCGGCCAGCTGCGCAATTCAGCAGGACTGAGCGAGCCGGGACAGGCCGAGATCGCAGCAGCCGTCGTCCAGTTTGCGCGCTACGGGCTCATGGCAACCGTCGGAGGATGAACAGCAAGTTATGCACAACAAGATAATTGCCGCTCAAATCTATGCAACAGTGCATAAAAACACACCATTATTGCACTTCAGCCACAACAAATCGTGACAAACCATTTACACCAACTGGGAAAATTTCTCACTTATCAGCTGCAAGTCCACGATATTGTGTTAGTCTCATGACTGATATTTTTTTCTGTATACAGAATTGTCATTTTGGCACCCCCTTTGCTAATGTGAACGCATTGCTTTTTAGCAGAGACAACTGCAGAGGAGAGACGGATGATCAGTGAATCCGGGGTCGATTTTCAGGGCGAAGACAGACAACTTAAAGTTGGTAAAGACGTCAAGGTCTTCTGGTGCAAGGACGGCTTTTACTACCAGGGGGAGGGTGTGATCGTGCAGCTATCACGCGGCGAAGTTGCCGTTCGGCTGCAGAAGCGGGTCGCCTGGAGCGATGACTTCCGTGCCGGCCAACTGGTGCGGGTGCCACGGGTCAGCGACAGCCGCCGCTGGAGCGCCCGCAACTGCGTGCGCCTGCCGCGCCGGTATGCGCTGGCGAGTTAAAAACCCCTCTTTTTTTAACTTAAATCAGGCGTCAATGTTTTTACGGGAGCGGCCGGGTCGGCCGCTCCCCTTTTATTTGTTCCGGACCTCTGACCAAAACAAAGGCTGTTGCCACCAAGACACCAAGGGCACGAGGAATAGCTGTTTAACGCAGAGACGCTGAGTGCGCAGAGAAAGGCAATAATTCATTCTGTTTTGGGTTATTACTAAAAAGATTCCTTTTTTTGGCCCCTGAACTTCTCTGCATCTCTCCGACTCCGCGTTAATTGGTGTCTTAATGGCCTTCCTTCTTTTGCGCTATAGAACCGTTTATTTGTTCGGAATCACAGGCGATGACAGCACCTCTGACATACGGCAAAATCTTCCGCTTCTGGCTGCCGCTGGCCGCCACCTGGCTGATGATGGCGGTGGAGGGTCCGTTTTTGGCGGCGATCATCGCTCGCCTGGCGGCTGAGAAGCTCAACCTGGCCGCCTACGGGGTCGCCTACGCCTTCGGCCTGGTGGCCGAATCGCCGGTGATCATGCTGATGAGCGCCAGCACCGCGCTCTGCAAGGACCACGACAGCTACCGGAAACTGCGCAACTTTTCCCTGAGCCTCAGCCTGGCCGTCACCCTGCTGCTGGCGCTGTTTCTGCTCCCCTGGATTTTTGTTCCGTTCACCCAGAGACTTCTCGGCTTACCGCCCGATGTCGCAAGACTGACCCATGGCGCCCTGCTCTGCCTGCTCCCCTGGCCGGCGGCCATCGGCCTGCGGCGTTTTTATCAGGGGGTCTTGATCGCCGGGCGCCAGACCCGCCGGGTGGCGCTGGCAACCTGCATCCGGGTTCTGAGCATGGCCGGCTGCGCGCTGTTGCTCTACCAGACAAAGACCCTTGACGGCGCCCTGATCGGCGCCCTGGCCCTCTCGGCCGGGGTCAGCGCCGAAGCCCTGCTGACCCGCTACCTGGCCGGCAAGGCCATCGCCGCGGTGCGGCAAAAAGCACCGGGCGGGACAACTCCGGCGATGAGCTACCGGGAGATCTGGGACTACTACCTGCCGCTGGCCCTGACCCCCTTTATCGGCCTGTCGATCCACCCGCTGGTGACCTTCTTCCTCGGTAAGAGCCGCATGCCGCTCGAATCGCTGGCGGTGATGCCGGTCATCTACGGCCTCACTTTTGTGTTTCGCGCCCTGGGGCTCTCCTACCAGGAGGTGGCGATCGCCCTGCTTGGCGAAGATCCGGACCAACACCGCCTGGTGCGAAATTTCGCTATCGGACTCGGCCTGTTCAGCTCCGGCTGCCTGACCCTGATCGCCTTCACCCCCTTAAGCGATCTCTGGTTTCACGACCTGTCCGGGCTCAGCGACAGCTTGACAGACTTCGCCCGCCTGCCGCTACAGATCATGGCGCTGTTCCCGGCCCTGACGGTGCTGATCTGCTGGCAGCGCTCGATCCTGATCAGCCGCAAGCTGACCCGGCCGATCTCCCTGGCGACGGCGCTCGAAGCCGCCGGCATCTTCAGCCTGTTAACCTTGGCGGTGCTATACTTTCCCCTTGCCGGGGCCGTCGCGGCATCGATCGCCTACCTGGTCGGTCGTCTGCTGGCGGTTGCGGTGCTGCAGCGACCGATCAACCGGCAACACGTGAAGGCGACCTGATGACCGAGTCACAGACTGAACAGATGCAGACGACTTCAGCCGGCCCCTGGTTCGTCCTCGGCGCCGCGCTGCTCTGGGGCACCACCGGCACCGCTCAGGCCTTCGCTCCGGCTGGCTTCGATCCCAAGGTGATCGGTGCCCTGCGGCTGCTGATTGGCGGCATCGCGCTGCTGCTGCTGAGCCTGCAGCGTCGCGAGCTTGGCGCCTGGCGCGACTGGAGCTGGCGACCGGTGGTTCTGGCGGCGGCATTTACCGCCAGTTATCAGCTCTGCTTCTTTGCCGCGGTCGCCAAGACCGGCGTCGCCGTCGGCACCATTGTCGGCATCGGCAGCGCGCCGATCGCCGGCGGCCTGCTCGGCCGCATTTTTCGCGGCGAGCACCTCAGCCGCCGCTGGCTTCTGGCCACCCTGCTGGCGATTGGTGGCTGCGCTCTGCTCAGCCTGAGCGGCGGCGCGATCGCCATCGATCCCCTCGGCATTCTGCTGGCAGTGGGTGCCGGGGTGTCCTACGCCGCCTACACCCTGATGATCAAGGGCCTGCTCGAGCGTCATTCCCCGAACGCCGTGATGGCGGTGGTGGTCTGTGTCGGCGCGCTCATGCTCTCGCCGGTGCTGGTCAACATCGACCTGAACTGGCTGCTGCAGCCGCGCGCCATCGGCGTGGTGCTGCACCTCGGGCTGGCGACCATGGCCCTCTCCTACTGGCTGTTCGCCCGCGGACTGCAGACGGTGCAGGTGGCCAACGCGGTGACCCTGTCGCTGGCCGAGCCGATGACCGCGGCGACCTTAGGGATTCTGTTGCTCGGCGAACAGCTCAACCCGCAGGCCTTTGTCGGCATCAGCCTGATCTTCGCCGGGCTGGTGGTGCTGATGGTAAAACGCAGATTGCCGTTGCGGGAGATCGAGGCATGACAAACGAGCGCCAGGCGACCCTCTACGGCTTGAGCGCCGTGCTGCTCTGGTCGACGGTCGCCACCGCTTTCAAACTGTCGCTGCGCTACTTAAGTCCGATCGAGCTGCTGCTGTTTTCCGGGGCATTCTCCACATTACTGCTGGGGGTGATTTTGCTGGTACAGGGGAAGCTGAAGCTGGCCCTGCAGTGCAGTCGGCGGGAGTATCTGCTCTCAGTCGTTCTCGGGCTGCTCAGCCCGTTCCTCTACTACCTGGTGCTGCTCAACGCCTACGCCCTGCTGCCGGCGCAACAGGCCCAGCCGCTCAACTACACCTGGGCTATCACCCTCTCTTTGCTGGCGGTGCCGCTGCTGAAACAGAAGATCGGCTGGCAGCAGTGGCTGGCGCTGCTGGTCAGCTACTGCGGCGTGGTGATCATCGCCACCGAAGGAAGTCCGTTCAGCCTGCAGTTCACCGACCCACTTGGCGTCTTTTTGGCCTTGTTCAGTACCTTGATCTGGGCGCTCTACTGGATCTTCAACACCCGCGACAGCCGCGACCCGGTGGTCGGCCTGTTCGTCAATTTCATCTGCGGCTTCCCCTTCGTCCTCGTCGCCTACCTGCTGACCGCGGAGATCCGCCTGCCGGAGCTGCCGGGGCTGCTCGGCGCCGCCTATGTCGGCACTTTCGAGATGGGCGCCTGCTTCGTGCTCTGGCTGCTGGCGCTGAAAAAGACCGCCAACACCGCCCGGATCAGCAACCTGATCTTCATCTCCCCCTTTTTGTCACTGGTATTTATCGCGCTGCTGGTCGGAGAAACCATCCTGCCGGCGACCTTTGTCGGCCTGCTGCTGATCGTCGCCGGTCTGCTCTGTCAGCAGCTCAGAAGAAAACCGCGCTAACCGCTCTCAGCAAAAATGGCCCGATCGAATCTCTGCAGATCCAACCGGGCCATTCAAGTGAATCACCTGCCGCGATTAATGACCGCTGGCGGCGACCTTCGTGGTCAGCACCGGCTTCGGGGTGTCCTTGCTGCTCGGTGGCAGGATCGGATGGACCACCTCCGGCATCTCGCCGCTGAGCGCTTCGAGGAAGACAGAAATTTTCTGCGTCTCGTCGGCCGTCAATTCGATCCCCAGCTGCGCGGAGCCCATGACCGCCACCGCAGCCTCCAGGTCCCAAATTTTCCCGGAATGGAAATATGGCTGGGTCTGGGCCACGTTGCGCAGCGCCGGAGCGCGGAACACGTATTTGTCGCTGTCGGTATTCGACACCTGGAAGCGTCCCAGATCACCGGCCGGGCGCACCTCGCTGTCCGGCACCTCGACGAGCCCGAAGGGATAATAACCCTGACCGCCGAGATTTACGCCGCTGTGGCAGCTGGCACAGCCTTTTTCAATGTACAGCGCCAGCCCTTGCTTCTGCGCCGCGCTCAAGGCAGATTCGTCGCCGCGCAGGTACTGGTCGAAGGGAGCATTGGCGGTAATCAGCGTCGCTTCGAAAGCTTCGATCGCCTTGGCCATGTTGTCGAAGCTGACAGCCGGCTCGGCCTTGGGGAAAGCGGCCTCGAACATTTTGACGTAGCCGGGCATGCTGTTCAACGTCAGCAGCACCTGCTCGGGGGTGTTGTTCATCTCCACCGAGGCCTGGACCGGCCCCTTGGCCTGTTCGGCCAGGTCCTTGGCGCGCCCGTCCCAGAATTGGGCCAGGTTAAAGACCGCGTTATGCACCGTCGGCGCGTTGCGTGGCCCTTTCTGCCAACCGTGCCCGACCGAGGTTTCCTGCAGATCGGTCCCTGCCAGACCGACATTGTGGCAGGTCTGGCAGCTGATCAGCTGCGATGCCGAGAGGCGCGGATCGAAATAAAGCATCTTCCCAAGCGTAATCTTTTCCGCGGTCAGAGGATTGTTTTCCAGCGCCAGCGGCTGATGCGGAATCGGTTCAAACATGGTCTGAGCCTGCTGCAACAACCCCTCCCCGGCCAGAACCGGAGAGCAGACAAAGAACAGGACTGCACCAACAATCAGAATTCGACTTAGCATTTTCTCCTCCCTTTTGTTTTCTTTCCCAAACAACGGCAGAATAGGTGGAAATACTTAATGAGTATAGCAGCCGGACAGCAGCTGTCAAAAATGAAGTGGCCGCGCCAAACAGCTCAAGTGACGCTGGATAGACAATGGTTTCGTTGTGTGACGCTGCGGCTGCAGCGGCATACGAGGCAGGGGAAAGAAGCAGGTGAATTTTTTCCTTGCAATTGAAATTGGTTTTCAGTATCTTTTGATTACCGAGGCCTGACATGGCAGGCAGGACTTGGTCATTTTCATCTTCCTCAGTTATGGCAACAAATCCAAAACGCCCGCGACGGAGCCTCCCCGTCTCGGGCGTTTTGGTTAGCGGGCAAGCCGGGATGCCGAATCCAGGTAATTCTTCAGCAGCCGCTGCGAGTGAGCATAATAGTCGTTTTTCCGACGCTCAAAGTCGGCCAGCGGCTCTTTGCCGGCTCCCGTCCGCGCACACCAATCAGCGACAATCGCGGCGTCCACTTCGGGATGGAACTGCACCCCCCAGGCGTTGCCGCTGCGGAAGGCCTGACCGGGGCAGACGTCGGTCGCGGCCAGATGGTGCACGCCGGCCGGCAGATCAAAACTGTCGTTGTGCCATTCGAAGCTGATGAAGGGATTCGGCAGACCTGCGAACAGCGGATCGGCCTCACCCGCCGCGCTGAGAGCGATCTCGCGAATCCCCTTCTCCTGGCGCTGCTGGCGGTAAACCTGACCGCCCAGGGCGTGGGCCAGCAGCTGGCTGCCCAGGCAGATCGCCAGAATCGGCCGCCCGCGCGCGACTTCCCCTGCCAGCCAATCGCAGGTTTGCTGCAGGTAGGGCAGCCGCCCACGGTCATTGACTCCCATGTACCCACCGAGCAGCAGCAGAGGCTCGCGGTTTTCCGCCGGCGGGAAACTCGCCTCATCACACCGCCAGACGGCGATTTCGCAGCCAAACTCCGCCAGCCAACCGGCAAAGGTTCCCAAGCCGACCTTAGCATCAAATTGTAAGGTGTGAATTCGCATGGTTATCCCACAGAAATTAAATGGCATAAATCTTGATCATTAATATCTACTTAGTTTTTTATTGACCAGCATGTTTCGCCGCAGCGGGGGTCGCGCCTATGCCAAAAGTTTCCATCACCCTGTCGATGGTTTCCATCCTGATCGTCCTGCTCAGCCAGGCCTTTGCCCGAAATCCCGCCCTGCTCTGGCGACTCTCCGGTGTCGATGCCGCCTTTGCTCTTGCGCTGATGTTCTGTGCCACCGGGTTTCTGACCAGCTGGCTCAGTCGACCGATCACGCAAAAGCCGGACGATGACGAGCCGGACAACCGCAAAAAAGAACGGAACAAGGGCTCGTCCAGCCAACGCTGATATCGCAAAAATCCTGCCAAAAATCGCCCCGGGGTGAATCGTTCGAGATTCACCCCTTTTTGTCGCTCTGCGCTAGCCAGTCCAAATGAATTGCATGTATACTTTACAGGCATTTTTGCATTTAATGTGCAAATCAGGTAGCCTCTGACCCCTTACCTGAGACTGACATTTCGCGTGCAATGAAAGAAACCTAGAGGATATTTCCATGAACCTTGCTGAACAGTTTAAGGACAACTGCGGCTTCGGCCTGCTGGCGCAGATCAAGAATCAACCGAGCCACCAGCTGCTGCAGGATGCGATCAAAGCGCTCAGTCGCATGATGCACCGCGGCGCCATTTCCGCTGATGGAAAAACCGGCGACGGCTGCGGGCTGCTCTGCTCGATGCCGACCCGCTTCATGCGCAAGGTGACCGAAGAGCATGGATTGTCGCTGCCTGACCAGTTTGCCGTCGCGACCCTGTTTTTATCCAGCGAAAAACCGCAGTTAAAGGTCTTCCGCGAGCAATGCGAAAAGAACGATCTGTTTGTCGCGCTGGTCCGCGAGGTGCCACTGAACACTGACGCCCTGGGAGAATACGCTCTGGCCATGCTGCCGAAGATCGTCCAGGTGTTTGTCATTCCATCAGCGCTGATCGCCACCCGCCGCTTCGACGCGCTGATTTTTCTGGCCCGTAAGGAGGTCGAACGTCACTTCCTGGATGACCCGGCCTTTTACATCGCCAGTTTTTCCCGCACCCTGATCTCCTACAAGGGGCTGGTGATGCCGCATTATATCAGGATGCTGTTCCCCGATCTGCAGGATGAGCAGTTCCAGATCTCCTTCGCCATGTTCCACCAGCGCTTTTCGACCAACACCCTGCCGCAGTGGCGACTGGCCCAGCCGATGCGGGTGATCGCCCACAACGGCGAAATCAACTCGATCAAGGGGAATCGCTTCAAGGCTCTCAACAAATTCACCGCAGCGGAAAGCCCGATCTTCTCACGCGAAGAGCTGGATCGTATGCAGCCGATGCTCGAAGAGGGAGTCAGCGACAGCGCCAGCCTCGACAACATGGTGGAGTTTTTGCTGGCCAACGGCGTCGACTTTTTCAAGGCAATCCGCTCCCTGATCCCGCCGGCCCGCCACAACGTCGCCAACATGCCGGCCAAGCTGCGCGCTTTTTACGAATATACCTCCGGGGCCTACGAGCCCTGGGACGGCCCGGCGGCGGTCAGCCTGACCAACGGCCGGTATATCGGCTGCGTCCTCGACCGCAACGGCCTGCGGCCGGCCAAGTACGTGATCACCACCGACGACCGGCTGCTGATCAGCAGTGAGTACGGCGTCCTTGACACCCCTGCCGGGCAGGTCCGCGAACGCGGCAGGCTGCAGAGCGGCGAGATGATCGCCGCCGACCTGAAGCAGGGCAAGGTCTTTCACACCCGCGACATCGATCGCTACATGATGAACTCGCAGCCCTACAGCCACTGGCTGACCGAACACACCTATTACCTGCAGGAGTTCATCGAGCGCCAGTTCGAAGACCTCTCCGACTATCGCTACCAGGATCTGCCGAAGCTGCAACGCTACCACAACATCACCAGCGAGGTGGTCGACCTGGTGATCCGGCCGATGATGCAGGACGGCAAGGAGCCGGTCGGTTCGATGGGCGATGACTGCCCGCTGGCCGCCTTCTCCGAACACCAGCGCAGCTTCAGCGACTTCTTCAAACAGAAGTTCGCCCAGGTCACCAACCCGCCGATCGACCCGCTGCGGGAAAAAGCGGTGATGTCGACCACCATCGGCTTCGGCGGCATCGGTAACCCGCTGGTCGAAACCAAGGAGCGCGCCAGGCGCCTGAAGAGCATCTCGCCGATCCTCTCGCACGACATCTTTGAAGCGCTGCTGTCCTTCGGCGACCCGGACAAGCCACGCTTTGAGGCCTGCTACAAACACGCGACTTTCAGCACCTGCTTTACCGGAAACCTGAAGGATTCGCTGCAGGCATTGGGGGAACAGGTGGTCTGCGCGGTGCGCGAATATGCGGTCGGCATCGTCATTCTCGACGACCGCAGCCTCTCCAAAGAGCAGAAACTGATCCCGATGGCAATGGCGGTCGGCTACATCAACCAGCAGCTGCTCAAAGCCAAGCTGCGCCAGCATGTCACCATCGTCGCCTGCAGCGGCGAAGTGCTTGAACCCCACTCGGCCTGCGTTCTGATCGGCTACGGCGCGGTTGCCATCTACCCTTGGCTGCTCTACGCCACCGCTCTTGAACTGTCTGAAAAGCAGGGCGCGCAGCACAAGGAGATTCGCCAGGCGCTGAAAAACATCTATGACGCCCTGACCAAAGGGATCCTCAAGGTGATGTCGAAAATGGGCATCAGTACTGTCTCCAGCTATCGCAACGCGGCCCTGTTCGACGTCATCGGCCTGAGCAAAGAGCTGGTTGAGGACTGTTTAAAAGGCTCACCGGCGCTGCTGCCGGGCCTGGATTACGCTGATCTGGAAGAACGGATCGAAAAAAATCATCGCAAGATTTTCGTCGAAAGCTACATGACCCCGATCTACCCGCTGGAGATCGGCGGCTTCTACCGCGACAACCCCGGTTTCGAGTACCACGACTTCAACTCGAAAGTTGTCACCCAGATGCACCGCTTCGCTGAAAAGCGCAGCCGAAAAGAGTACCTGAAATTCCGCGAGATGCTCGATAACCGCGGCTACAAGTTCATTCGCGACGCCCTCGAATTCACCAGCCCGAACCCGCCAGTCCCGCTGGAGGAGGTGGAGCCGGTCGAGGAGATCACCCGCCGCTTCGACTCGGCGGCCATGTCCCTCGGCGCCCTCTCCCCCGAAGCGCACGAAGCCTTGGCCGAAGCGATGAACCTGATCGGCGCGTCCTCCAATTGCGGGGAAGGCGGCGAGGACGCGGCACGCTTCGGCACCTTGAAAAACAGCAAGATCAAGCAGATCGCCTCGGGACGCTTCGGCGTCACTCCCGGCTACCTGCGTAGCGCAAAGGAAATCCAGATCAAAATCGCCCAAGGCGCCAAGCCGGGCGAAGGTGGCCAGCTGCCGGGCAACAAGGTGACCCCGCTGATCGCGACCCTGCGCTTCACCGTGCCCGGCGTGACCCTGATCTCTCCGCCGCCGCACCACGACATCTACTCCATCGAGGATCTGGCGCAACTGATCTTCGACCTCAAGCAGGTCAACCCGGAGGCAATCATCAGTGTCAAGCTGGTCTCCTCCGAAGGGGTCGGGACCATCGCCGCCGGGGTGGCCAAGGCCTACGCCGACAAGATCATCATCTCCGGCGGTGATGGCGGCACCGGCGCGGCGCCGTTCAGCTCCATCAAGTCGGCCGGCAATCCCTGGGAGCTGGGACTCTCCGAAGCGCACCTGAGCCTGAAGGCGAACAACCTGCGCGAGCTGGTCACCCTGCAGACCGATGGGGGCCTGAAGATCGGCCGCGACGTCGTCAAAGCGGCGATTATGGGCGCCGAGGTGTACGGTTTCGGCACTCCGCTGTTGGTTATCCTTGGCTGCAAGATCCTCCGCGTCTGTCACCTCAACCGCTGCACCGTCGGCATTGCGACCCAGGAAGAGAGCCTGCGCGCCCACTATCTCGGGACCGTGCAGAAAGTCGTCAACTACCTGCAGAACGTCGCCGAAGATGTCCGCGAGATCCTCGCCGAGCTTGGTTTTCGCAGCCTCGATGAGATCATCGGCCGGACCGACCTGCTCAAGCAGGTCGACGACCCGCTGATGCAGAAGTTCGATTTCTCAGCGATTTTGCAACAGGTTGAGGGAGCCGACACCAAGCAGAAGCCGAACCCGCCGTTCGATGACAACGCCTTCGAAAAGCAGGTCCTCGAAGAGCTCTACCCGGTGATCAAAAATCCCCAGGAAGAGATCGTCATCGAACGCACGATTATGAACACCAACCGCAGCTTCGGCACTCTGATCAGCGGTGAAATCGCCCGCTACTACGGCGACGACGGATTGCCGAAAGACGCCATCACCCTGAAGCTCAGAGGGGTCGCCGGCCAGTCCCTCGGCGCCTTTCTGGCCGACGGGGTGAGCATTTTCCTCTCCGGCGTGGCCAACGACTACGTCGGCAAAGGCATGCACGCCGGGCGGATCATCATCACGCCGGAAATCTATCTGGAAGGCGCCTCGGCGGTCGGCAACACCTGCCTCTACGGCGCCACTGGCGGCAAGCTGTTCGTCTCCGGCACCGCCGGCGAGCGCTTCGGGGTGCGCAACTCCGGCGCCCTGGCGGTGGTCGAAGGGACCGGCGACCACGCCTGCGAATACATGACCGGCGGCACGGTGGTGGTGCTCGGCGAAACCGGCATCAACTTCGGCGCCGGGATGACCGGCGGCGCGGCCTTCGTTTACGACCGGGACAAGAAGTTCATCGACCGGCTCAATCAGGAGCTGGTGATCGCCCGGCGGATCGACGTGGATGACGACAACGAGGGGAAGCTCTACCTGAAGAAGATCCTGATCAGCTTCCACAACCGCACCCGCAGCCCCAAGGCGCGGCGCATCCTCGACAACTTCCGCGAGGAGCTGGCCTACTTCTGGATGGTGACGCCGAAGGACATGAAGGCGCCGCTGAATCCAAAAGAAGGCGATTGATCAAAGACTTGAACGAACGATATTTAAGAACAGAGGATATTTAAAAAATTATCATTCACCCTCAACGGGGCAGAGATTTATGCCAGATGCAAGGCATAGCCGAAGTTTAACCCGCAGGCGTAGCAGCGCTACGTCGAGGAGTTAAAATGAAGGCCATAACGCCGCAGCTGGCATGAAGCTCTGACCCTTCGGAGACGTGTCATGCAGAATTTTGTGGAGACCAATCGCCACGAGCCGGAAAAATACGACGTCAACGAGCGGCTGCGCAACTTTGACGAGATCTACCAGTTCTTCAACGACCGCCAGGTCCGCCAGCAGGCCGAACGCTGCGTGCAGTGCGGCGATCCCTTCTGCACCACCGTCGGCTGCCCGCTGCATAACTACATTCCGCAGTGGCTGGAAGCGATCTCCGACCGGGACCTGGAGCGGGCCTTTCGCCTCTCCAACGAAAGCTCCCCCTATCCGGAAATCCTCGGGCGCATCTGCCCCCAGGGACGGCTCTGCGAAGGCGCCTGCACCCTCGACGACGGCTACGGCGCGATCACCATCGGCGCGGTCGAGGCCTCGATCACCGACCTGGCTTTCGACGCCGGCCTGGAACTCCCCTTCCCCGGCATCCGCCACGAGCAGAGCGTGGCCATCGTCGGCTCCGGCCCGGCCGGCATGTCCTGCGCGCACTTTCTGCTGCGCGCCGGGATCAAGGTCGAAATGTACGAGCGGGCCGAGCATCCGGGGGGTCTGCTGACCTACGGCATCCCCGGTTTCAAGCTGGACAAGGCGATCGTCGAGCGGCGGTTTTCGATCATGCGCAACGCGGGACTGAACCTGCACCTGCAGCGCGAGGTCGGGCGGGATATCGAACTTAAAGCACTGACCGAGCAGCATGATGCTGTATTTCTCGGCATCGGCGCCACCCATGGCCGCAGCGCCGGCATCGACGGCGAAGACCAGGAGCATGTCTTTTTCGCCATGGAGTACCTGACCGAAAAGCAGCGCCAGCTGTTCGGCAAACATCGCGACAAAAAATATGATGTGCGGGAAAAACGGGTGGTGGTGATCGGCGGCGGCGACACCGCCATGGACTGCCTGCGCAGCGCCATGCGCGACGGCGCCCGTAGCGTCACCTGCCTCTACCGCCGCGACGAGGCGAACATGCCGGGCAGCCGCAAAGAGTACGTCAACGCCGTCGAGGAGGGAGTGGTGTTCTGCTTCAATTCGGCGCCGGTGAAGATCGAGCAGGCACCGGACGGGCTGCTGGCGGTCGACCTGTTGCGCACCCGGATGGGGGAGCGGGACGACGATGGCCGCCAGCGGGTCGAGATCATCCCTGACAGCGAGCACTGCGTACCGGCCGACATCATCATCCTCGCCCTCGGCTTCGACGTTGCAGAGCTGCCCGGTCTGGACGAGGTGCAGATCGAAACCAACAAATGGGGGGAATATATCATCGACAA
>CALZHR010000109.1 GCA_945787335.1 uncultured Desulfuromonadales bacterium
ATGGTGGTTGACGCGCACGATCCGGCAAAGAAGCACCGGCCGATGATGACCACGGCGGACCTCTCGCTGAAAATGGATCCGATTTATAACCCGATCGCGAAGCGCTACCACGACAACCCGGAAGAGTTCGCCGACGCCTTCGCCCGCGCCTGGTTCAAGCTGACCCATCGTGACATGGGCCCCCGCGTGCGCTATCTCGGGCCGGAAGTGCCTGCAGAAGAGCTATTGTGGCAGGACCCGGTCCCTGCGGTCACGCATAAATTGATTGATGCGCAGGACATCGCCGCCCTCAAGGGCAAGATCCTCGCTGCGGGACTGTCGGTCTCGCAACTGGTTTCGACCGCCTGGGCGTCAGCATCCACCTTCCGCGACTCTGACAAACGCGGCGGGGCTAACGGGGCGCGTATCCGGCTGGCCCCGCAGAAGGATTGGGACGTTAACCAGCCGGCCCAGCTGAAGACCGTGCTGCAGACTCTTGAAAAAATCCAGAAGGAGTTCAACAACGCGCAGTCCGGCGGGAAGATGGTCTCCCTCGCCGACCTGATTGTTCTGGGCGGCTGCGCGGCTGTCGAGCAGGCGGCGAAGAATGCCGGCCACGCTGTGAGCGTTCCCTTTACGCCGGGCCGCACCGATGCGACGCAGGAGCAGACCGACGTGGAGGCCTTCGCCCCGCTCGAACCGGCTGCGGACGGCTTCCGTAACTACCTGAAAAGGAAATTCAGCGTATCGGCCGAGGAGCTGCTGATTGATCGGGCGCAACTGCTGACGCTGACCGCTCCCGAGATGACGGTGCTGGTAGGTGGCCTGCGTGTCCTGAATGCCAACTTCGGGCAGTCCCAACACGGCGTCTTCACCAAGCGGCCGGAGACGCTGACCAATGACTTCTTCGTCAATCTGCTCGACATGGACACCACCTGGAAGGCGGCCTCAAAAGACGATGACCTATTTGAGGGGCGGGATCGCAAGAGCGGCGAACTCAAGTGGACCGGCACCCGAATCGACCTGATCTTCGGCTCCAACTCGCTGCTCCGGGCCGTCGCCGAGGTTTATGGCTGTGGGGACTCCCCGGAGCTATTCCTGCGCGACTTTGTCGCGGCGTGGAACAAGGTGATGAATCTTGACCGCTTCGACCTCGCCTGAGCGGAGCAAATAGCTCTTCGCGGCCTTCTGCAGCGGTATCATAATGGCAAAACGGATGATCGGGGTTCAGCCTTCAGCTGAACCCCGATCAGTGCTTGAAGGTTTATTTCAGGACACCTTCCAGCAACCCACCGATCCCCTCGCCCCCTTTGCCTTTGACAAAGGAGAGGACAATCGGGATGAATTTGCCGACCATGCCGGAATCGAGATCAAGCGCCTTGAAGCCGCTGGCCAGTTGGGCCAAGTCGCCCAGGTGTCCGGCTTTCTGACCAAAAGCCGAGGCGACGCTGCCGATGGCGCCGGCGAAACCACCCGGCTCAGGGGCTGCCGAGAGGAGCTCGTCCATGCCGGGGACGATCTCGGCAATCCGGCCGAACTCATCCGCGCCGAGCTTGTTCTTCGCCAGATTGAAAATCATCCCGGTACCACCTTTCGCCTGCTCTTCATTGACCCCACATTGTTTAACGATTTCCTGCAGCAGTTCCATGGGTGTTCTCCTGTTCTCTTGAGTCTGGGTTTCCGGCAGTGCGCAGCCGGTTGGTTTCTTCCGCAATTGCGGACTTGCGGTGGCGGGGTTATCAAAGTAGTGCATCAAAAGATAGCTGAGGATTAAACTATTACTGCGGAAAGTCGAAATGTCAATCCGGGCAGAACGACCGGCAGCTGCTATGCTTGAGACAGTTCCTGACTCAGGTTTCGGGAGCCATTTTCTGCCGAGGTTGTCATGCCAACGGACCTTGCTCTGCTCCACCCGCCGAGCGTCTACGATTTTCGCCAGCAGGCGATCATGTACGGCCCGATCAGCGACCTGATCCCCTCCTCGCCGGTCTTTGAGATGTACCCCCTGGGGTTCCTGACCATGACCAGCTACCTTGAAGCCCGCGGGCTGCGTGTGCGGATCGTCAACCTGGCGCTGCGAATGATCAACGACCGCGATCTCGATGTGCCCGAATTTCTTGCCCGCCTCGACGCCAGGGCTTTCGGTATCGATCTGCACTGGCTGCCCCACGCCCATGGCGCGCTGGAGGTGGCGCGGCTGATCAAACAGCTCGATCCCAAGCTGCCGGTGATCTTCGGCGGGCTGACAGCCAGCTATTATCACCGTGAGCTGATCGCTTATCCGCAGGTCGATTATGTGCTGCGCGGCGATTCGATCGAACCTCCGCTGCACCAGTTGCTGCTCTGCCTGCGCGAGGGGCGGGAGCCCCACGAAGTGCCGAACCTGACCTGGCAGGAACACGGTGAACAGCGGGTCAACCCGTTGAGCTTTGTGCCGGAAAATCTTGATTACGTCGATCTCGAGCCGCAGCGGATCATCAAAATGGTGTTGCGCTACCGCGACCTGCAGAGCGTGCTGCCGTTTAACGGCTGGTGGCAGAATCCGATCACGGCGATCTTCAACGTCAAGGGGTGTGCTCACCAGTGCATCACCTGCGGCAGCTCGCATGACGCCAGTCAGCAGCTTTGCGCCCGGCCGGGCCCGGCGTTCCGCAGCCCGAAGAATCTGGTGAAGAACATCATCGCCATCAGCCGGTTTTCGCGTGGACCGATCTTCCTCGTCGGCGATCTGCAGGAGGCCGGCGAGGCCTACGTGGATGAAGTCCTCGAGGGCTTGCGGCGGGTGCGGATCAACAATCAGATCGTCTTCGAAGTGTTCGGCATGCCGAGCAGCGATTTTTTGCGCGCCATTGACCGCGCGGTGAAAAACTGGAGCCTGGAGCTGTCACCGGAATCGCACGACGAAGCCTTGCGCCGGATGCAGGACGAACGGGTGCTTTACACCAACGCCGAGCTTGAAGCGGTGATTGAGCAGGCCCTGGCGCTGCGCTGTCAGCGGCTGGATGTCTTCTTCATGATCGGCCTCTCCGGCCAGACCCGGGAGTCGGTGCTGGCCAGCATCGATTATTGTGAGCAGTTGTTCAAGCGCTCCGATCCGCGGCTCTCCTGCTTCATCTCGCCGCTCGGGCCGTTTCTTGATCCGGGCAGCCGCGCCTTCGAGGACCCCGGTCGCTACGGCTACCGGCTGTTGGCCCGCAGCCTCGAAGAGCACCGGCAACTGCTGCTGCAACCGTCCTGGACGCAGATCCTCAACTATGAGACCGAATGGATGAGCCGCGATCAGCTGGTCGAGGTGACCTACACGGCGGCGGAACGGCTCAACGCCTTAAAGCTGCAGTACCGGCGGATCGATCCCGCCCACGGACGGGAGGTGGCCGGCCGGATCAGCCGCGCCCGGGCGCTCAAAGATCAGCTTCGGGAAGCCGACCGCCAGCGGCGGAACGTTCCGGCGGAGCTGCAGGGAGAAATTCACGAGTACAGCGTCTCGACGGTCTGCGACAAGCGGGAGCTGTTCTGGCGGCGGCATCTGCTCAATTTCAAGCTGCTGGAAATCCTGCGGATCGCTGGTCTTTATCTCTGGGAACTCTGGAGTGGAAA
>CALZHR010000110.1 GCA_945787335.1 uncultured Desulfuromonadales bacterium
TCACCGAGCAGGATCCTTACAACAACGTCATCCGCACCACCCTCGAAGCGCTCGCCGCGGTGCTCGGCGGCACCCAGTCGCTGCACACCAACGCCCTGGATGAAGCGATCGCCCTGCCGACTGACCACAGCGCCCGCATCGCCCGCAACACCCAGCTGGTCATTCAGGAAGAATCTGGCGTCTGCAACGTGGTCGATCCCCTCGGCGGCTCCTATTACGTCGAATCGCTGACCAAGAACCTGATCGATGAAGCGCAGAAGATTCTTGACGAAATCGAGACCCTGGGCGGCATGACCAAGGCGATCGAGTCGGGAATGCCGAAACTGCGCATCGAAGAATCGGCCGCCAAGAAGCAGGCCGCCATCGATTCCGGCCGCGACGTCATCGTCGGTGTCAACAAGTACAATCTGGCCAAGGAAGATCCGATCGAAGTCCTCGACGTTGACAACGCCGCGGTGCGTGAGTCACAGATCGCCCGCCTGCAGAAGATGCGCGCCGAGCGCGACGAAGCCGCCTGCCAGCAGGCCCTTGACGCCATCAGCGCGGCCAGCGAAAGTGGGACCGGTAACCTGCTCGACCTGAGCGTCAAGGCCGCCCGCCTGCGCGCTTCGGTCGGCGAGATTTCCGACGCCATGGAAAAAGTGTTCGGCCGCCACAGCGCCGAAATCAGACTGGTCTCCGGAGCCTACGGATCTGTCGTGAACGAAGACAAGGACTTTGCCGAACTGAGCCAGCGGATCGCCGCCTTCGCCAACAAGGAAGGGCGCCGGCCGCGCATCCTGATCGCCAAGATGGGGCAGGACGGCCACGACCGCGGTGCCAAGGTTGTGGCGACCGCCTACGCCGACGCCGGCTTCGACGTCGATGTCGGCCCGCTCTTCCAGACCCCGGAAGAAGCCGCCAAGATGGCGGTGGAGAACGACGTCCACGTGGTCGGCGTCTCGAGCCTCGCGGCCGGGCACAAAACCCTGGTGCCGCAGCTGGTCGACGAGCTGAAGAAGCTCGGCGCCGACGACATCGCCGTGGTCTGCGGCGGGGTCATCCCGCGCCAGGACTACGACGCCCTGTTCGCCGCCGGCGCCGCCAAGGTCTTCGGCCCGGGCACGCCGATCACAATCTCGGCCGGGCAGACCCTCGACGCGATCGAAGGGAAATAGATAATAGAACAATATGAGCCACCAAGGCACTAAGACACCAAGAAATAGAGAGCAAAAGCCTTTTTTAGGTTTAAACCTAAAAGAAGATTTTGATTTTCCTTGGAGTCTTGGTGCCTTGGTGGCAAATCCAAGGTTTTAGATTTGTCCACAAACATCGCCCGACTCGCCGACGGCGTCCGCTCCGGCAACATCCGCTCCCTGGCCAAAGCGATCACCCTGATCGAAAGCCGCAGCCCGGATCACTCGGCAGAAGCGACCGAGCTCCTCGACAGCCTGCTGCCCGAATCCGGCAGGTCGATCCGGGTCGGCATCTCCGGGGTTCCCGGCGCCGGCAAGAGCACCTTCATCGAAGCCCTCGGCATGCAGCTGATCGAGCAGGGGCACCGGATCGCCATCCTCGCCGTCGACCCGACCTCGCAACTCTCCGGCGGCTCGATCCTCGGCGACAAGACCCGCATGGAGCTGCTCTCCCGCGAGCAGAACGCCTTCATCCGCCCCTCCCCGTCCGGCGACACCCTCGGCGGCGTAGCCCGGAAGACCCGCGAAACCATGCTGCTCTGCGAAGCGGCCGGCTACGATGTGATCATCGTCGAGACCGTCGGCGTCGGCCAGTCGGAGATCACCGTCGCCTCGATGGTCGATTTTTTCCTGCTGCTGCAGCTGCCGAACGCCGGCGACGAACTGCAGGGGATCAAAAAAGGGGTGATGGAGATCGCCGACGCGATCCTGATCAACAAAGCGGAAGGGGACAACCGCCCCAAGGCCGAGCTGGCCCGCCAGCAGTACGAAAACGCCCTGCACCTGATCAAACCGAAAAGCAGCCACTGGCAGGTTCCGGCCCTGCTCTGCAGCGCCCTGCACAAACAGGGGATCGCCGAGGCCTGGCAGACGATCCTCGATTTTGTCGCCGCCATGCGGCAAAGCGACGAATTTGAACGCAAACGCCGCCTGCAGGCCAACGACTGGATGTGGACCCTGGTGATGGATGACTTGAAAGAGCTGTTCCTGCGTGACAAGCATGTCGCCGGCCTGCTCGAACAGGTGCAACTCGGCGTCCAGCAGGGCACCACCACCCCCGGCGCTGCCGCCCGACGGTTGATCGAAGTCTTTAAAAGACATTAAATCGGCTTGCCACTAAGACACTAAGACACCAAGGAATAAATTTAAGAGGGGGACACATGCTGGAGGCGGACTGTCTTGAGAACAGCATTGCCAAAACAATTGTAGAATCGGCACTGCAGGTTCATCGCACCCTCGGCCCAGGCTTGCTTGAACGCGTTTACGAAACCTGCCTCTGCCATGAAATTCAAAACCGAGGATTTAAGGTTGAACGACAGGTCGCTGTTCCCATCAGGTATGGCAACCTGACCTTCGAAGAAGGCTTTCGTCTTGACCTCTTAGTGGAGGACTGTGTTATTTGCGAACTCAAGGCGATTGAAAAATCAAACCCGGTCTGGCAGGCACAATTATTGAGCTATCTGCGGTTGACCAACAAGCGCCTCGGGCTGCTTATTAACTTCAATGTCCCTTTAATAAAAAATGGAATTCAACGCATAGCACTATGACCTTGCCTACCTTGGTGTCCTGGTGCCTTGGTGGCCAACCCTAGCTTCGGCCTCTAGAATTGAAAGGAAACATAACCATGACAGAAAAAATCAATCACATCGGTATCGCCGTAAAAAACCTCGAAAACTCGATTCCCCTCTATCGCGATCAGCTGGGGATGGAATTCGAGGGATCCGAGGAAGTCGCTGAGCAGAAAGTCCGGGTTGCGTTTCTGAAAATCGGCGAAAGCCGCATCGAGCTGCTCGAGCCGACCTCGCCCGATTCGCCGGTCGCCAAGTTCCTGGAAAAGAACGGCGAAGGGGTCCACCACATGGCCTACGAAGTCGATGATATCGAGCAGGCCCTTGCAGAACTGAAGCAGAAAGAGGTACGATTGATAGATGAAAAGCCACGCCACGGCGCCCACGGCAGCCTGATCGCCTTTCTGCACCCGAAAGCGACCGGTGGCGTGCTTACGGAAATCTGCCAGTCAGGGCATTAGAGACCAGTGCTTGATGCGTCAGGTCGAAACTATCGACAACCTGACGCCATCAATGTCCTATACGGGCTCGATTTCCTGTGAAGCAGACTTGCTCCACACTCTCTGCGGCTGACTTCTACTCTGAATAAAGTGAGCTGCCGATGGAGGCACCATGCTGAAAAAACGGATCATCGCTGGCCTGCTGATCGTTACGGCGTTGCTGCTTGCACCGCTGACCGCCGCTGCACTGCAGCAGGGAGAGGCAGCCCCCGAGTTGACCGGGACAACGCTCGAAGGCCAGGAGTTTCTGCTCAGCGACTATAAGGGCAAGCCGATCATCTTAAAGGTCGGTACGACCTGGTGCCCGACCTGCAAGGCGCAAACCAAGGCGATCAGCAACATCAACGGTTACCTGACGGAAAACGACGTCCAGTTCATTGACGTCTTTCTGCAGGAAAGCGAAAAAACAGTCCGCAAATATTTCAAAAAAGGAAAATACGCCACGCCCAACGCGGTGCTGATTGACAACGGCCCGATCTACAAGGCCCTGAATGTCTACCTGATTCCCCGGGTCATCTTTATCGACAGTGATTTCAAGGTTTATCGCGACACCGAGGCGCTCTCCGAAAAGAAACTGAAACAGACCCTGGACGAGATGCTGGCCGACAATTAACCTGTTGCAATTATCCAACCTGTGGTATAGAACCAACACTCGATTGTTGCACCAAGGCAACACAGACAGAAATACGGCCCGCAACCCGTCTGCGCAGATACTGGCCACAGCGAGCTAAAAGCCTTTAATTTCAGCGCCTTCCAGATTACTCCGAGCAATCACAGCCAGTTGGCACCTTTGTTGCTCTAATCAAAACGGCGCTGCTTGGATTTCTTGAGCGCAGCAAGCGCTTCTGAACTCCTGTTTCAATGATTTCTACAGGGAGGCCCATCCACAATGCCCAAGATTTTCAGCCTATTGTTCACCGGCCTGCTCGTTGCGACTCTCGCAGCCTGCGCTGGTGTGAGCGACAATCCGGTCAACGTCAAATGCCCAGCCTGCGGCTATGAATTTGACGTCGAGACCAAAGGCTGAAATCTGAACTCCCTGTAGAGACCCAAGCAAAAAAGCAGTTTCAACCCGCCGAATGGTTCGGCAATTTCCTACTTTTTCAAGGAGGTAACAGAAAATGAGCAGAGTACTGAGTATCATGATCGCCCTGCTGGCGATCGCCGCAATCGCAACGCCTGTCATGGCGGAAGATCGTCTCGGCCTGGCTGGCCAGTTGCGTGTCCGTGGCTGGCACGTCGATGACGGCGGCAGCTACACCGAAACCTTCGCCGATCAGCGCCTGCGTATCGGCGGCAAGCTTTCGATCGCCGAAGGCGTCAGCGTCACCTTCCGGACCGACATCACCGAGTCGGACTGGGGTTCCGGTAACGTCAACGGTTCCGGCCGTACCACTGTTGGTGGTTCTGATTTCCAGTCGCAGCACTGGGACCGTGCCCACCTCGACCTGAGCAAGAACAACATGCACCTGCGCGCCGGCCAGCAGTTCATCAAACTCGGCAACTCCGGTGTTGACCAGCAGAGCAACGGCCTGGCCTTCAACCTGAAGGGTGCCATCCCGGTCTCCGTCTTCTCCCTGCTCGTCGATGACAACGGCAGCGACAATGATTCTGATGAATTCATCTCCGGTATCCGCGTCGGCCACAGCACCGACCTGTACGCCGCCAACGCTTTCGTCGGCAACTGGAACGACGGCATGGAAGCTGACGTCTACGTCATCGGCGTGACCAGCAGCTTCAACCTCGACGCCGTCAAGCTTTACGGCGAAGTTGAGTATTTCACTGGCGACTTTAATGATGCGATGAACATTGATGCTGTCGGCCTGCAGCTGTTCCTCGACGGCTCCCTGGCAGCCAGCGAAGCCGCGACCGTCGGCGCTCAGTTCTTCTACGCTCAAGGCACCGACGATGCCGATGAAACCCAAGTCCACCTGCTCGGTTCCGGCTTTGACGGCTGGGATCCGCTGCTGGACGTCGGCACCGGCCTGTCCAACGAGCGCATCGCTCTTGGCAACCCCTATGAGCTGCTCGGTTCTGATGCCGGTGTTATCGGTGGCCGCCTCTACGGCATGCTCAAAGCCAGCGACGCTCTGAACCTCGGCGCTTCGGTTGCCTACCTCGAGCCGGAGGAAGACTCCTCTGCTGTTTACGACAGCAAGCTGGTTCTGGCCGGCGGCGTCAAGTACGCTGTTATGCCGAACACCAGCCTCGACCTGCAACTGCAGTACGTCGATCCTGATCCGGTTGTCGGCAGCGCTGACGAAGAATTCTCCACCGGTGTTGGCCTGTTCGTTAACTTCTAATTTCTTAGAAGCTTAACAGCCCTACGAAAAAGGCCCGTTGCAATCGCAGCGGGCCTTTTTTCTTAAATCTTGAGTTCAATCTTCCCATTTGCGCGTAATCCCGCTAAACTACGCGCTGCGCAAACCACTTATAATCATGCTAACCTTTTGATCCTTTGGGCATTTTATGAACCTGGTCGTTAAACTCAGTCTGCTGCTTGTTCTGCTGTTCCCCCTGTCGAGCGTCGCCGAACTCCCCAAACAGATGGAAGATGATTTTGCCGCGGTCAGCGGCTACATCATCATGCCGATCGGCGATGAGTTCTTGGTTGACCTGGATGCCTCGTCGAACCTGCACGAAGGGGATATTCTGACCCTGATCGTTCCCGGCGAGAAGGTCATCCACCCGATCACCAAAGAGATCCTCGGCACCCTGGATATTCCGAAAGGCTTTCTGCAGGTCACCCGGATCAAATCGGGCTACTCCTATGCCAAGCTGCTCGCGACCGAGGAGAAACCGGAAAAAGGGGATCAGGTCCGGCGCTTTGAACAGGTGCCGACCCGCTATCTCGACCGCCAGGGCGATGGCCAACCGCTTGGCGAACAACTGCGCGCGGGCCTGCCGCAGCTGAAATGGCTGCAGAACAACAGCAGCCAGGAGCCGCTGCTGATTTTTACCCTGGAAAAGCAGAACCTGTCTGTCACCACCGCCGCGAACAATGTGCTACGCAGTTATGTTGTGCGCGATGGCCAACCGGTTGCCACGTCCGCCCCGCTGCAGCAGCTAGCCACCGAGCTGCCTGAAAAACAGAAAAAGCCTCTCCAGAAGGCGGTCAACTCCTTGCTCGATGCGATTGTCCCTGGCGGCTCGCAGCGCGATCCGACGGCCGGAACTGAGCTCGGCATCATCCGCCAGGACCAGCAGAGCCGCGCCGGAATCTGGATGAGCCCGAGCCTGCGGGGGGAACCGACCGGGATCGCGGTGACCGATCTGGACAACGACGGTCAAAACGAAATCGTCGTCGCGATGCTCAGCTCTATCCATATTGCCAAGAATCTCCAGGGAGAGTACAAACCCGTCGCCGACCTCGACCTGCCGACCGGCCTTACTCTGCTCAGCCTCGACAGCCTCGACCTGGACAACAATGGCCTCCCGGAACTTTATATTACCGCCTCAAGGGAAGGTGAGCTGCAGTCACTGGTCATCGAATACACCGGCGGCAGCCTGCAGACAACGATCAGGGAGATCGGCTGGTATTTGCGGGTCGCTGAAATGGCCGACAAGGGACTGGTCCTGCTCGGCCAGCGCAAAGGGCAAGGAGAGAAGCACTTCGAGGGCAAGCCGTTCCAGGTGCAACGTCAAGCGGATCAACTCGTTGCCGGCGAAGAGATCAGCTTGCCCGACTATGTCAATATTTTCAGCTTCGTCTCTTTCAAAGATGCTGACAACCAGATGCTTTACGCCTACCTGACCGAAACCGATTACCTGAAAGTCGCGAGACCCTCTGGCGAAGTCTTGTGGGAATCGGGGGATTACTTCGGCGGCACGGAAATCTTCTTAACCCCCAAAGGCTACGGTGGTAATGAACTTGACCAGCTGATCTATATCCGCCCCCGGCTCATGCTGAATTCCGCGGGAGAAATTCTGGTGACACAAAATGACGGGCTGAGAACCCTGCAACGCTTCCGCAGATTCAAGGAAAGCCGGCTGATCGCGCTGACCTGGAACGGGCACTCCCTGGTCGAGAACTGGCGCACCTCGGACCAGAACGGCTACCTCAACGATTTCACCCTTGCAGACGCCGACAATGACGGGGCGGATGAAATCGTCATGGCCATCAAGTTCAAACACAAAGGGATGATTCAAAAGGCCAGATCAGCGATCGTCAGTTACGAATTGAATTGACACAAACTGATCTGTCGTGAAAAAGAAAGCCCCACTCCAATGGAGTGGGGCTTTTAGGTCAACGTTGTGAAATTATTTATCTGCCGTAACGCTCTACGTCAAACTCATAACCACAGGAAGGGCATTTCACACGCATGGCTTCACCACCGGTGGTGGCACAAGCAGCCATGCTGAGCACAAAAGCGGAAATCAGTGTCCAAAGAACCAGTTTTTTCATGTCGTCCTCCTCGATTGGTCTGTTATGATCCCTCGCTGGGCTGATCTTTTGTTGTCGCTGCTTTATTCAATACTATTAATAGCACAGACGGTTATCTTTACAAACTTAGGGAAATTATTTTTTATTAATTTCACACTGCTCAACTTGTCTATAAATTTAATCAGATAATTATCTGTCTATACTCTGAAATTTCAACTATGAATCTTATCAGTTGCAAACAGATATCGATCGCTTTTGGCGGCCCCTTGCTGTTAAGCGAAGCCGACCTGCAGGTCGAAGAGGGCGATCGCATCTGCCTGCTGGGACGCAACGGTGCCGGCAAGTCGACACTGCTGAAGATCATCGATGGCCAGCTGCCGGTCGATGCGGGAGAAATCATCCGCCGCCAGGGGATCCAGACGGCGCTGGTGCCCCAGGAGTTTCCCGCCAACTGGAACGGAACCGTCCGCCACCAGCTGCAGGCGGTGGCCCGCAGCCAGCAGCTTTCCGAGGATCTTGCCGCGCTGCAGATCGATCAGGTTCTCAGCCAGCTCGAGCTGAACCCGGAGGCCCGCATCGAAAATCTCTCCGGAGGCCTCAAGCGCCGGGTGTTGCTGGCGACCGCGCTGATTCTCGATCCTGACCTGCTGCTGCTCGACGAGCCGACCAACCATCTCGACATCGAGGCGATCAAGTGGCTGGAAGATTTCCTGCTGCGGCTGCGCAAAACCCTGGTCTTTATCAGTCACGACCGGGCCTTTGTCCGCAAACTGGCCAACCGGGTGGTCGAAGTCGACCGCGGCCGCCTGCAGGATTTTCGCTGCGGCTACGATCAGTACCTGCAGCGGCGTGAAGATGTCCAGAACGCTGAAGAGAAAGCCTGGGCGCGCTTCGATCAGAAGCTGGCCGAGGAGGAGATCTGGATTCGCAAGGGGATCAAGGCCCGCCGGACCCGCAACATGGGTCGGGTTCGGGCGCTGCGGCAGATGCGCGAGGAGCGCCGCCAGCGCCGCGATCGGACCGGGCAGGTCAAGCTGCAGCTGGATGCCGGGCAGCGCAGCGGCCAGCTGGTCTGCGAAGCAAAGCAGCTCGGCTTCGCCTTCCCCGACATGCAGCTGTTCGACAACCTCGACCTGCGGATCATGCGCGGCGACCGCATCGGCCTGATCGGCCCGAACGGCAGCGGCAAGACCACCCTGCTCAAACTGCTGACCGGCGAGCTGCAGCCGACCTCCGGCAGTCTGCGTCATGGCACCAACCTGCAGCTGGCCTATTTCGACCAGCTGCGCAATCAGCTGGATGAGGATCTTTCGGTCAAGGACAACATCGTCCGCGACCACGACCAGGTGCTGGTAGGCGGCCAGCCACGCCACATCTACGGCTACCTGCAGGATTTTCTCTTCACCCCGGAGCGCGCCCGCACCCCGGTCCGCGTGCTCTCCGGCGGCGAAAAGAACCGTTTGCTGCTGGCCAAGCTGTTCACCCGTCCGGCCAACCTGCTGATCCTCGACGAGCCGACCAACGACCTCGACATGGAGACCCTCGACCTGCTCGAGGAGCTGCTGCTCGACTACCCCGGCACGGTCCTGCTGGTCAGTCACGACCGCAGCTTCCTGAACGACGTGGTGACCAGCTCGCTGGTTTTTTCCGGCAACGGTCGGATCGAGGAGATTATCGGCGGCTATGACGACTGGCTGGCTCTGCAGGAGCAGCAGAAGCAGCCGGCCAGCGAGACGAAGAGCACGCTGAAACCCGAGCGTCGTCGTCAGGAGCGACCGCGCAAGTTGAGCTTCAAGGAAAAGCGGGAGCTGGAAGAGCTGCCGGCGCGGATCGAGGCCCTGGAAACCGAACAGGAAGAGATTCACGCCCGGCTTGCCGACCCGACTCTCTACCAACAGGGGGACGGTGCGGCGATCAGCGACCTGCAGCAGCGGCTGCAGGAGGTGGAGGCGGAGCTGGAAATCTGCTTTGCCCGTTGGGAAGAATTGGAGCAGATTCCCGAATGAAAAATTCAATCAGCCACCAAGGCACCAAGTGCCCCAAGAAAGGCGAAAACATCATTAAACGCAAAGGCGCGGAGAGAATATCAAGAACAAACCTCTAATGGGTTTAAAACCAAAAACCGATTTTTGGTTTGCTTCTGCCTTTCTCTGCGCCTCTGCGTCAAGGCCTTTGAATTTCTTGGTGCTCTTGGTGCCTTGGTGGCCCAAATCCTTTTCATCCCTCCGGATTCAACTCCGCACCGCATTTATTGCAGAACTTCGCGGCAGGGGTATGCCCTTCGGCGCTGCAGTGGGGGCAGTTCTGGGTGGAGATCTGCCGGGTCGCGGTCAGCTCGGCGGTAACAATGCCGGTCGGGATGGCAATGATGCCGTAGCCGATGATCATCACCAGCGAGGCGAGCGCCTGCCCCAGATCAGTCTGCGGCGAGATATCCCCGTAACCGACCGTGGTCATGGTCACGATCGCCCAGTAGATGGAGCGCGGGATGCTGGTAAAGCCGTTCTCCGGCCCTTCGACGATATACATCACCGAACCGAAGATCACCATCATCAGCAGCACCGAAAGCAAAAAAACGGCAACTTTGCGGCGGCTGGACCGCAGCGCGCGCCACAGGGTGTTGGCCTCGCCGACATACTGCACCAGCTTGAGCACGCGGAAGACCCGCAGCAGGCGCAGAATCCTGATCACCAGCAGGTACTTGCCGCTCGGCAGGAAAATGCTCAGGTAAGTCGGGAGGATCGAGAGCAGGTCGACCACGCCATAGAAGCTGCCGGCGTATTTCAGCGGCCGGCCGATGCAGAACAGGCGCAGCAGGTACTCGACGGTGAACAGCAGGGTAAAGAACCACTCCAGCGTGTAGAAATACTGGCCGTATTCAATCTGCAACGCAGCGACGCTGTCGAGCATCACCACGATCACACTCAGCAGGATGCTGAAGATCAGCAGCAGGTCGAACAGCTTGCCGGCCGGGGTGTCCGCCTCGAAGATGATCTCGTGCAGCCGAAGTCGCAGGCTTTGGGATGTGGGCGGTCTGGAATCGGGCATGGGCTCCATCGCCGGAAGGCTAGAACTCTATTTGCCCCCAAGATACCAGGGAGGGCGAGAAAGTCCAAAACCATTATCGCAGAGACGGAGAGAGCGGAGAGAAAATCAAAAACTGTTGTTTTTTTCTCTGCGCCTCTCCGTCTCAGCGTCAAAGCTTGATGATTTTCTGGGTGTCCTTGGTGGCCCAGACTAAGGCAAGGCCTCCGCCAGCAGATCGAGGATATGCAGGGCGCGCTGCTCTCCTGCGGCATGGTTGATGCTGTCCTGCAGCTGCATGATGCAGCCCGGGCAGTCGGTGGCGACCAGCTCGGCGCCCGATGCGGCGATAAAGTTCGCCTTTTTCGCCCCGATCTGCTTGGCTGTGTCGTAATGATAGACCGAGTAGGTGCCGCCCAGCCCACAGCAGTTGCCGGCGCTTTCCATCTCGACATAATCGACCTGCGGCAGCGCTTTGAGGATCTGCCGCGGCTCTTTGGTGATGCCGCGGGTGCGCAGGTGGCAGGGGTCGTGATAGGTCACTTTTTTGCGCTGCGCCGCTTTCGGTAAAGCGTTCAGCTTCTCGGCCAGCCCCATCTCGACGAGAAAGACGAAGATGTCCTTCACCTTGGTTCTGTAGTCGGCGAATTCCTCCCCCAGCTCCGGGTAAATCTTTCCCAGCCCCGCGTTGCAGGAGGCGCAGGCAGTGACGATATAATCGCAGCAATGCTTGCCCAGTTCGGCCAGGTTCTGCTCCGCCAGCCCCTCGACCGCCTCGCCGGCCCCGGCGGAAACCGCCGGCAGTCCGCAGCAGGCCTGCCCTTTGGGGATAATGATGGTCACGCCGAGAAACGTCAACGCCTTCAGCATCGCTTCGCCGACTTGCGGGTACATGTAGTTGATGCCGCAGCCGGTGAAAAAAAGCACCGTCGGCTGCCCCGCCTCCCCTTTGATGAACTCGGGATGGCGGTCGCGGAACGGTTTGGCGGTGATGTTCGGCAGGGTCCGGTCGGCGCTGATGAACGGCGCCGGGAAGCGCAGGCGCAGGCCGCTGTTGTCGGGCAGCTTCTTGAACAGCAGGCTGGAGAGCCTGCCGCCGCTTTTCGCCAGCAGGTCCATCAGGCCCTGATTCTTCAGCACCGTCGCCACCCCCTTGCCGAAGGTCGACAGCCCTTTCTGCGCTGCGATCTCCCGCCGGGTCGCGGCGACGATCTCCTCGGTCGGCACCTTGTTCGGGCACTGGGCGTAGCAGCTGCCGCAAAGCAGGCACTGGGACATGTCGAGCAGGAAGCGATCCTCCATCTCGACCTCACCGTCGAGCAGCGCATCGGCCAGGGCGATCTTGCCGCGCGCCACCCGCCCCTCGTGCTTGACCGCACCGAAGGCCGGGCAGTGGGCGCGGCAGGCGCCGCACTTGACGCACTGGTCGATCTCTTCGCGGAACTCTTCGAGTTTTTTCAGCTTTGCCATAATTGATCACGTAGGGGCGGGCCGGTGGGCCGCCCGGATTGATGTATTAATCTCATGCACGGGCGCCCCATCGGGGCGCCCCTACACCAATTTACCGATCCGAAGGGAAAATCTTTCCCGGGTTGAGAATATTGTTCGGATCGAGGGCCTGCTTGATCGTCTTCATGTAGTCAACCGCGTTCTGCGCCAGCTCCAGCGGGATGTAGGGCTGCTTCATGTTGCCGACCCCGTGCTCGCCGCTCATGGTGCCGCCAAGCGCCAGCGCCTCCCTGAAGATCTCCTCGATCGCCTGGTCCGCCTTCTCCTGCTCTCCCGGCTGCTTGCTGTCGATCATAACGTTGACGTGTATATTGCCGTCGCCGGCGTGGCCGAAGTTGACGATCGGCACCCCGTGCCGGTCAGAGA
>CALZHR010000111.1 GCA_945787335.1 uncultured Desulfuromonadales bacterium
GAGGCTCCGGAAAGCCTGTCGCGCTTCCTGGCAATGCGCAATGTCGATGAGGTGCTGAGCGACCCATCGGTGCGCAATGCCCTGTTCAGCTGGTCGCAGCAGAACGACAACAGCATGACTCTGGAATCGGATCTTTACGGCGCAGCGCTGCTGTTACTGATGGCCTGGACCGAAACACTGGAGCTGCCGGAGCTGCTGGGACAGATCAACAGCTGTCCCTATCCGCTGTGCGGAGTCGATCTGGAGCTGCTGATGGAAACCACCACCGGGCTCAGCCAGGTGGCGGTTGTCGAACGAGCCCTGCAGATCGGTGAGAATCTGCTTCATTCCAATGACCTGGCCAGGCAATCCGTTATGCTCAAGCCAAAGGGGTAGGTTGATTTTTCGCCTCGGTTTTTTTGCGCCCCGGCAAGCGATTTGCCGGGGCGTTTTTGTGCAAAAAAAACGGACCTATAACCAAAACAAAGGCCGCTGCCACCACCAAAAGTAGGCGCTCTTAGGCGACGAGGCACCAAGGGCACGAAGAAAAACGTTATAACGCAGAGGCGCGGAGTCCGCGTTAATGCTTATGATTTTCCTTGGTGTTCTTGGTGTCTTAGTGGCTAACCTTCTTTGGGGGGTTATAGAACCGAAAAAAAAGGCCCCGTTCAGGGGCCTTTAGAGGACTCACGCATTCTTGAATCGTTGTCTTCTCAGCGTGGAGTAATACCCAGGGCCTTGACAGTGGCAATGTTCAGATACTTGTCGACCGGGAGATTGTTGGCTTTCTGGAAGCTGTTGACGGCATCAATGGTTCGCGAACCGATAACGCCATCGATCGGGCCGGGGTTGAAGCCTTTGCCCAGCAGCGCTCTTTGAATATCACTGATCCGGTCGCTGGTCATGTTGGTCTGGCAGAGAATCTCACGCCATTCCATGTGCCCTTCGGAGGTTTTCACCTGCTTGGTCACGGTCTGATAGGTTGCCGGGATTACGACTTTTTTCTCGCGGGCCGGGGAGACCAGCTTGGTCACGGTCACAGTCTTGTACTTGGCCGGGATCTGCACCATCTTGGTTGTCGGAGGCTGACTCATGACCCGTTTCTGCATGGTCTTGTAAACGGCCGGTTCTTCGATCAGCTTGGTGGTTGCCGGTTCTTGCAGCACGGTTTTGGTCACGGTCCGGTATTCGGCCGGCTCATCGACCAGGCACATGATCTCGCCGGTGGCTTCGTCAACCCGCTGAATCGGGCCGGTGCCCTTTTTCCAGACCTGCTGGGCCGGCTTGACCAGCACCTTTTCACTGGTCTTCGCATAGCGCGCCGGGACTTCAACCATGCGTGAGCTGGCCGGCTTGACCAGCACCTTTTCATCCACCATGGCGTACTGAGCGGGGATGACTTCCAGCCGCTCGGAGGCGGCCTCGACCATCACCTTTTCGGTCACGGTTTCATATTTGGCCGGAATGATCTCGATCCGCTCGCTGGCTTCCTGCTTGAGCATTTCCTGGCTCACGGTTTCGTATTTTGGTGAGACAAAAACTCGGGCGAAACACTCGCCGGGGTTGGCTTTGGGCGGCAGCAGAGAATCACCCACCGCAGCCGGAGCTGGAGCCGGTTTGGCGGCCAGAGCTCTGGCTTCAGCCGCTTCGGCGGCTTTCAATTTCTGCTCGAGCTGGCGCTGCTTCTGGGCCAACTGGGTTTCCAGACTTGAAAGCTGCGACTCTTTTGCCAATGCCTCGGCTTCGCGTTGTTGTATCTGGGCCAGCTGGCTTTCCGGATCTTCCAGCTGTGCCGTTTGCATCCCTGTGCCGCTGCATGCCGCTAAAGCAAGAGCCGAAAGGATAATTGTCAGTCTGAATACAATAACGTGACATTTCATTTTTTGAGCCTCCTTTGCGTTTGCTTTTATCGAGGTGGGGAATGACTCATGCGCGTGTGTCCAGCTGAGTAGGTTTTATAGATCTTCTGGGTCATTTAATTTCCCCTTTGATCTTCCTGTATCATTAAAACCCCAAATAATGACATGTCAAGTGAATGGTCGGGAATATTTTTTGACTGTTTTTCGGTGAGTTATGCTGGTTTCCCGACCTGCTCGCGGGAATCGAAAAAATACCCAATGATTTAGTGGACTTAATGACATACTCAAAAGCTCACGTTCAGCGGCGGTGCGTTTTAAAGGCTTCCTTAATATTCCTTTACATTTCTTTACAGCCGTTGTCAGCCCGTTCCGTTATCATTGAAACTGCCGAAAAGGAGTGATGATGAACCGGATTCTGGTGATTGACGACGACAACGAGCTGTGTGAGCTGCTCAGCGAGTACCTGACCAAAGAGGGGTTTTCGTTGCAGGTGGCCAACCAGGGCGATCTTGGCGCGCAGCAGGCTGTCGCAGAGGACTACGCTCTGGTGGTTCTCGATGTGATGCTGCCCGGCATGAACGGCTTCGACGTGTTGCGGCAGATCCGGCAGACCAGCCGCGTGCCGGTGATTATGCTCACCGCGCGGGGGGATGATATCGACCGCATCGTCGGCCTGGAACTGGGGGCCGACGACTACCTGCCGAAACCGTTCAACCCGCGCGAGCTGGTCGCCCGAATCCGCGCGATTCAACGGCGCTCCGAAGCGACAGCCGCGCCGCTTGCCGCACAGCAGAACAATTCGACAGAGCTGCGTATCGGCGACGTCCAGCTCTGCCCGGCTGACCGCAGCGTCAAACGCGCCGGAGAAAACATCATGCTGACCTCGGTCGAGTTCACCCTGCTCGAGGTGCTGCTGCGTCAGGCCGGCCGGGTGATCAGCCGCGAGGAGCTGGTCGAAACAGCCCTCGGGCGCCGGCTGTCGGCCTACGACCGCAGCATCGATGTGCACATCAGTGCCCTGCGCAAGAAGCTCGGTCATCAACAGGGCGCCAGCGAGCGGATCAAGACCGTGCGCGGCGTCGGCTACCTCTACGCCCTGCCGGAAGGTTCATCCTGATGCGCAGCCTGTTCATCAAGTTCTTCTTCAGCTTTCTGCTGATCATCGTGCTGATCGCCACCATCGGCATCACCATGACCTACCTGCGCGACCAGGAGTTCCCACCGCTTGCACATCAGCATTTCGCCCGCCAGGCGATTGGCGAGTACGGGCGCGGCGCCATCCGCGCCTACGAGGCCGAAGGGCGCCATGAGCTCGATGAATATGCCGAGGAGTTGTACGAAACCGCCGGTGTCCGCCTGATCCTGTTCGACCGCGAGGCCCGCCCCCTGACGCGGCAACGGGTGCCGCGGCGGATGCAGCAGATGGCGCTGCGGGCGCTGCAGTCGGATGAGGTGGTCTTCCCGCGGATGGGGGCGCGCAACGGGGTCGCCAGCCCCTTGGTCAGCAGCAATGGAGAGACCTACATCGTCGCCATCGGTCTGCCGGACCGGCCGCCGCCGCGACACCTGGTGCGTGGCCTCAGCCACGGTTTCCTCGGCTGGCGCCTGCTGGTGCTGCTCGGGGTGTCGGCGCTGGTCTGCTTCTGGCTGGCGCGCTCCCTGACCGCGCCGATCGGCCGCTTGCGCCAGGCCACCCGCCAGTTTGCCGCCGGCGACCTGGCGACCCGGGTTGCCGACCAGGTCAAAGGGAAGAACGAACTCGCCGGCTTGGCACGCGATTTTGACGAGATGGCCGGGCAGATCGAGTCGTTGGTCGCATCTCAGCAGCGGCTGCTGCGCGACATCTCCCACGAACTGCGTTCGCCATTGGCCCGGCTTGGCGTGGCGCTGGAACTGGCCCGTCAGGAGCGAGACCCCGACACACAGCAGAAGTCACTGGAGCGGATCGAGCTTGAAGCGGAGCGGATGAACGAGCTGATCGGTCAGCTGCTCAGCCTGACCCGCCTGGAGACCGGCAAAGGGGAGCTGCAGCAAAGCGAATTCGACCTGTATGAGCTGCTTGCCAAGCTGGTGCAGGATGCTGACTTCGAAGCAAAAAATCATCATTGCACGGTGGTTCTGAGCGGCAGCGGACCGCAGCTGCTGACCGGCGCCGAAGAGCTGTTGGCGCGGGCGCTGGAAAACGTCATCCGCAACGCGGTGAAATACACTACCGAGGGGACCCAGGTTCGTGTCGAGCTGTTGGGCGAGCCGACGCAGCTCTTGATCCGCATCAGCGACCAGGGTCCCGGGGTGCCGGACAACGTACTGGAAAAACTGTTTACCCCCTTCTACCGGGTCGCCGATGACCGCGACCGGCGCAGCGGCGGCAGCGGCATCGGCCTGGCGATCGCCGAGCGGGCGGTCAAACTGCACGGCGGAACGATCCGGGCCAGCAATCGCCCCGCCGGCGGACTACAGGTTGAAATCAGCCTGCCGCGGAGCGTTTAGCGGCGGCGCCACGGCGCGACCCGGCCGAAAATTTGCGTTGCCTGCCGGGGGGATTCGGGATTACCATGAATGCTTGTAAAGGAGATCGGCATGGAACTGTTGATTTTAGCCGGGGCGGTCGCCCTCTGGTATGTGCTCAATAAGTGGATCTTGCCTAAATTCGGCATCGAGACCTGACTGTCAGGCTCTTGCCAGCTCCCGCGTGACGGGAGCAAAAAGACCGAAAGAACACCACCGGAAGGTGAGGCTTGACCAGAGATGCGGGGTCGCTCAAACGAGCGGCCCCGCTTTGCGTTACAGGTAGGGGGAAAGCAGCTTGCAGAAGGAATCGCGCAGGCGCTGTGGCAGCGGCCGGCGGTCCATCTCCTCGAGCGTGACCTGCCGCGAGAGCCCGCGGCAGTGGTCGAAATGCTCGATCAGCTCGCGCAGTGTGTCGGCGGCAAAGATCTCGATGTTGAACTCGAAGTTGAGCCGCAAACTGCGCGGGTCGATGTTGGCCGAGCCGACCAGGGCGTATTCGTTGTCGATCAGAAACAGCTTGCTGTGCACAAAGGGGGGAGGCTGGAAGAAGATCTTCACGTCGTGCTCGAGCAGCTCGAACAGATAGGCGTTGACCGCCCAGCCGACGAAGAACAGGTTGTTCCGTTCCGGCAGCAGCAGCTCGACCCGCACCCCACGCAGGGCCGCGGCGTTGATCGCCGCCAGCTGGGCCCGGCTGGGGATGAAGTAGGGGGTCATGATCCGCACCTGCGACTTGGCGCAGGCCAGCGCACCGATCAGGATCCAGTTCAGCTTCTCGTGCTGTTCGTTCGGGCCGGCGCTGATCCCCCGGCAACAGGCGTCGCCGCGCGGACGCGGCTCGGGCCAGCTGAACGGCTTGCGCTTCTCCTCGGTGGCGAAGTGCCAGTCCTCCATGAAAGCGTCGCGCAGCTGGCCGCAGACCGGACCGGTCAGCTGAAAATGCAGGTCGATCACCCGGCGCGGGTTGTTCTTGATCTTCGCCAGGTGGCGGTCGCCGATATTCATCCCGCCGGTAAAGCCGATTCGGCTGTCGACGATCAGCAGTTTGCGGTGGTTACGCATGTTCAGATAGAAGCTGCGCGCGAGGGTCGGCGGCAGAAACCGGGCCACCTTGACCGGAGTATTGACCAGCAGATTGCGGACCTTGGCCAGGGAGTAGTATTCGCCGAAGGCATCGACCAATACCCGCACGTCCACCCCCCGCTCGGCCGCTCTGATCAGCTCCCGCACGAACAGCTTGCCGGTCCGGTCGGCCTGAAAAATATAACTGGAAAGAAAGAGATGCTCCTTCGCGCCGCGGATCGCCTCGAGCATCGCCGGGTAGGCCTGCTCGCCGTTGTAGAGCACCTTGACATCGTTGCCGCAGACCAGCGGCCGGCGGGTGACCGCGTCGGCGAGCGTGATCAGCGCCCGGCTGGTCGCGTGGGTCGGAAAGTTCCGGATGTCGTGCGGGCTGGGCGGCGCATCGACATTGAGCCAGTGCATCCCCTGCCCCTGCTTCTGCAGTTCGCGGGCGCGGGTGCGGATGCGGTTGACGCCGAGCAGCCAGTAGAAGAACGCCCCCAGTCCGGGCAGGGCCATGCAGGTGACTATCCAGCCGAGCGCCGCGCGCGGGTCACGCTTGGTCAGCAGGGCATGCCCGGCGGAGAGCAGCGAGATCAACCAGAGAATGGCCAGCAGCAGCGTCAGCATGCACCTTCCGTTGGAAGAGGAAAGAATGGAGCGTTTTCAAGAGGTTAGCAGATGGATCGGGGGAAGTCCAGCAGCCAGGAGGCGAGGCGGTTGAATCGGCCGCGCCGGACCGGCCGGTCCGGCGCGAGAAAAAGGCGGCTTCAGCGCAGCGCGGTGCCGCAACGCGGGCAGGTCAGCAGCGTATTGGTGGAAATCTTGTCGCCGCAGGTCGGGCAGTTGAACCAGTGATTGCAGAAGCGGCACTGCTGCTCCGAGAGCCCCTGCTTTTTCTTGCACTTGGGGCAGCGGCGGTACATTTTGCGGTTTTTCAGGTAATCCTCAAAGAACAATCCGCAGCGCGGGCATTCCTTGGCTCCCGGCTTGTGGATCAGCGCCTCGCAGCCGGGGATCGGGCATTTGAGCACGGTCTTGCACTTCTGGCACCAGTAGTCCCCCTTGAGCGGTTCCCTGCAGCTTGGACATTTCTTGCTGGTCATCGTTGACTCCGTCAGTAAATAGAAGAGCCGGCATCCGGCGGCAACGGTTCTTAATCATAATCGACTCAAAGCCGGTTGCCAAGTGGCCAGTGAGCCGGACAAAACCTTCTGAAAATCTTGCCGGGGCCTGCTAAGATAAGAAAACGATTCTGTTTTTTCAGGAGGATGGATGGTTAAGCAGCGGACCGTGCTGATCGTCGAGGATGATCCGAATACCGCAGAGCTGGTGGCGACCTATCTGCAGCGGGAGAACTTTGTCGCCCTGGTCGAGCATGACGGCGCACGCGGCCTGCAGCTGGCCCGCGAGCGGCAACCCGACCTGTTGATCCTCGACGTGATGCTGCCCGGTCTCGACGGCCTGGAGATCTGCCGGCGGCTGCGCAGCGAGTCGCAGGTGCCGATCCTGCTGCTGACCGCTCGCGAAGAGGAGCTCGACCGGGTGCTCGGCTTCTCCCTCGGCGCCGACGATTATGTCGTCAAGCCGTTCAGCCCGCGCGAGCTGGTCGAGCGGGTCAAGGCGATCCTGCGCCGGGTCAGTCCCGCGCCAGCCGTCAGCCAGGTGCTGCAGCACGCCGATCTTCGCCTCGACACCGAGAAGCACAAGGTCAGCCGGGCAGGGCAGCCGATCAACCTGACCACCTCGGAGTACAAGCTGCTGCAGACCCTGATGGCCGCGCCGGGTCGGGTCTTCTCCCGCAGCGAGCTGCTGCGCCACTTTTACGACCATGAGGAGGCGGTGGTCGACCGGGTGATCGATGTGCACATCAACAAGCTGCGACAGAAGATCGAACCCGACCCGGGGCACCCGGTCTTCATTGAAACCGTGCGCGGCTTCGGCTACCGCTTCGCCGAGAAACGTCCCGACGCATGAAACAGCGCCTGCTCTGGAAACTGCTGCTGAACATCGTGCCGGTGATCGGCGTCACCATCCTGGTGGTCTGGCTGGCGATCGACAACCTGGCGGCGACCTACTTCATGCGCCTGATGGAAAACTACTCCATCGCCCCCCACGACAGCCACCAGATGTTCATCGAGGCGGTGCACCGCTACCTGGTCTGGGCGGCGCTGGCGGCCCTGGCGCTGGCGCTGCTGCTCAGCTACCTGATGACCAAACGGGTGCTACGGCCGCTCTCGCAGATGACGCGGATTTCCCAGGAGCTGGCCGGCGGCGATTTCAGCAGCCGGGTCGAGGTGGTCTCCGCCGACGAGGTCGGGCAGCTCGGCCTGGCCTTTAACCGCATGGCCGACAGCCTCGAACAGCTGGAGCTGCTGCGCAAGAACATGGTCACCGATGTCGCCCATGAGCTGCGCACCCCGCTGACCAACCTGCGCGGCTACCTGGAGGGGCTGAGCGATTCGGTCGTCCCCCCCTCGCGGAAAACCTTTCACATGTTGGAAAATGAAATCCTCCGTCTGGTGCACCTGGTCGACGACCTGCAGCAGCTGACCAAGGCCGAAGCCGCCCAGGCTTTTCTGCAGCGGCGCGAGCTGGCGGTGGCCACCCTGGTCGAGCAGCTGCGCTCCCTGTTCGACCTGCGCTTTCAGGAGAAGCGGATCGCCCTGCAGGTGGTTATCGAGCCGGCTGACCTGAAGGTCGTGGCTGACCACGACAAGTTGCTGCAGGCGCTGCGCAACCTGCTGGAGAACGCCTGGCGCTACACCCCTGAGGGGGGCCAGGTGCAGATTACCGCCGTACAGCGCGAGCAGGCGGTCGAAATCGCCATCAGCAACAGCGGCGAGGGGATCGCACAGGCCGATCTGCCGTTTATCTTCGAGCGTTTTTTCCGCGCCGACCGCTCCCGTTCGCGCGAACATGGCGGCGCCGGCATCGGCCTGGCGATCGTCAAGCAGCTGGTCGAGGCCCACGACGGAGTGGTCGGCGCCGAAAGCAGCGCCGGCCTGACCCGCATCTGGCTGCACCTGCCGCTCCGCCCCTGACATCCCCCCCCTGTCGCTGCCCGGGTGGTTCCGGTTATCATGGAACTCTGGGCAGTCAGAGCCAATCTTTACCTAATCTTTAACCAGCCTTGATCTGCCCTTTAAGCGACTCTGCTAGGCTGTTAACCATGCAGACAGACAAGGAGCAAGCAGATGCCGAAAGCGATCCTGATGGTGCTGGTCTTTACTCTGTTTCTTCTCCCCCTGCCCCTCGCTGCGGAGCCAACGCTTGCCGAGGCGACCTTCGCCGTCGACTGATACGATGTCGGCGTAGCCGCCCTGGAAGGGCGGCCAGGAGTGCAGCAGGTGGAAAAGGCCTGGCAGAGGTATGAAGGCGACAAGTTTCGGGAAATCAACCGGGTCAGCTATGACCCGCAACAGGTCGGCCTCAAGCAGCTGGAAGACTGGCTGAAAGAGGCGCGGACCTATCGCGACACGGTGGAAAATCATCTGCCGGACAAAGGAGAACCAAAATGAAAGCGATACAGGTTCTGGGACTCATCATCGCGGCGGCAGGACTCTTCTGGCTGGCCCCGAGCGGGCAGGCCAAAGATGCCCCGGCGCAGACCGATACGGAACAGCGCAAATTCTACTCAGTGGAAAAAGGCGATTATTTCCAGAGCGCCCCGGTGGTCAAGCCGGATGCCGAGTGGCAGCAGCAGCTGACCCCGGCGCAATACAAGATCCTCCGCGAGCAGGGGACCGAGTACGCCTACAGCGGCGAATACTGGGATCATCACGAGCACGGTGTCTACCGCTGTGCCGCCTGTGGGCTGGATCTCTACCATTCCGATACCAAGTACGATTCGGGAACCGGCTGGCCGAGCTTTTACCAGCCGGTCGCCGCGGAGAACATCGCCACCCGCAGCGACCGCAGCTACTTCATGGTGCGCAACGAGCTGATCTGCGCCCGCTGCCAGTCGCACCTCGGGCATGTGTTTGGTGACGGCCCGCCGCCGACCGGCAAGCGTCACTGCATCAACTCGGTGTCGCTGACCTTCGTCAAGCTGCCGGAATAGGAGGAGACCATGATGAAACGGTTACTGGTGCTGCCCCTGTTGCTGCTGCTCGGCAGCGCGGGGCTGGCGGAGGAGAAGATGATGGAAAAGCAGCAGATGACTGAGCGGGCGATCTTTGCCGGCGGCTGCTTCTGGTGTATGGAGCACCCCTTCGAAAAGCTCGACGGTGTCATTTCGGTGACCTCCGGCTATATCGGCGGCGAACAGAAGAACCCGACCTACCAGCAGGTCTCGGCCGGCGGCACCGGCCACGCCGAGGCGGTGGAGATCGTCTTCGATCCGGCGGTGATCGGTTATTCCGAACTGCTCGATGTCCTCTGGATGCAGATCGACCCGACCGACGCCGGCGGCCAGTTCGTCGACCGCGGCAGCCAGTACCGCAGCGGCATCTTTTATGTCAATGAAGAGCAGCGCCTGCTCGCCGAGGAGTCGAAGCAGCGCCTCGCAGCCACCGGACGTTACAGCCAGCCGCTGGTGACCGAGATCGTGCCGGCGACCACCTTCTACCCGGCCGAGGCCTACCACCAGGACTACTACAAGGAAAACCCGCTGCGCTACTACTTCTACCGCTCAGGCTCCGGTCGCGATCATTATCTCGACAAGGTCTGGGGGGAAGAACGTAAAGATTAGCCGCGGCCGGATGAAGATAGATGCTTTTGTGTATTCAGAGCGTCCGTAGGGAAACGCCCTGCCGCAGGTGGGGACAACGCTGAGAAGAGGAGGAAAAGATGAAACACTGTCGAGTCTTTATGGTTCTGCTGCTGTCGCTGGCCATCGGCCTGCTGAGCGCCGGTCTGGCTCTCGCTGACAATCACAAGGGCGGCAAGACGTATCAGGTGACGATCACCAATCTGACCAAACGCCAGGTCTTCTCTCCCCCCCTGCTGGTCAGCCACAAGGCGTCGATCCAGCTGTTCAATGTCGGCATGCCCGCCAGTGATGGCATCGTCGCCATCGCCGAAGGGGGGGACAGCGTGCCGCTGGAAGCGGTCCTCGGAACCCTTGATGAGGTTTTCGACGTTGTCACCGGCGGCGGCCCGATCGCGCCGGGCCATTCGATGACCCTGGAGATCGACACGCGCGGCCGCTTCAATCGTATCAGCCTGGTCGGGATGCTGGTCAGCACCAATGATGCCTTCTATGCGCTCAACAGCAAGCAGGTTCCGTATTTCGGTCAGAAGATGCTGACGGTCCCCGCGTATGATGCCGGCAGCGAGGCCAACACCGAGCTGTGTAAAGACCTGCCCGGGCCCTGCACCGTCGAAGATGATCGCAACGACCGGGTCACCGCAGGCGCCGAAGGGTTCGTGTATGTGCACAACGGCATTCACGGGGTGGATGAAGTGATGGGGTTGAACGCCGCCAACATGGACTGGCGCAACCCGGTCGCCCGGGTGCTGATCAAAAAGATGAGATAGGCACTGTTTCATTCCGGCACCCGAAAGGGCAGGTGAGCAACCTGCCCTTTTTTAGGCCTCCATCAGTGATAAACTGATAGGAAGTTATTCCCCAGCGGCTGCAGAGGTCGCAAAGGAGGCGCCATGGAAGAACGTTTCGCCACCAGCCACGAAGTTGTCGCCCGCCTGATCCGCTTCAGCCACCAGAGCAGGGAATCCGCCGAACAGCTCTACCAGCAGATCGTTGTGGAAAAACGCTGCACCATTGAACTGCCTGACGGCACTGTGAAGCTGTCGCAGGGCCAGCTCGAGGATTTCGCCGAGCGCTTCAGCGCCGAGGTCGGCCCGGAAATCTGGATCTCGAAAAGCGGCAAATACTGATACCGCTTCAGCGCGCTGGAGGTGATATGGCAGAACGGTTCACCCCCGCCTACCTGCAGCTGGGTGCGGAGCGGCTCCGCGATCGGGTCGCCGCGGCACAGGCACGACTTTCCGCCTGCGACCTCTGCCCGCATCAGTGCCGGGTCGACCGCCGGCAGTCGGCCAATGGTGCGCGCTGCCGGTGTGGCGCCGCGGCGCTCGTCTACAGCCACGGCCCGCACCATGGCGAAGAGGCCCCGCTGGTCGGCCGACGCGGCTCGGGGACGATCTTCTTCAGCCGCTGCAATTTAAGCTGCGCCTTCTGCCAGAACTGGGAGATCAGTCAGCAGGGGGAAGGGCGCGAAGTCAGTTCAGAGCAGTTGGCGACAATGATGCTCAATCTGCAGGGGCAGGGCTGTCACAACATCAACCTGGTCAGCCCCAGCCACCTGATCGCGCCGATTCTAAGCGCCCTGGAGCTGGCCGCGGAGCAGGGCTTGCGGCTGCCGCTGGTTTATAACAGCGGCGGATACGACAGCGTATCGGCGCTGCAGCTGCTCGACGGCATCGTCGATATCTACATGCCCGATATGAAATTTTCCGACTCGAAGGTGGCCAGAGAGTCTCTGCAGGTCAACGATTATGCCGAGGTCAACCGCGCCGCGGTCAAGGAAATGCACCGGCAGGTCGGCGACCTGCAGATCGCCGCCGGAATCGCCCGCCGCGGCCTGCTGGTGCGCCACCTCTACCTGCCCGGGAATCTGGCCGGCAGCGACGAAATCCTGCGCTTTCTCGCCACGGAGATCTCCCCCGCGAGCTACCTGAACCTGATGGATCAGTACCGCCCCTGTTATCGGGCCGCAGAGTATCCTGTGCTCAATCGGCGGCCGAGCCGCGCTGAATTTACACTGGCCCTCCGGCAGGCCCGCCAGCTCGGTTTGCAGCTGGATCGGCGAGACCTGGGCCGGTTCCGGTAAGGGCAATCCTCACTGCGCGAAAAGGGTTGGCCCTTTCCAACAGTCCTGCTAGAGTGCTTTAATCTTAAGCCAAGCAAAGGAGAAAAAAGATGCTCAACAAATGTAAAGTCATCATGCTGATCAGTAGTTTGCTGCTGTTCGCCAGCGCCGCATCGGCCGACGAGCTGGTTTCCCTCAAAGCTGGTTATCAACTGCTCAGCCCGAGCGGGTCGCTCGCCGGAACCGTCAACGGCGTCGGCCAGCAACTCGATGTTGAGAATGACCTCAATCTGGACGACAGCGAAAACGTCACCGGCGAAATCGCTTTTCTGTGGGGCAACTCAAGGCTCTCCTTTGGCTACCTGCCGATCGAATTTTCCGGCACCGGGGTATTGACCGGCGGAGGGACTTTTAATGGCCAGACCTTCCTCGTCAACGAGACCGCCAGCAGCGAGCTGAGCGTCGACCTGTACGACATCGGGTACACCTACTACCTGATCAACCTGGACGATCTGCCGACCCGCTTCCAGCTCGGACTGGAGCTGGCGGTTAAGGTTGCTGACACCGAAGTCACCTTCAAAACCCAAACCTCGGCAATCAACGAAACCGAATCGGTCACCGCCCCGATTCCGACCCTCGGTGCGCGCACCCGCATCGCCCTCGGCGATTTTGTCGGCGTTATTGGCCGGGTCGGCTATCTTGAATTTGATGGCCACCACTTTCTAGACGCCGAAGCCCAGATCGAGTTCTCTCCCCTGCCGACCGTTGGTCTTTATGCCGGCTACCGTTACTTCGACCTGAAGATCGACGACGAGGACCTGTTCGTTGAGACCGATTTTTCCGGCCCCTTTGCCGGGGCGTTGGTGAGATTCTGAATTGAACCGACAGAATTGCCGAGAGGGCTGATTATTTCTCAGCAAGGAAGAGCCGGCGGAAAAATTCACCATCTCGGTATCGACAGTTTATCGGCGGAGATCAGTGATGATGGCCCTCTTCACCCCCCTTGGCCAGTCCGGGGAAGCGTCCTGCTGCATACTTGCCGTGGCAGGAAACACAGGCGACGTTCATTTTGTAGAAATAGAAATTGACCACATCGGCATTTTTCATCTCCGCAGCATGGGCCAGCATCCCCGCCGATTTGTGGAAATCTCTATCCATCTCGATGAACTGCTCCGGGAGCACCCGGTGTAGCTCCTCTTTCTGTGCATCCGTCAGTTTCTGCTTGAGAATAAAACTCGCCTCGATTTTCTGGCCGATGTTCGCTGCCTTATTCCACTCTCCGGCCGCGATCGCCGGAACCATATCCATCATACCCTGTTGGATCAATCCCATCTCCCGGTTGAGCAGAGCCAGCAGGCCGGGAGAAAGCTGGACAGCCTGAGAGGTCTGTGGTTTCACATGGTGCACAGACTCAGCATCCGGTTTCGCATTGTCTTCGTGATGCTCATGACTGGCAGCCAGAACAAACTGGGGAAGACAGAGAAGAATGGCAGCGATGATCAGGGACTTATGTTTCAGCAACGGCATGGCGAACTCCTGACAATGGAAGAAAGGGTTTTGCTGGAGATGAAAAGATAGCAGATGTCAGTCTCGGGAGTGAAGCTTCCATTGCTCAAAATTTGGCAATTGTGACAAGTACCCGCCGAGCAGGCCCACTCCATTTGCATACAAATGGGGTTCGCGTATATCTAAGGGACTATTGAGGAGTGGTGGGCAGTTTATTGGGGTGTGAAACAAACGACAATGTCGATCAGGGCGTGCTTGAACCGCGACAGCTCAGGTGATGCCATTCTGCTGCGCAGCGATGACAACGGCTCCCGATCTTTGTTCGGTCTCGACGCGTCGGTGGGCTTCGGCAGCTTGCTCAAACGAATAGATTCTGTCGACGAGTGATTTAATTTTTCCTTCCTCAATCATTTCCTTCAGCGCGAGCAGTTCTTCCTGCGTCTCTCCGGCAAAAGCAAAAATCGCTTTCTTATCGGTTAAGAGGGAGGTCAGGGGAGCTCTCAGCATGTTGGACAGACGCGGGTTTGCCATCAGGTAACGCCCTTTGGGGTTGAGTACTTTGATGATTTTGGAATAGGGCGCTTTGGCAACCATGCTGAAGATGACGTCATAGGTCTGCCCGGTTTTCGTGAAATCTACTTTGCTATAGTCGATGAAGTGATCAACCCCTAAGCGGCGCAGCAGCTCTTCTTTGCTGTGGCTGTCGACGGCGGTCACCTCGGCACCCATTGACTTGGCAATCTGCACTCCAAAAGTTCCGATGCTGCCTCCGGCGCCGTTGATCAATAGCTTTTCCCCGGGTTGGAGATTCGCTTTGCGCAGAAAGTGAAGGGCATTCAGGCCGCCCAGAGGCACCGCCGCCGCCTCGGCAAAACTCAGATTGGCCGGTTTTGCTGCAAGGGTGTAGCTGTCCGGCAGGCACAGATACTCGCCATGGGCGCCCAATCGCAACCTGCTGGCACCAAAGATCTGCTCCCCCTGCTCAAACCTGGTAACGTCTTTGCCGACAGCGTCCACCTCCCCGGCAAAATAGACCCCCAGGATTTTGTTCTTCGGTTTGAAGAGCCCTAATGCCAGCCGCAGTGGCAGCCAGAACCACTTCACCTGGAAATTGAAACTGCGCATTTCACAGTCAGCCTTGGTGACCTCGGCCGCATGAACCTTTAGCAAAATTTCATCGTTCTTTGGCGCTGGTTTTTCAACCTCTGCAAGCTGAAGGACACCGGGTGGCCCGTATTTTGTGTAAATAACGGCCTTCATGATCGCCGGTCGATGATAAGCAGCAAGTCAGGAACTGAGTAAGCAGTTTTTTTCACTGCCACCCCCCTGATAATAACGCACCTCAAGCGTATTCCCTTCCGGATCCCGGAAATATATCGATATGCCGGAACCGTGGGCCCCCCAGCGCGGCACAGGGCCGTCATCGATAACAACCCCTTTCTCCTTGAGCCTGCACTGAAGGGCGACAGCGCTGGCCTCGTCGGTCGACAGGCAGAAATGATTGAGGTTCGGGCGGCAGATCTGATCCGGGCTGGTTTTCTCCCAGAGTTTTTTCGGAAACAGGTCGATGATGCTGTCGTTAGAAAGTCGCACCGACGGAAAGGGCACCTGCCCCGCGGCAAACTCTTCCAGCCGCTCGCCTGGTAGCTGCAGGATTTCGGTATAAAACTGCAGCATCCGATCAATATCAACGACGTTTAAAACGATGTGATCAAATGTGAAGGTCATGCTGCGCTCCCTGATGATTGGTTGTTCGGCTTGCGCCAGGCGGCATCGTCAGGATCCTTCTCCTGCATTTCAGCAGAAAGTCAGACCATCAGGTCGCAGCCAGACTGCACCTTTGGTTCTCTGAAGCTATTCCTGCTATTCCTCCAAGGATTTTTGCTTTTGTTTTGTCAACTGCCAGCCTGGCGATCCCTGTGTTCAGATCGGCGAAGTTCAACCAAATCTGCAGCCAACCCTTTACGGCAAGCTGATACATTTTGATTTCCAGGACCTTATCCGCCTCGGAGCTGAAGTTCATCCCTTTTCATAGCGTTTAACAATTTCCTCCGCCACGGCAAAAATCCCGATCCCCGTCGGGCAGGCGCGATCGCAGCGTCCGCAGGCGACGCAGCCGAGCTCTCCCCAGCGCTGCGGATCGGCGGCCAGTTTGTGGTGAATCCGCCGGCGGGTGCGCAGCGCTTCGCTGCCGAGAGGGTTGTGGCCGCTCGCCTCGCGCATAAAGGCGTCTAACTGGCAGGAATCCCAGACCCGGCTGCGCTCGGTCCCGTCGGCGCGCTGCCGGTCCTGGAGGCAGAAGCAGGTACAGGTGGGACAGGCCAGGTTGCAGCCGCTGCAGAGGATACAGCGCGCGGCGATCGCCTCCCAGAAGTCGTCCGGAACCCGGTCGTGCAACAGAAGCTCGCTCGCCTTCTGCAGGCTGTCCGGCCGGATTGCGCGATAACTGCTGGTCTCCTCGCGTAAGGCCCTCAGCCGGTCGTTGTCGCCATCCGGAAATGGCTCTAGCAGCTGTTCCCCGGTCTCTGAATAGGCCACCGCCAGCCAGTGGTCGTTACTGGCGATCAGCTCGATATCGCAGTTGCCGGCAGAGAGTGGCAGAAAGCTCTGGTCGGGACCGGCGGCGCCGGTCAGGCCGATCAGCAGAGCGTTGGTGCGCTGGCGCAGGTAAACATCGTCTGCCGGAGCAGCGCTGAAGAAGCGGTCGATAAAAGCGATGCCATGGAGATCATGAGCGTCCAGCCCGAACAGCGCCAGCGGTTTTTCCGCCGCGGCCGGCAGCTGCACCGCTCCAGTGGAGTCGATTTTCAGCAGCGGTTCTGTCTGGGGAAAGAAGGCACTGGTCGGTTTGCGCTGCGGGGTTTCTCCAAAAAGTGACAGTTCTCCGCTGCCGTAGGGGGCCAGCTGCCGGGTCCCGTCGGCCAGGCGTTGCGGAACCTGCAGGCGATAATCGGCGGCAGTCTGTTGCAGCAGGTGCTCCAGGGCGCTGCGGGTCAATTGCTTCAGCATGGCTCAATCCTCACCGCGCAGACCTTGAACTCGGGAATCCCCGATTCCGGGTCGAGGGCGTTGTTGGTCAGGGCGTTGGCCGCCCCTTCGGCAAAGTGGAAGGGGATGAATACCTGCCCCGCAGGGACCCGGTCGGTCAGCTGTGCGGCGGCGGCGATGGTCCCCCGCCGGCTGCTGATTTTGACCTGCTGGCGCTCTTTAATCCGGTGCTTTTTCGCATCAGCGGGGTGGATCTCGACAAAGGCCTGCCGCTCTTCCCGGTCGAGCAGGTGGCTGCGGCGGGTCATGCTGCCGGTGTGCCAGTGAAAATAGGTCCGTCCCGTGTTGAGCAAAAAGGGGTAGTCGGCGTCCGGCAGCTCCGCCGATGGGCGGTAGTCGACCGGACTGAAACGCCCTTTGCCCCGGGTGAACTGTTCGCGGTGCAGGATCGGCGTGCCGGGGTGCTCGGCATCCGGGCAGGGCCACTGCAGCCCCATCCCCTCCAGGCGCGGATAGCTGATGCCGCCGTAACTGGGCGTAAGGGTCGCGGTTTCGGTCATGATTTCAGCCGGATCGGCATACTCGGCCGGCAGCCCGCAGCGCTGCAGCAGGGCGCAGAGGATCTGCCAGTCGGGGCGCGCTGCTCCCGGCGATTCGAGCGCCTTGCGGCCGCGCTGCACCCGCCGTTCGGTCGAGGTGAAGGTTCCATCCTTTTCCGCGTAGCAGGCCGCCGGCAGGATCAGCTCGGCCAGGTCGGTGGTTTCGGTCGGGAAGATATCGATCACCGCGAGAAAATCCAGCCTCTCCAGCGCCTTGCGGACCAGCCCCTGGTTGGCTTCGGAGAGCATCGGGTTCTCGCCGAGAATCAGCATGCCGCGGACCTGTCCCGCTGCTGCCGCCTCGATGGCGTGGGTCGCCATCAGACCCGGAGTTTCCGGCAGTTGCACACCCCAGGCGGTGGAGAATTTCTGCCGTGCGGCGGGATCGGCGACCCTCTGGTAGCCCGTGTAGACATCGGGCAATGCGCCCATGTCGCAGGCCCCCTGGACGTTGTTCTGACCACGCAGCGGGTTGACCCCGGTACCGGGACGGCCGAGGTTGCCGGTCAACAGCGCCAGGTTGGAGATCGCCCGCACGTTGTCGACGCCGTGGCTGTGCTGGGTGATCCCCATGGCGTAGACGATCATCGCCCGCCTGGCCTGGGCGAACAGGCGCGCCGCGGAAACAATCTGTTCCGGCGGCAAACCGGTGATCTGCGCAACATATTCCGGGGTGAATTTTTCCACCCCTTGGCGCAGGGCGGCAAAGTTTTCCGTGCGCTGCGAAATGAATTCCGTATCTTCCTGGCCGTCCTGCAGAATCTGCCGCATCATCCCGTTCAGCAGCGCAACGTCGCTGCCGTTCTGCTGGCGCAGGTGCAAATCGGCGTGGCGGGCGAGACGGATCTTCCGGCTGTCGGCGACGATCAGCCTGGCGCCGCGCTGAACGGCATTGAGGATCCGGCTGCCGATCAGCGGATGCTGCTCGGTGGTGTTGGAACCGATGACGAAGATCAGCCCGGTCTCGTCAAAGCAGCTCAAACTGTTGGTCATCGCCCCCGAGCCGAGGGTCTCGACCAGCCCGGTGACGGTGGAGGAGTGGCAGAGCCGCGCGCAGTGATCGATGTTGTTGGTGCCGTAACCGGCGCGGGCCAGCTTCATCAGCAGGTAGTTCTCTTCGTTGCTGACCTTGGCCGAGGAGAGGAACATCAGGCTGTCGGGGCCGTACTGGGCGGCGATGCCGCTCAGTTTGTCGTGGAGCAGATCGAGGGCGCTGTTCCAGTCGGTGATCTGCAGCTGCCCGTTTCTGCGCAGCTGAGGAGCGGTCAGGCGGTCGGGATGATCGACAAAGGCGTGGGCGTTCCACCCCTTGATGCAGAGCTGGCCGCGGCTGGTCGGATGTTTGCCGGCCGGTTCGACCCCGCTCAAACGTCCGTTGACATCGCTCTGCAGGTAGAAATTACAGCCGGTGCCGCAGTAGGGGCAGGTGGTCAGGGTGGCGTTCATCCAAGTGCCCCGCGCAGCTGCTCGACTTCTTCCAGCCAGAAGATCGGTCCGTCGCTGCAGCAATACAGGTGCTCGATGCTGCAGTGGCCGCATTTGCCGACCCCGCAACGCATCTGCCGTTCGAGCGAGAGCATGATCTGTCGGGCGCCGCTCAGCCCCATGCGGCGCAGCTCGGCGATCACCGGCCGGTACATGGTTGGCGGTCCGACCACCACCGCGCAACAGATGGCCGGATCGGGCCGCAGATCGGCGAGCAATTGCGTGATCAGCCCGGTTTCGCCATCGTAGCAGGAGCTGGCCGGCCGGTTGTCGACGGTATAGCGGCAGGTGAAGCTGTCACTGATCTGCCAGTTCGCCAGATCCTGCTTGAACATCAGATCGTCCGGGGAGCGGGCGCCGTAGAGGATCTGCACCGAAGCGTAATCATCCGCGTGGTCCTGACAGTATTGGATCAGCGAGCGCAACGGCGCCAGGCCACAGCCGCCGGCGATCAACAGCAGCTGCCTGCCCTGCAGGGCGGCCAGCTGAAAAGGGCGGCCGAAAGGTCCGCGGATGCCGAGCGGAGCGCCCGGCTGCAGCTGATGCAGGGCAGCGGTCAGGCGTCCGGCCCTGCGCACTCCCAGCTCGAAATAACCACTGCGGCTCGGCGAACTGGCCACCGAGATCGGTGCTTCGGTCAGGCCCGGAATGGAGACCTGGACAAACTGCCCCGGCTGGTGGCCCAGATCGCTGCCATCCGCCAGTTGCAGGCGGAACAGTTTCTCCTGCGGGGTCAGTTGCTGTACGTCAAGCAGGCGACAAGGGCGCGGGGCATAAATGGTAACGTTTTCTGCAGCGGGTCGGTTCATGACTTTTCCAGAGAAATAACGCAAAGACGCATTGTAGCTTGAGCTTGGCCGATCTGCAAAGCGCGCTGCCAAAAATCTGCGTATCAGGGTGAAGCCCGTCACCCCATATGTCCAAACCCTTCAAGCTTCGCGGTCAGCACCCTGGCCAGAGGAAATGCCTAAAATGGCGTAATTGTCACTATCGACCTGCAGCAGATCGGTTGCAAAACAGTGCCTAGCAGCTGTACGACGTTCTTCAAACAACTCTACAAATAACTACTAGGTAATAATTATTATTGAATGGGCCGGAAAAATTCTTTTGATCGGGTATACTCATTAGCAGAACGGTGAATATTGAGACCAATAAAAGGGGGTAATTTTATGAGTGACGAGAGCAAGTGCCCGGTCACGGGCAGAACTTTCAAGCAGGTCGCCGGCGGTGGCACCTCGAACAAAGACTGGTGGCCGAACCAGTTGAACCTTCATATTCTGCACCAGCATTCCAATCTGTCCAACCCGATGGGCGAAGATTTCAACTACGCAGAAGAGTTCAAGAGTCTCGACCTCGATGCTCTGAAGCAGGACCTCTACGCGCTGATGACCGACTCGCAGGACTGGTGGCCGGCCGACTACGGTCACTACGGCGGGCTGTTCATCCGCATGGCCTGGCACAGCGCCGGCACATACCGCACCGGCGACGGTCGCGGCGGAGGGGGATCAGGCAGCCAGCGCCTGGCGCCACTCAACAGCTGGCCGGACAACGTCAACCTTGACAAGGCACGCCGGCTGTTGTGGCCGATCAAGCAGAAATATGGCAGGAAAATTTCCTGGGCCGACCTGAAGATCCTCGCCGGCAACTGCGCCCTTGAGTCGATGGGCTTCA
>CALZHR010000112.1 GCA_945787335.1 uncultured Desulfuromonadales bacterium
GACAGGGGGCCTCAATGTCACGAATCCTTAAAATCTTCGCCATCATCAGCCTGGTTCTGGTCCTGATCATCGCCGGCGTTATCGGCTATCTGGTCGCCACCGTCGACCTCGAGCAGATCAAGCAGCAGATCAGTGAAAATGCCAAAAAGGAGACCGGTCGGGAGTTAGTGATCAAGGGCGATCTCGACCTGAGCTTTTTCCCCTGGCTGGGGGTTGAAATAGGCGAGACCCGCTTTGGCAATGCCGCTGGCTTTGACGGGGATTTTGCCTCTTTCTCCCGCGCAGAAGCCAGGCTCAAGCTGATGCCGCTGCTTTCGAAGCAGGTTGAAATGAGCACCCTGATCTTTGAAGATTTTGCCCTTAACCTGCGCCAGCGCAAAGACGGGGTCAACAACTGGGACGACCTGGCCAAGGCGGGAAAAGCTAAGCCGGCGCCAGAAGCAGGCCCAGCAGATAAGCCGTCAGCAGCAGGTGCCCTGGCGCTGTTGCTGGAAGGGGTTGAAATCCGCAACGCCAATGTCAGTTACCAGGATGAGCAGGCCGGCAGCAGCTACGCCCTGAAAAATTTCAACTTCACGGCCGGCCAGGTCGGGTTGCAGCGGGATGTGCCTTTTTCCATCGACTTCAAAATCAACCTCAGCGATCCGCAGCTTGCCGGCGATTATCGGATCGAGGGGATTGCCAACCTCGATCCGAATGCCGGCCTGTTCAAGGTGCGGGACCTGAGCTTCGACTCCGATCTGCAGGCGACCGGCTTGCCGGTCGAGACCATTGCGCTCGATATGACCGCCAATCTGCAGTTCGATCAGCAGCGCATGCAGCTTGATGTCAAGCCGTTCAAGCTGAAGACCCGCGTCACCGGCGAAGCGATCCCGGATCAGGCGGTGGAGCTGAGCGTCGAGACCGCTCTGCTGTTCGACGCCAGGGCGATGGCGGCCACCCTCAAACCGCTGACCATCGGTATCCCCGGTGGAACCATTCAAGGGGATTTCGCCTACGCACAGAAAGGGCAAAAGCAGCAGATCGACTTTGATCTGAGCGCCGACCAGATCGACGTCAATCGCTTCGTTGTCCCCGTACCTGAAACCACAACCGAGGCACCGGCCGTAAAAACGGCCGAGAAAGCGGCGGCAAAGCCAGCGTCCGCAAAAGACCAGCAAGGGCTGCGCAATCTGTTGGTCAACGGCGATCTGAAAGTCGGCAAGCTGATCAAGGACAGCTTGCTGGTCACTGACATCGCCATGCACATCAAGATGCGCGACGGCATCCTCGATGTCAGCCCGCTGACGGCCAAGCTTTATCAGGGACTGGCCAACAACAACATCAATGTCGACCTGCGTGGTGCTGCGCCGAAGATCAAGGCCAAGCTCAACGTCAAGGGCTTCCAGGTCGGAGATTATCTGCAGGCCGCCATGGATAAGGATGTTATTGAAGGCAAGGCGGATGTCGATGCCGATCTGCGCCTGACGGCTGCTGACGCCGACACCATCAAGCGCAGCCTCAACGGCAGCGCAGCCTTTAAGGTTGGTGAAGGGGCGCTCAAAGGGGTCAATATCCCCGACTTGATCCGCCGCGCCAAGGCGACCCTCGCGGGACAGGCTCCACCGCCGGCCAGCGACCAGACCACCGACTTTACCGAACTCTCCGGGACCGCCAATATCGTCAATGGCCTGGTCAACAACAACGACCTGAGTATGAAATCCCCGCTGTTGCGGATCGCTGGCGACGGCAAGGCCGACCTGCCGCAGGAGCAGGTCAACTACCTGGTGACGGCCAAGCTGGTCGCCTCGCTCTCTGGCCAGGGGGGGGATGACCTGAAGGATCTGGTCGGGGTGCCGATCCCGATCCGCATCACGGGAAGCTTCACCGATCCGGACTGGAAGCTCGACCTGAAATCAGTGCTCGAAGAGAAGGTCAAGAGCCAGGCCAAGGGGCTCGTCGACGAGGCCCTGAAAGACCCGAAAGAAGCTTTGAAAGACCCGAAGAAGCTGCTGGGTGATCC
>CALZHR010000113.1 GCA_945787335.1 uncultured Desulfuromonadales bacterium
AGCTCAGCGATGCCACGCTTTCGGCCGAAAGCCTGGCCGAGCTGCTCGACTGCGACCGGCGAGCCCTGTCGATGCTGCTGCGAGCCCTGACGGCGATGGGTTTGCTGGTCAAAGACCGGGTCGGCTATCGCTGTGTCGAGCCGGTGCGTTACTGGCTGGATGCCAACTCGTCCCAGTACCTGGGGAACATTATCCGGCATCATCACCATCTGACCGGCTCCTGGAACCAGCTCGAGTGGGCGGTCCGCAGCGGTCAGCCGCAGCGCCGGCGCAATTCCTTCAGTGACGAGGAATGGCAACGCGATTTCCTGCTTGGCATGCACAACCTGTCGAGCATGCTGGCACCGCAGGTCGTCCCCCTTCTCGAGGTCGGGTCGCCGCTGCGGCTGCTCGATGTCGGCGGCGGGCCGGGGACCTGGTCGGTGCAGTTCTGCCGCCAGCATCCGCAGCTGCAGGCAACCCTGTTCGATCTGCCGGGCAGCGAGGGGATCGCCCGGCAGAATACTGCCGCGGCCGGCATGGGCGAGCGGATCGTTTTTCAGGGAGGGGATTTTCTCAGCGACCCGCTCGGCAGCGGCTTCGACCTGGTCTGGCTGTCGCATGTCCTGCACGCGGAGGGACCGCAGAATGCCGCGACCCTGGTGGCAAAGGCGGCCGCGGCGCTGAACCGCGGGGGAACTCTGCTGGTGCACGACTTCATTCTCAACGATGACGATCAGGGACCGCTCTTTCCGGCCCTGTTTGCCCTGAACATGCTGCTCGGCACCGAGCAGGGCTGTTCCTATCGTCAGGCCGAGATCATGCAGATGTGTCGCGCGGCCGGCTTGAGCAATATCGAGCGGGTCACGCTGCCGCCCCAGATCAACAGCGGGGTGATCAGCGCGCGCAGGGACTAGACCTCATTCGAACAGGAAGCCGGTCTGGTAGGTGGAGTAGAACTGGTAGGTGTTTTTACCGAGGTTTTTTGCCCGGTACATTGCCAGGTCGGCGGTTTTCAACAGCTCTTTGCCGGTTGCGCCGTCGTTGGGGAAGAGGCTGATGCCGATACTGGCGCTGACCCGTTGATAATAGTTGTCGCGGCTCAGCTCGTGGACCAGCGCCTTGCAGATCCGTTCGGCCATCGTCTCGACCATTTCTAGTGAATCGATCTCTTCCAGCAGGACCAGGAATTCATCCCCCCCCATGCGCGCCACGGTGTCATGTTCACGCACGCAGCTGCGCAGCCGGTCAGCGACGTCGATCAGCAGCAGGTCGCCGACATCGTGACCGAGGTTGTCGTTGACGTCCTTGAAATGATCCAGGTCGAGGAAGAACAGCGCCACCTGCTTGCCGGTGCGGCGGGCTTTGCTGAGCGCCTGCTTGATCCGGTCCTCGAACAGTAGCCGGTTCGGCAGGCTGGTCAGGGGGTCGTGATGCGCCAGGTGGTGCAGGCGCTTTTCGTTTTCGCTCAACAGCTCTTGAGTCTGCATCCGTTCGGTGATGTCCCGCGCCACCTCGACGACCGCCCTCAGGCTGGTGTCCGGGTTGAACAGCGGCGAGGCCTTCAGTTCAATGATCCGCTCCCCGTCTTTGCTCTGATGGCGATGAACCAGGGTGACCGCTGCGCCGGTTTCCTGAACTTTGATCAGCGAACAGGGGTGGTCCTGGCCGTTACAGGGGACCAGGGAGGCATGCGAGGCCAGGTGGCAGGTCAGCTCGGTATGCTCTTTCAACGCTTCCGGCAACTGGTCGAACGCCGCCTTGTTCATTTGAATGATCCGGTGATCGGGGGCGATGACCATCAGCGGATCGGAAACACCGTCGATCACCGCCTGGAGAAAATCATGGCGGGTTTCCAACTGGCGTTCGGTCAGCTTGCGTTCGGTGATGTCATGAATGATCGAACAGAGCAGGGAACGCCCTTCGACGACAATCGGGCTGCTATAGACCTCGACGTCGCGCAACTGGCCATCGGCGAGCCGGTGCTGAAACTGGAACTGCTGCTGCTCGCAGCGTTCGACCAGCCCGATTTTCTGCCGGACGTTGTCTTCGGAGAGCTCATTGAGCCGGGAGATCTTCATCCCCCGCATGCTTTCGCGTGGATACTGGTAAAATCTGCTGGCCGCCGGGTTGGCGTCGACGATCGCTGCGGTCAGCGGGTCGAGCAGCAGCATGATGGTGTGCGAATCTTCGAAAAGCACCTGGTACTGCTGCTGGCGTTCGCGCAGCTCGGTTTCAATCTGCTGGCGTTCGAGCAGTTCGTCTTCCAGGCGGCGGTTCTGCTCCTCCAGCAGGTGGGTCTGGCGTCTGACCTGCCGTCGACACCAGAAGGCGGCGAGAAATAACAGCAGCAGCAGAATGGCCAGAAAGAGGGCAATCGAGTGGTCAGAGAAGAGTTGATCTGCTTCCTGGGCGGCAACCGGCCGTGGTATGAGCAAGACCGACCCGGTTATGAGGAAGGTTAGGCAGCGCAAAGATCCCCCCGCAGAGAGGCGCAAAAAATTGCAGAATATTTTAAACCATCATTATGTTGTTTGGGGGGAAAATAGCAAGTAAAAAGCTCGGCAATCAGTGGCGGCGCTGCAGGTTGGCCAGTTCGTCCTTGAGCTTGTGGTAGCTGGCCAGCCGCTCTTCGTTCAGCCCGCCTTCGGTGACCGCCGCCAGCACTGCACAGCCCGGTTCGACCCGGTGCCGGCAGTCGCTGAATTTGCAGCTGGCGCCGAGCTCCTCGATGTCGGCGAACGACTCGCTCAAGTCATCCTCGTCGCCCCAGAGGTGCAGCTCGCGCATGCCGGGATTGTCCATCAGGATGCCTCCCTGCGGCAGCATGAACAGCTCACGATGGGTGGTGGTGTGCCGCCCCTTGCCGACCGCCTCGCTGACCGCGCCGATCTTCTGGCGTTCTTCGCCGAGCAGGCTGTTGAGGATCGTCGACTTGCCGACTCCGGAGGAGCCGAGCAACGCCAGGGTGCGTCCCGGTTGCAGGTACTGGGTGAGAAATTCAAGCTGTCGCGGGTCGTGCGCCATGCAGAGATGTGCCGGTGTGTCTGCGGCAATCTGCTCGACCTGCTCCAGGCAGTGCAGCGGGTTTTCGTTGAGGTCGGATTTGTTCAATACAATCAGCGCGTTGGCGCCGCTGCTGCCGACCAGGGTCAGGTAGCGCTCGATACGGCGCAGGTTGAAGTCGCGGTCCAGGCCGCTGACGATCAGCACCAGGTCGACGTTGGCGGCGATCACCTGCTGCTCGATCCGCTCCTGCCCCTTGCCTTTGCGGCGGCCCGGCAGATTGCGGGCGAAGGAGCTTTTTCGCTCCAGCAGGGCGTGAATCATGCCGCGTTCGTCCGGCTGCGGCTCAACGGCCACCCAGTCGCCGACCACCGGCAGGTCGGCCCGGCCGTCGGCCCGATGACGCAGCTTGCCGGCAAAGCGCACGGTCAGTTCGCCGACGGCGCAGATCACACGGAAATAGTTCTTCTCGCCGCGGATCACCCGCGCTGGCAGATACCCCTTCTGCGCGAACGGGGGGAATTGGTCGGTAAAAAACGGGGTCCAACCCCAGGCTTCCAGATTCATGGCAGGAAGCCTAGCACGAATGGGGAGGCCCCGCCAATTTTGGCAGGGGGGTCTGTTTCGCGCACTGGTGATGCCCCCGCCGGTGGAAGAGGCGGTGAAAGAAAAAAGAGCTGAGCTCGGTTGTTCGCACAGAGCTCAATGGGTCTCTTCTGCCGGCAGAGTTTCATCCGCCTCCTCGTCCTCCTCGGCAGATTTTTTCTTGCCGAACAGCCGGGCGACGATGATGCCGACCTCGTAGAGGATGATGAACGGCAGGGCGATCGAGGCCTGCGAGAAGACATCGGGGGGGGTCAGCACCGCGCCGATGACAAACGCCACCAGCAGGGCGAGCTTGCGATTTTTTGCCAGCCACTTGTGATCGACGATCCCCATCCGGGCGAGAAAGAAGATGATGATCGGCAGCTCGAAGACCAGCCCGAAGGCGATCAGCAGGCGCATTGCCAGGGTCAGGTAAGCGCCCATGGAGAGCATCGCGTTGACGCCTCCGACCCCGGTGCCGTAGGCGACCAGGAAGGAGAAGACCATCGGAAAGACCAGGGTGAAACCGAAGTAGGTGCCGGTGCCGAAGCAGAGGCTGCTGAAGAACACGAAAGGGATCGCCAGTTTTTTCTCGTTGGCGTAGAGCCCCGGGGCGATGAAACCCCAGACCTGCCAGATGATGATTGGAAAGGCGAGCACCAGCCCGGCCAGGGCGGCGACCTTGAGCAGGGTGAAGAAAGGCTCGGTGGCGCTGATGAAGACCAGCGAGCTGCCCTCCGGCAGCACCTGCCGGACCGGCTCGGAGACCCGTTCGAAGAGCTGTTCGGCGATGCTGTAGCAGCCGAGGAAGGCGACCAGCCAGGCGCCGGCGGCGATCATCAGCCGTTTGCGCAGCTCTTCCAGGTGGGAGGTCAGCGGCAGAGCATCAGACATCCTGTTTCGGCTCCTGCGGCGCTTCCGGACGGGCCTCGGCCAGCTGCGGCTCAGCGGTTTCTGCCGGCTCTGAGGCATCGGCGACCGCCTCCTCCAGCAGCGAAGGGTCTTCTCCCTCTTCCGCGGCCATGGTCCTGGCCAGTTTTTCCTTGCGGATCTCTTCGATGTTCGGATTCTGCGCCGAGGTGGTGTTCCAGTAGCTGTCGTCGGCGCCGCTGAACTGCTCCCCGGCGTTCGGCGGAGTCAGCTTGCCTTCCTTTTCCAAACGCTCGCGGGTCTTGCGCACCTCCTCGGTGCGTGCTTCGACCTCGATGGTGTTTTTCAGCTCGTTGGTGGCCCGTTTGAACTCAGCAAATCCCTTGCCCATCGCCCGCGCCAGCTCGGGGAGCTTCTTCGGCCCCAGCACGATCAGCGCCAGCCCGGCGATCAGCAGCAGTTCGGTCATTCCGATTCCGAACATCTTATCCAATTCCCTTATCGATGAATGGCGGCGCTTCCGCGAATCGGAGTATAATGCCGACAGAGTCATAAAGTGCTTCAATCCCGGCGAGAATAGCCCCTTCAACGGCCACTGTCAAGCGCTCTCAGCGGGTGAAAAGATTGACATATCAGGGGGTTTTGTCTAGTATGCGGGCTCCGTTCCGTATACATGCAAACAAGTGGGATAGTTAGATGGATCAAGAGCAGCTGAAACAGCGAATCAAGCAACTGGTCGCCGAGAAAAACGCTCTGCTGATGGCGCACAATTATCAGCGCGACGAGGTGCAGGAGATCGCCGACATCACCGGCGACTCCCTCGCCCTGTCGATGGAAGCGGCCAGGACCGATAAAGACGTGATCGTCTTCTGTGGCGTGCATTTCATGGCTGAAAGCGCCGCGATTCTGGCGCCGGAAAAGACCGTGCTGCTGCCGCGGGTGGATGCCGGCTGCCCGATGGCCGACATGGTCACCGCCGAGCAGCTGCGCGCCTTCAAGGCCGAGCACCCCGGTGCGACCGTGGTCACCTACGTCAACTCGACCGCCGCGGTCAAGGCCGAAAGCGACATCTGCTGCACCAGCTCCAACGCCGTCAACGTGGCCCGCTCCCTTGAAGCGAAAAAGCTGCTGCTGGTCCCCGACCGCAACCTGGGGCGCTACATCGCCAAGCAGGTGCCGGAAAAAGAGTGCGTCTGCTGGGAAGGCTACTGCCCGACCCACGACCGGCTCAAGGTCGAGGAGATCGAAAAGGCCAGGGCCGAGCATCCGGATGCGCTGTTCATGGCCCACCCGGAGTGCACCCCGGAGATCCTGGAACTGGCCGACCATATCTGCTCGACCAGCGGCATGTACGAGTTCGCCAAAAGCAACCCGGCGCAGAAGTTCATCGTCGGCACCGAGCAGGGGATCCTCTGGCGGCTGAAGAAAGAAAATCCGGAGAAGGAGTTCATCCTGCCGAGCCGGGCGCTGATCTGCCCGAACATGAAGCTGACCTCGCTGGAGGATATCCTCAGCTGCCTCGAGACCATGGAGCCGCGCATCACGGTCGACGAAGAGACCCGCGAGAAGGCCAAGCTGACCCTCGACCGGATGCTGGCGGTGCCGCGGGATTGAGGATCGCGAACAGATTGATTTATGATCGACAGGGCGTGCGCTTCGCACGCCCTGTTTTGATTTCGCTGTAGGGACGCCCCGGTGGGACGCCCGATCGGCAGATTAAATTCGCACCACGGGCGCGCCAGCGGCTCGCCCCTACAAAGAAAAACAATGGACCAGGACATTTCCCACGACATCCGTCACGCCACGGTCAAAAGCTTCGTCGACGACCTGACCGGTCACCGGCAGACCAGCGAGGTCCTCGGCCTGCACGGTTCAGCCGACGCCTACCTGCTGGCCCAACTGCTGCAGAAACAGAGCGGCCTGCTGGTGATCCTCACCGCCGAACTGGTGCAGGCGCGGGCGCTGACCGCCGACCTGCAGTTCTACCATCACCGCCCGGCCGAGATTGCCCTGCTGCCGAACTGGGAGCTCTCCCCCTACGATCCGCTCACCCCCCACCCGGACCTTGAAGCGACCCGCCTGACCACCCTGGCGGCGCTCAATCGCGGCGAGCTCAAAGCCCTGGTGGTGCCGGTCCGCGCCTTGATGCAGAAGCTGATCCCGCGCCAGGTGCTGGCCAGAATCGCCCTGGAGCTGGTGGTGGAGGAGACCGAGTATCCGCGCGAACAGCTGCTCGAGACCCTGCTGCAGCTCGGCTACCAGCCGGTGCCGCTGGTCGAGGAGCGCGGCAGTTTCGCCGTACGCGGCGACATCGTCGACCTGTTTCCGCCGGACGCCGAGCAGCCAGTGCGGCTCGATTTCTTCGGCGACTGGATCGAGCGGATGCGGCCCTTCGATCCGGCCAGCCAGCGCTCCCTCGATGGCAACATCGAGCGGCTGAAGCTGATCCCGGCCAAGGAGATGATCCTCCACGGCGCTTTCCTCGAGACCTTCGCCCAGCGGCTCAAAGAGCGCTGCGATGAGCTGTCGCTGCCGCGCACCGCGCGCGAGGCGATCATGGAGGAGGCGCGCGAAGGAATTCTCGCCCCGGGCCGGCAGTTTCTGCTGCCGTGCAACTACCCGGCCCTCGATCCGCTGTTCAGCTACCTGGAACGGGAGCGCTGGGTGCTGGTCGATCCGCCGGCCGTCGAGCAGGCGATCGACCTGTTCCACCGCGAGGTCCGCGACGGCGAAGCGCGCATGCTTGACCAGCAGCAACCGCATGTCGCGCGCCGCGAGCTGTTCCTCGACCCGAGCGAGGTGCAACCGCTGCTGAATCGGGACGGCCGGGTGGAACTGTCGCAATTGCGCGTCTTCCAGCTCGACGACGAGCGGGAGCGCTATCACTTCAACTGCATCGGCAACGCCGAGCTGCGCGCCCATCCGCTCGAAGGGCAGGACGGCCTGGAGCCGCTGGTCGCCCGGCTCCGGCAGGCGGAAACCGAGAACTGGCGCTGTCTGCTGGTCTGCCACCGGCAGAGCCAGGCGGAGCGGCTGCGCGAGCTGCTCGCCGGCCACCAGATCGCGCTGTCGATCAACCCCTCGGTGCGGCTGAGCAATCTGCATCCCGGCTACCCGCAGCTGTGCGTCGGCGACCTCTCCGGCGGCTTCTGTTTGCCGGAAGAGAAGCTGGCGATCATCAGCGAAGAGGAGATCTTCGGCAAGCGCAGCCACCGGCAGAGGAAGAGCGGCCAGCAGCGCGCCCGCCAGCTGATGAGCAGCCTCGCCGAGCTGAAGGAGAACGACTACATCGTCCACACCGACCACGGCATCGGCAAATACCTGGGGCTGACCCATTTGAAGACCGGTTCGGTCGAAGGGGATTTCCTGCATCTGCAGTATGCCGGCGGCGACAAGCTCTATCTGCCGATCGACCGGATCGAGAAAGTTCAAAAATATCAGGGCGGCGAAGGGTACACGCCGAAGCTCGACAAGATGGGCGGCCAGGGGTGGGAGAAGGCCCGGCTGAAGGCGCGCGCCGCGGTCGAGGAGCTGGCCCGGCAGCTGCTGGAACTCTACGCCAAGCGTGAGCTGCGCCAGGGGCATGCCTATTCGGCGCCTGATCAGCTCTACCGCGAATTCGAGGCGACCTTTCCCCACGAGGAGACGGTCGACCAGCTGCAGGCGATCGACGAAACCCTCGCCGATATGCAGTCGGAAAGGCCAATGGACCGGCTGGTCTGCGGTGACGTCGGTTACGGCAAGACCGAGGTCGCCCTGCGCGCTGCGGTCAAGGCGGTGCTCGACAGCAAGCAGGTGGCGGTGCTGGTGCCGACCACGGTGCTCGCCAGCCAGCACTGGGAGAGCTTCCGTCAGCGGCTCGAAGAGTTTCCGGTGCGGGTCGGGATGATTTCCCGCTTCCGCACCCCGGCGGAGAACAAAAAGACCCTCGAGGCCGCCGCCAACGGCAAAGTCGACATCATCGTCGGCACCCACCGGCTGCTGCAGCGCGACGTGCGCTTCAAGGATCTGGGGCTGGTGATCGTCGACGAGGAGCAGCGCTTCGGTGTCTCACACAAAGAGAAGCTCAAGCAGCTGCGCGCCGAGGTCGACATCCTCACCCTGACCGCCACGCCGATCCCCCGGACCCTGCACATGGGGCTGGCCGGGATGCGCGACCTGTCGGTGATCGAGACGGCGCCGGTCGATCGATTGGCGATCCGCACCTACGTGACCCGCTTCGACGAAGAGCTGCTGCGCCAGGCGATCCTGCGCGAGCTGCGCCGCGGCGGGCAGGTCTACTTTGTCCACAACCGGGTGCAGACCATCGACGCCATGGCCGAACAGCTGAAAAGCCTGGTGCCGGAGGCGAGCATCGCCGTCGGCCACGGCCAGATGCCGGAGAAGGCGCTGGAGCAGGTGATGCTCGATTTTATCGAGGGTAAAAGTAACCTGCTGCTGGCCACCACCATCATCGAGAACGGTCTCGACATCCCGCGGGCCAACACCATCATCGTCAACCGCGCCGACTGTTTCGGCCTCTCGCAGCTCTACCAGCTGCGCGGCCGGGTCGGACGCAGCGACCGGCGCGCTTACGCCTACCTGCTGATCCCCGGCGAGGCGGCCCTGACCAAAGAGGCGCGCGAGCGGCTCAAGGTGCTGCAGGAGCTGACCGAGCTGGGGGCGGGATTTCGCATCGCCAGCCACGACCTGGAGCTGCGTGGCGCCGGCGACCTGCTCGGCGCCAAGCAGTCGGGGCCGATCGCGGCGATCGGCTTCGAGCTCTACACCGAGCTGCTCGAAGAGACCATCGCCAAGCTGCGCGGCCAGGAACGCGAAGAGCGGGTCGACCCGGAGATCCGCCTCGGGTTGTCGGCCTTCTTCGCCGAAAAATACCTGCCCGATCCGAACCAGCGGCTGCAGTTCTACCAGCGGATGGCCGCCGCGGTAAGCGACGAAGAGCTGTTCGAGCTGACCGAGGAATTGCGTGATCGTTACGGCGCGCTGCCAGCCGCCGGGGAGACTCTGGTCGGCATCATGCGGCTGCGTATCCTGCTGAAAAAACTGCGTGTCGAGCTGCTCGAATATGACAACCGGCGGCTGAGTCTGCTCTTCCATGCCACCACCAAAGTCGCGCCGGAGAAGATTCGCCAACTGCTCACCGAGCAGCCGCAGCGTTACCGGCTCTCAGCCGACTTCAAACTGTCGATCGAACTGGGCCGGCTGGCGGAAACCGAGCTGCTGCTGCAGGTGAGAAAAGAATTGCATGAGTTTTTCTGACTGTGCTAGCGTGATTTGCCATTTTCTGCGGCAATTCCGCAAGACTATACGCGATGGGCGGATGCTAAAGTCGATCTTCACAGCTCTTTGCCTGTTGATAGTGCTTGCGGCCTGCCAGCAGCCGGAGCCGGAGCCGGCGCCCCCGGGACCACTGCTCAAAGTCGGGCAGCGCAAGTTGAGCATGGTGCAGTTCGAACGCGAGCTGCAGCTCAGCTATCCCGACCTGAGCAACCTGTCGCCGGCGGAGCAGCTTCCGCTGAAGAAACAGCTGGTCAATCGGCTGATCGAGCGGGAACTGCTGCTCGGGGAGGCGGAACGGTTGAATATCCAGATCACTCCGGATGAGCTTGATGCTATTCTGCTGGAGCTGCGCGGCGCCTACAGCGCCGAAGAGTATCAGCAGATTCTCCGTGAGAAGGGGCAGACCGGGCAGAGCTGGGTGGCGGCGATCAAGCTGCGCCGCCTCACCGAAAAGGTGATCGCCGCGGTGATCGAGCCACTGGCCCGGGTCAGCGACGAGGAGATCAAGGAGTATTACTGGGCCAATCGCGAACACTTCCACGGTCCGACCGAGGTGCGTGCCCGGCAGATGCTGCTGGCCAGCCGTGAAGATGCCGAGTTGCTGCTGGAACAGCTTAAAGATGGCGAGGATTTTGCCGAACTGGCGCAAGAGTATTCCCTCTCTCCCGATCGGGAAACCGGCGGAGATCTGGGCTACTTCTCCAAGGGGCAGTTGCCGCCCGAATTTGACGAGGCGCTGTTCCGTCTGTCGCCCGGTCAGTTCAGCGGCCCGGTGCAAAGCCCCTACGGCTTCCATCTGTTTCTGGTTGAGCGCCGCCGCCGCCCCGGATTGCGGCCGCTGGAGCTGGTTGAGGCTGAAATCCACCAGCAACTGAACCAGGAACGAGAAGACGCCGCCTTTCAGCAGTGGCTGGAAGCGCTGCGAGAGAAAATCCCGGTCAGCGTTGACTGGGCGCAACTGACACCGCAGACCACCGCGCGTTGAGCCGCAGCTTGTCGCATGCGTTTACGAAAAGGAATCGACCTCATGAAACGGACCCTGTTACTGCTATTTGTTGCCGGCCTGCTGACCAATCCGGTTGCGGCCAAGACCCTCAGCAAGGTTGCTGCCGTGGTCAATAAAGACATCATCAGCACCTATCAGCTCGACAAGGCAGTGATTACTGCATTGGCCAATGACACCAAGGGGAACCAGCTGACCGCTGAGCAGTTCGACCAGCTGCGTCTCCGGATCCTCGAACAGCTGATCAACGAAAAGCTGGTTGATCAGCGTATCGCTGAACTCGGCTTGACGGTCGGCGATACCGAGATCGATGCCGCCGTCTTAGACGTGCAGCGCAAGAATAATCTGTCTCGCGAAAAGCTGGAAATGGCGCTGACTGCGCAGGGGATGGACATGGC
>CALZHR010000114.1 GCA_945787335.1 uncultured Desulfuromonadales bacterium
GGGCTGTCCAGGGTTTTGTCGGTCGGGCCGAGATAGACGAACTTGCCGGTGGTCATTCTTTTCGGCAGTCCCTGACCGCTGACCTGGTCGAAGCGGGAGCAGATCTCGCCGCCGTTGAGGAGTTGCTTCGGAGTAAAGGTGTTGCGACTGCGGTGGTTGGTCTGGCAGTGTTCGTCGAGTGGTTTTGAAACAGAAACAGCCGGCGGAGCTTGAGGGCTCTGTCGACTGCGATCGGTTTTCTCATCTTGATGCTGCATGCTTTCCTCCCCCGGAAAATCATGAACAACAAACACTTTACGGCCGTGCCTCATTGGCTGTCAACAAAAAGCCGAAATGACACTGTTTTTTTAGCTCTGCTCCGGTTCGATCTGCAGCGCTACCAGGTAGCGGGAAACCATGTTGTAGGTAGCGATGATGCCGATCAGTTCGATCAGTTGCTGCTGATCGTGCAGCTCGTGCTGCACCGCCTCGAAGGTATGGTCCTCGACAAAAACGTTGAGGGTCATTTCGGTGACCAGGTTGAGGATGACCCGCTCCTTGGCGTCGAACACCAGCAGGTCTTCGCCGATGCCGGTGAAGTTGCGCAGCACTTCCAGCTCTTCTTCGCTACCGCCAGCTTTGAGGAACTCAGGGGCGTGATGATGGAATTCGTAGTCGGCGCAGGTCAGCGCAGCAACGGCACAGATCGCCAGTTCCTGCAGGCGGGCAGGGAGGGTCAGCTTGCCGCGCACTTCGCGCAGCAGGCCGTTCCAGCCTTTGGCAAAGGGGGGACTGTGGAGCAGCATCCGGTCGAGATTCAGGAGTTTTCCGCGGCGGCGTGAGCGGATGTCGTCGACAATTTCGCGCGGCTCGTCGATCTCCTGCGGCAGGTAGGGGATACGGGGCATAACGGCCTCCTTTCGCGTCCTCCTGTCGGACGTGTAGCAAAGGGGAGGGCGACTATTCTCTGTTGCGCTCCAGAATCCGTTCCAGCTGGACCGAACTCAGGTAGAGGTCATATATGGCGTCGATCTCCAGGTTGCGAGAGCGGGTCAACAGAAACTGGGCATCGAGCAGGTCGACGGTGGTGGCCTGTTGCTGCTGGAAGCGGTTTTCGGTGACCCGATAGTTCTCTTCGGCCGAGGTGACTCCGGTTTGCGCTTCCTGCTGTCGACCGCTGGCGATGCGGGAATTCTGCAGGGCTGTTTCTAATTGTAACACCAGCGCCGCTTCCGTGTCGCGCAGTTCGGCGGCTACGGCGCGGGCTTTGGAGTCGCTGTCGGCGAAGTTTTTTTCGCGGGCAAAGCCATCAAACAGGTTCCAGCTGGCGCGTAACAGCAGCAGGTTGTTCTGGTCATTATTGTCAGACACTGAAATGTCGTCGCTGTACTCTTCGTGGGCAGCGGTCAGATCGACCTTGGGCAGGTAGTCGCCCTTGTTGGCCCGTCGATCCCGCTTGGCTGCTTGTAGTTCGCTGCGCAGGTAAAGCAGTTCGCTGCGGTTATCGAGCAACTGCTGCCGGTAGCTGTCGACCAAATTGGGGTCGAAACTCTGCAAGGTCGACGGGGTTAAGTCGGTTAACAACTGATCTGCAGCTATTTGCAGTCCGGTAGTGCGTTCCAACTGGCGTCGGGCAATCTGCTGCTGCCCTTCGGCCTGGAGCAGATCCTGACGGGCGCTGGAGAGCTCCACTTCGACCCGAAGCAAGTCGTTGCGGGCAATCAGGCCATACTCAAACTGCAGTTTGGCGTCCCGTTTCTGCCGCTCCAGTAACTCAACCCCCTCGGCAGCGGTTTCGACCGAGCGCGCAGCGCGCAGCACTTCGATGTAAGCTTGCTGAGTCTCCAGGACGATATCGGCGCGGGTGCCTTGCAGCCGGTAGTCGGCTCCCTGGGCTCGCCGGTTGGCAGCCCGATAGTTATGGTAATCGCTCAGCCCGTTGAACAGGTTGAGAGAGGCACCGAGGACCAGGATGGATGACTGGTCACCGAGGGAGCGCGGATCTTCGTCCCGCTCGGCGTAGCTGTAGTCGAGATCAACGCGTGGCAAAAAAGCTGCGCGGGAGATTCCGACTGCTGCCTTGGATTGATCGGCATTGGCGCGGAATTGCTCGATCCGCTGATGATTCTGCAGCGCGGCGTCAATCGCTTCATCCAGAGTCAGGGCGAAAACGTGCGGTGCTGACAGTAAGCATGCCAGGAGAGTTGTTATCAGGTATCTCATCGGTTTGCCTCCTGTACATCTTTGCGTTTTTCCATCCGGATGACAAAAATCAGGATCGCCGGGATAACGAAAACAGTGAACACGGTCGAGACCGCCAGCCCGCCGAGGATGACGCTGCCTAAGCCCCGGTAGAGTTCGGAGCCGGCACCGGGGATCAGCACCAGCGGCAGCATGCCGCAGATACTGGTGGTGGCGCTCATGTAGATCGGCCGCAGGCGGCTGCGGGTCGATTCGAGCACCGCTTCGCGGTAGTCCATGCCGTTGTCATGGAAGTTGTTCAGCGCCTGGTGGACGATCAGAATCGCGTTGTTGACCACCACGCCGATCAGGATGACAAAGCCGAGCATGGTTAAAACGTCCATCGGCTGCGGGGTGATGAAGATATTCAGCAATTTGAGGCCGATGAATCCACCGGCCCCGGCCAGCGGTACGGTGAGCATGATGATCAGCGGGTAGACGAAGTTGCCGAACAGCGAGGCCATCAACAGGTAGGCGATCATGATCGCCAGCAGAAAGTCCCACTGCAGCACTTCGCGGGTTTCCACCAGTTTGTCGGCGGCACCGCTCATTTCAACCTGCAGCTCCTCAAGCAGACCCATCTGTCTGACCTGCGGAATAATCTGCCCGTCGATGATCTCCATCGCCGTTTGCAGCGGCATCGATTTGGGGGGCGTGACCTGCAGGGTGACGGTCCGTTCCCGTTCCAGGTGGCGGATCAGCGCCATGCCGGTGGTTTCCTGCAGACTGGCCAAAGAAGAGACCGGCACCAGCTTGCCGCTCGGGGTTGCCAGGGTGGCCTGAAAAAGCGCCTGCGGGGTGGGGATCTCCTGGTCGGCAGCTTTGAGCACCAGGTCGATCTTCTTCTTCCCGTCCTGCTTGAAATCGCCGACCACCCGGCCATCCATCAGCACGTCGAGAGCGGCTCCTAAGTCGCGGGTGCTCATGCCGTTGGCTTTGAGCCGGTCCCGGTCGGGGATAATCCGCACCTCGGGATAGGTCAGCTCGATCGAGGGCACCGGGCGCACCTGGCTGTTTTCGATCTGGCCACGGATCATGCCGAACAGGGTGCCGGAGGCGGCGACGATCTTGTTCAGGTCGTTGCCGGTCACATTCAGCTTGATCGCCCGCCCTTCGCCGAGGCCACTTTCGAACACGCCCGGCTGCAGGCTGACGCCGTACATCCCCGGGATGCTGTAGATCAGCCGGGTGAAGAAGGGGAGCAGGTCACCCGCTTTGTCAAAATGATCGCTGATCGCTCCGGCGATCATGAAGCCTTCGGCGCCGACATAGAACATGTTGCGGATCGAAGGCACGCCATCGACATCGGCACCGATGTGCGGTGCCGCCATGCGGTGAAAACGCTCGCCGATATCGACCCGTTCGGCGGTCGAAAGACCCGGTGGCGGGACCAGGATGTTGAGCACCAGATTCCGGTTGCCCTGTGGCAGGTACTCCATCTTCGGGGTGAGGAAAAAGACCGAGGCGAGGGCCACGCTGATCAGGAGGGTCAGGGTGGTCAGCCGGGTCAGCCAGTTGCGGATCGCCAGGGAGACCAGCGCCATCAGCCCGTTAGAAAGTTTGTTGCCGATCTTATCGAGAAACGGCAGGGCCTTGGTCTTTTTCGCCGCTTTGGCGCTGAACAGCTTGTAGGAAAACATCGGGATCACCGAGACCGAGACGAACAGGCTCAAGCTGACCGCGGCGACCACGGCGATGGCGATGTCGCGGAACAGCTGGCCTGCTTCTTCCTGGATGAATACCACGGGCAGGA
>CALZHR010000115.1 GCA_945787335.1 uncultured Desulfuromonadales bacterium
CGGCCGCCAGCTGCACCACCAATGCGATCACCCCGGCGCTCAAGGCGGTCAATGACAAGTTCGGCATCGAGTCCGGTCATGTCGAGACCTGCCACAGCTACACCAACGATCAGAACCTGATTGACAACTACCACAACAAAGAGCGCCGCGGCCGCAGCGCAGCGCTGAACATGGTCATCACCGAGACCGGCGCCGCCAAGGCGGTCGCCAAGGCCCTGCCCGAGCTGGCCGGCAAGCTGACCGGCAACGCCATCCGCGTGCCGACCCCGAACGTCTCGCTGGCGATTCTTAACCTGACTCTGAAAAAAGAGACGACCGTCGAGGAGCTCAACACCTACCTGCGTGAAATGTCCCTCAACTCGCCGCTGCAGGATCAGATCGACTACACCAACTCCCCTGAAGCGGTCTCTACAGACATGGTCGGCTCCCGCTACGCCGGCGTGGTCGACTCGCTGGCGACCATCGTTGAAGGCAACCGCTGCGTGCTTTATGTCTGGTACGACAACGAGTACGGCTACAGCTACCAGGTGGTACGAATCGTCGAGCAGATATCCGGACTGAAGCTGGATCACTGGCCAAAGTAAAAATAGCTAAACAGCTGAAATTATAAAGCGGGCAACTTCGCAAGAGGTTGTCCGCTTTTTGATTGTGCACCTGTTACCCCCATGTGACGTTGCCGGAGAGCAATGGAGGTTTGCAGGAATTCGAGGAAAAATGTTTTAGCCGTAGGCGAGTTTTTTACCGAGCTGCAAAACGTAATGGAACGGAGGGAATCCGAAGGGCAAGGAGGTTGAGCGCGTTTTTCTGCTTACTCTTTTGCCGCGTAGAAAAAGAGTAAGGCGGCGTGCGGGGCCGCGCCCCCGCGGTTTGCCATTTATTTCCGTCAGCAGGGAAACGACTCAGGCTGCGGCCGATGGAGACTTCAACTTCAAAAACAAAAAAGCTTCCACGAAAAAAGCCGACCCGGCTATTCCGGATCGGCTTTTTATCAGTGCATCTTCAAGCGACTTAGCTGAAGCGCTTCATGGCGCGCATCTTCTTGCGCAGACGGCGCTGGGCTTCCTTCTCCTTGCGCTTTTTCTTCACGCTCGGCTTCTCATAAAACTTGCGCTGCTTCATTTCCCGGAAGAGACCTTCCTGCTGCAGCTTACGCTTGAGAACTTTAATCGCTTTTTCGACGTTGCCGTCGATAACAGTGATTTCCACGAACAATCACCCCGCTTTCTGATCAGTCTTTGCGGCCTGCGGCCACAAGAGCTTGAATTTATAGCCGCGACTGTTAGTGAAGTCAAGCCTTTTCCGGGGGCAGCCTCAGCCTTTCAGGGCTTTTTCAACAGAGATACGCGGATTCCGCCGTTGGAAAAGCCGGCGACCGGAGCAAAATCGATCCCGGTTGCGCGGCTCAACTCGGCATCGGGGCAGACCAGCGCCCCCTGCCAGTCGCTAAACTCCTGCAGGTAGAGCTGTCCCAGCGACCGATAAAGGGAACGCAGCGCTGCAGTGCGGCCGATCCGTTCGCCGTAGGGAGGGTTGCAGATGATCAACCCACGCCTGGGGCCGGGTTGAAGTTCCTGCATCTGCTGCTGGCGCAGAGAGACCAGCGAGGCGACGCCTGCAGCCTTGGCATTCTGCTGCGCCGCCTCGATCGCCAGCGGATTACTGTCCACCGCGACGATCTGCAATTCATCCGGAACGTTTTCCTGAGCTTTGGCCCGCAGGCAGAGCTGCTCCCAAAGACTCTGGCGATACTTCGGCCAGTGCATGAACGCGAACTGGCGGGCACGGCCGGGAGCACGGTTGAGCGCGATCAATGCGGCCTCGATGGCAAAGGTACCAGAGCCGGTCATGCCGTCGATCAGCGGTCGCGAGCCGTCATAGCCGAGCAACAAGAGTGCGCCGGCTGCCAGGTTTTCCCGTAACGGTGCGGTCACGCTGGCTTGGCGGTAACCGCGCCGGTGCAGCAGTTCTCCCGAGCTGTCGACCGACAGCTGACAACAATCATCTTCCAGGCGGAGAAAAATCCGTTGCGCCGCACCCGTTCCTGCAGAACTCTCGCCAAGCGCCTTGGCGACGGCAGTTTGTACAGTTTCTGCGATTCGCCCGCTATGGTTCAGGCGTGAGCGATGGCAGGTCACCCGAACCTCGCAGTGAGTTCCCGGCTTGATAAAACGTCCCCACGGAAGCCGCACCAAGCGTTTGTACAGGGTCGGAAAATCTCGGGCCTTCAACTCCCCCAGGCGCACCAGCACCCGCGAGGCGCTGCGCAGCCAGAGGTTGGCCAGATAGAGCTCACGCAGGCCACCGGCAAACTCGACCCCGCCGCGACTTACAGAACCGGGAATTCCAAGTCTGGCCAGCTCACCGGCGCAGATCAGCTCCAGCCCTGGCGGGGTAATAACGTAATATCGATTCTGTACCACTGCCATGCACTCCTCCCTGCTGCGAAGATAGCAGAGAAAAATCTTCCCTGTTAAGGCTTTTCATTATTTTGCATTTGGTTTGCCGGCGTTTTTCTGCAATAATAAAAGTTAAATTTTTCTCAGGAGAACTCTGCCATGTTGAAACATTTCCCGGTCCTCTTCCTGATCCTGCTGCTGCCAAGCCTGGTTTCGGCCCGCTGGATCGATGATATCGCGGTGATCGAAAATTCTGCTGTCGGCACAGTGGCATTCAGCCATTACCAGCACCTGGAAGCCTTGGGGAAAAATTGTGTTTTCTGTCATAATGAGGTGTTCAACATCGACCCGCAGAAAAACCAACCGGTCAGCATGGCAGAGATGGCGAAAGGGCAGTCCTGCGGTGCCTGCCATAACGGCCAAAAAGCCTTCACGGTCGCGGAGAATTGCGCCAGCTGCCATCCGCTCGGCGACATCGTCTTTAATGTTGCCGAGGGGGACGCCAGCTTCAGTCACGAGGTTCACACCGAGATGTACAGCTGCAGCGACTGCCACCCCGATCTGTTTATCCCGGACCGCAGCCGCAACCAGCGGGTGTCGATGGATGAGATGTCGGCAGGCGCTTCATGTGGTGCCTGCCATGACGGCGATACCGCTTTTTCGGTCGACGAAAATTGCTCCAGCTGTCATGCTATGGAGTAACCTCAGGAAGGCGGTCCGACCAGGACCTGCGGGACTGAGGACAAATGGATAAGTGTGAATGATCTACCAACGCTACTTTAAAGCCGGGCAGAAACTGCTGCTGAAAGCCGTTGAGCAGAGCGAGACGGAGAAGCGGACCGATTTGCTTTCAGCGACCCTGCAAAGTGGCGATGATGACCTCTATATTCTCCAGCTTCCCTACAGCGAAGACGCAACCGAGCAATATCCATTTGCCCCGGAAATGCCTTTCGAGATCAGTTCCGAAGCCCTGGGGTTGGGAATCCGGGTCACCGGTATTTTTCAGCGCAAGATCGACGGCCAGCGTATCGCCGTCAAAATTCAGCCAAACCTGCAGATGTTTCAACGTCGTGCGAGCCCGCGTCTCGACTGCCGGCTCGGCATCCGCTTCACCCGGGGCCATGGCAGCCTCAAAGCCCTGCGGGAGACCTGGAATAAGAACATCAAGGTTCTGCATGGCCCCAATGCGCCGATCAACCTCGAAGGGTTCAATCTCTGCCAGGTGAATATCAGCAGTGGCGGCATCCGCTTTCCCATGCGCCCTCCGGTTACTATCGCCGAACTCTGCCTGATGCTGATCAACCTGGATGACGGCAAGGTCCCGATCTGTACCCTGGCGGAGATTGTCTGGGCACATCCGGAACGGGATGAAAACATCTTCCTCAGCGGCATGCGCTTTATCAATATCCTCGACGAGGACCAGAAACGGCTCGAAAGATTTATCGCCGATCGGACCGGTCCAGCCAGGCCCGGCAAACCTGAGCGGTCTGCTTGACCCTTGTTCTTTCGCGACTATTAGGCTATAAATCATCAGGTTCGAGCCCCGCTCAATCAGTCCGTCACCAGCTCAGGATACTCCCCGATGCCGCAGATCTCCGAAACCGAAGTTTTTCGCGCCTGCCGGACTCTGTTCGGCCCGGAACTTCAATTGAGCCGGGATTTTCTCCGCTGCCTGCAACCCTCCGGGGTGCGCTCCGCTTTTCGTAAAAAAGCCAAGGCGACCCACCCGGACCGCTTTGCCGTCGCCGCTTGCAACATCCGTGAGAAGCAGCTGCGGTTGTTTCAGGATCTGAACCAGGCGCACGAAACCGTGCAGGCATATCTCAAGCAGCGCGATCTCGCCAGCGCGACCGGTAGCATCCGCAGTCGACCCGGCGGCCCCTCCCAACCGCGCCGGCGTCATGACAACTCGCACAGCAAGTATTATCGCGGCCCGCTCCCCCCCAGGCCACTGCAATTCGGGCTGTTTCTTTACTACCTCGGCGTGATTCCGTTCAGTGCGGTCATCGCAGCGCTCGTCTGGCAACGGCAACAGCGGCCGGTGCTGGGTGACATCGCCAAACGCTGGGGCTGGCTGAGCGATGTCCAGGTGCGGCAGATCCTCAATTTTCGCAGCGGTGGCAGTAAATTCGGCGAACGGGCCGAACATCTTGGGCTGCTGACCCCCCTGCAGGTGAGGGCCATACTGCTGCACCAGCGCAGCCGTCAGCGGCAGATGGGGCACTTCTTCATCGAACAGGGCTTCTTTGACGAAGAGATCCTCAACCTGCTGCTCGAAAAACTGGCCGAGCATAACCGAACCTACCGGCAGGGCTATAGCGGCCAGTACTACTACCGACACCGCAACTGAGCCTCAAACAGCCCAGCATGTCACCTTGCTGCAGAACCGACCCGCAGCATCTATCCAAACACTGAAGCAAAGGAGTTCCCATGGGTTTTCTGGCCGCATCTGCCAGCATCTGCCATTTCCAGGTTGTCGGCAAAATGCCACAGCAAGACAAATTTACCGAAACCCCAAGGCGCCTGGCGGCCGAGGGGTTTCGCTCCATCGAACAGTCCGCCGACGAACTCGCCACCGGCTGGGTGCAGCTCGATGATTACGACGAAAGCGGCTTTGCCACGGCGCAGACCTGCTGGCGCGACCAGCACCTCTGTTTCACCCTGCGCCAGGACCGGCGGCGCATCCCTGCAGCCCTGCTGAAACGGGAAATCAACCGGCTCTCTGAGAAGTTTCTAGCCGAGAAACCGACCCTCAACCGGGTCCCAAAAGGGGAGCTGGAACAGATCCGCGACCATGCCCGCAGCCTGCTTCTGGCCCGCACCCTCCCCACGCCATCCTGCTATGATGTCGTCTGGGATACCGAGCGCAACCTGCTGCGCCTCTGCTCCCTGAGCCAGAAAGTGATCGACAGCTTTCAGGGGCTGTTCCACCAGACCTTCCCCGACCTGCGCCTGCAACTGCTGCACCCCTTTTCCCGGGCACAGATGATCCTCCCGGAGCCGCTGCAAGAGCCGTTGCAGCAGGCCAACCAGGCCCAGACCGACAGCGCCCTGGAGCAGATCGAAGCGAACCGCTGGCTGGGCGCGGAGTTTCTGCAGTGGCTGTTCTACCGGACCCTCAACTCCGACTGCCGCTGCAGCGTAACCAGCGCGGGACCGCTGCTCAAAGGCCAACCGTTCAGCGCCTACCTCGACAACCGCCTGGTGCTGCTCGGCGGCGGTCAGGAAGGATTGCAGAAAGTTGTCGTCTCCGGTCAGCAGGATCAGTATTCGGAAGTTCGTGCCGCGCTGCGGCAGGGGAAATCGATCGAAGAAGCCACCCTGCATCTGCAGCAGGATGATGAAGAGGGCTGGAAGCTGACCCTCAAAGGGGAGCGGTTTCAATTCGGCAGTTTTCGCACTCCGATGCTTAAACCGGATGGCGACCCGAGCGATGACCCACTGGCCGCGGCGGCGGCAGCCTTTTTCACCAAGCTCGGGGCGGTGGAGGAAGGGGAACAGATGTTCGACAGCCTGCTGCAAACATTCCTGGAGCTGCGCCTGGGAAGTGACTGGGCCAACTTCTGCAGCGAGCTGACAGACTGGCTGAAAGCCGACTGAACCCGCTACATGAAAAAAGGCCAGCTCTTCCGCAAGGAGGAACTGGCCTTTTTATCCACAGGGGGAAAGCCCTCTAGCCGCCGGCCGGGCCGAGCACATTTTCCTTCAGAATGAACCACCGACCGCCCCGCTCTTCAAGCTCAAATTGCTTGCGGACCCGATCCTGATAGGTATCGCTGCGGTAGGTCTGGACGGCTTCAACCGTCGCCCGCCCGGCAGTCTGCGACTTAAGCCGTATCTCACTCAAGCTGACCTGAACGTACGCCGGATTTTTCAACCGGGCGCGGCGCTGCTGCCTCCAGGTCGCCTGGGTAATTGGTTCCTGCGGTATAAAACCGTCTGAATAGCTGGCCAGGTAGGTTTCGACATCCTGCGCGGACCAGGCCGCCGCCCAGCGTTCGAAAAAGTCCTGCGGTTTCTCCAGCGGCGCTGCGGGCCTTGCCACCAGGCTGCCGGCAATGCTTGCGGTCACGCCCCCACTCCCTGACCTGGCCGCCGGGGGCGTCTCCAGAGCCGGCACCGGCAATGCGGCAAAGGCCCTTTCCTGTGAGCTGAATTGCAGCGGTTTAAAACTGATATCCGCCTCTTCGGCTGCGGTGAAAGATCCCTTGGCTTCATGCAGCCGCCCGGCCAGGGCGAGCAGCCGGCAGGCGCCGATTGTCTCATTGA
>CALZHR010000116.1 GCA_945787335.1 uncultured Desulfuromonadales bacterium
AGCATGTCGAGCAGTGCGAGGACCAGCAGGCCCTGCGCAACCAGCTGGCAGCAGCCGAAGCGGTTGCTTTTGTTGCCAACGGCTCTCTGCTGCCGCGCGCCAGCGGGATCGACGACCGCCCCCTGAAAGAGGGTATCCCTTTTCAATCCCCGCCCGAGCTGCAACGACGTGTCAGCCTGCCGAACCGCGGCGACGTCGATGGCATGGCGGTTCCGCACGGCGTGACCCTGATCGTCGGTGGCGGCTACCATGGCAAATCGACCCTGCTGCAGGCTCTGGAGCAGGGTGTTTACAACCACATCCCCGGTGATGGCCGGGAGCTGGTGGTCACCACCCCGGGAGCGGTGAAAATTCGCGCCGAGGACCACCGCGTCGTCAACAGTGTCGATATCAGCCCCTTTATCAGCACCCTGCCGGGCAACCGGCCGACAGACTGCTTTTCCACCGATAACGCCAGCGGCAGCACATCGCAGGCCGCCAATATTATCGAGGCCCTCGAATGCGGTTGCGACTGCCTGCTGATCGACGAAGACACCTCGGCGACCAACTTCATGATTCGCGATTGTCGCATGCAGCAACTGGTTCCGGACCGCCAGGAACCGATCACGCCGCTCCTCCACCGGGTCCGCGAACTGTACGATAAGGAGGGAGTCTCGACCGTTATTGTCACCGGCGGCTCGGGCGATTATCTTGCCGTCGCCGACACCGTGATTATGCTCGACAACTACCGTGCGCAGGATGTGACCGCACGGGCACGACGGCTGGCGGGGGCACCCCCGGTCGCCGCCGATGCGCCCCCCCTGCGCCCGGAAAAAGTGCGCCGGATCGACCTGAAAACCGGCCCGCTGCGCGGCCAACGCGAGACCAAGATCCTGGTCCGGGAGCAACGACTGCTCGAATACGGCCGCAAACGGATCGACCTGTCGAAGGTTGAGCAGTTGATCGATGTCGGCCAAACCGAAGCGATCGGACGCCTGCTCAACAACTGCCAACAGGCCGACCCGCAGTTGCAAACCGGCCTGCTGGCAACCCTTCGTCAGGTCCTGGAAGAGGTGGAAAAACAGGGCCTAGACATACTGCTGCCGTGGAAAGCCGGGCACCTGGCGCTGCCCCGTCTCTATGAACTTGCCGCCGCGGCGAATCGAATCCGAACGAACGGTCGGCAGAACCGTTAAAAAGGGGAGAGCGCAATATTCCTCCCTTGTCGGAAGCGACCAAACCTGTTAAAAATCAAGCCTGTATTACTCTAACTGAGTTTTATCAAGGTTTTCTTTCGATGCCGATTCTTACCGGACTGCTGAGAGTACTCGACCGGACCGGTTTCCGCCTGCTGATTCTGGCGGTGCTGGTCGGGATCGCTGCCGGATGCGGTGCGCTGGCGTTCTTTTTTGCCACCAACAGCGTCGAACACCTGATGCTCGGCAAAATCGGTAACTTTCATCCGCCCCTTGAAGGCAC
>CALZHR010000117.1 GCA_945787335.1 uncultured Desulfuromonadales bacterium
ATCCTTATAAAGGTACTGCATGTCGCGTTCGTCGAGACTCTCCGGCTCGAACGATTCGCCGCTGCGGTAGGTGCGTTCGAACATCTCGCCGGTGATCATGTTGCGCAGTTTACATTTATAGAGAGCCTGGCCTTTGCCCGGCTTGGTGAAATCGTACTGGACGATGACATGCGGATCGCCGTCGATCAGCAGCTTCAGCCCTTTTTTCAAGTCAGAACAGCTGTACATGGTGAACTCCTTTTATTCTTCAATGCGCAAGGCGATTAGACACCCTGACAGGCCCGGCATTTAAGCATAAAACAGGCTCTATGTCATGGCAAAAAACGGTGTGTTGTGAGGTGGGCGCTGAACTTCTGGAGGAGCTCTCAGCCGGTCCGGCGAGGGGTGCTTATCCGGTACAGACCTGGTTGCGGCCGTTGGCCTTGCTCTGGTAGAGCAGCGTGTCGGCGCGCTGCAGCAGGCTGTCGATCTCCTCTGCTGCATCGGCAATCGTGGCACCGATTGAGACCGTGACATGCAGCGGGCGGCCATCGTGCAGCAAAAAGGCCGAGTTGATCAGTTTGCGCAGACGGTTGGCGAAGAATTCGAGATTGTTCAGGTTGATGTTGCGGATCAGGCCGATAAATTCCTCGCCACCCCAGCGGCCGAACAGGTCGAAGGGGCGGGCGTTGGCGGTCAGGGTGTTGCCCACCAGCTTGAGCAGATCATCGCCAACGGCATGCCCGAAGTTGTCATTGACCTGTTTGAAATGGTCGATATCGATAAACAGCACGCCGAAGGGGATGCCCATCCGCCGCAGCTCTTCCATCCGCACGTTCAGCTCTTTATCCAGATAGGCCCGGTTCGCCATGCGGGTCAGATGATCGAGTTGCGAGAGCTCTTCCAGCTCCTTGATGCGCAGCTCCGTCGCCTCGCGATCGCTGATGTCGGTGAAGAGCTCAATGCCGCCGATGATCTTATTGTTCTGATCCAGAAGGGGGGTAATCCTGACCGAAACCGGGATGCGGTGCCCCTGCTTATGGTGCAGGTAGACTTCCTCTTTACATGGCTCGGCGTTGTTCAGGGTTTGTGCCAGGGGGCAGTGATTTTCGCAGAGGTTGCTCCCTTCAGCATCGACATGGCAGAGGATGTTTTCCGCGCAGCCGCTGCCGAGAACCTCCTCAGCGCTGAAACCGGTAATCCGCTCGGCGGCGCGATTCCAGAAAGTGATCCGCCGTTGCAGGTCGGTCAGATAAAGCCCGTCGTGCAGATTGTTGAGAATTTCTTTGTAGGTGTGGCTGGTAAAATCCATGGCCATTCTTCTGGGTTATAGTTAGGCTTACAAGCATAGCCGGTAATCGGGCCCGATAAAAGCCTTGCGCAGAGAAATCGCCGATAATGTGTGTTTCATTTGCGGAATTTCGGCAGCTGTGATAAACATTACCAAAGTGGTCTTAATTCTTGGAAGGAGGTGGAGATGCTCAGCATGCCGCAATTCCTCTCGATGATTCTGTTATCAACCACCCTGATCGCCATCGGCCTGGTCGGTTTGGCCGGCTTGGCTGCCGCTGCACCGAGCAAGCGACCAGCAGTCAAACTGAAAGTGCGCCGTCGGCGCTGATCGAATCATCTTTCTATTTACGACAACGGGGAGCCCTCTGGCTCCCCGTTGTTTTTCCTTTCCTCTGGCTGCCCCGGTCGGTTCAGGCGCTCGAACAGCTCTATCTGCTCCGCGAACGAGAGCTTCTTTTTCTGACAGCCGCTTTTCAGGCACAAGTGACAGCGGTCATCCGAACACCACTGGCACTGGTGACAGTCGGCACAGGGATGCTTTTTTGCTTGATTGTCCATTTACCTATTATATAAGGCGTGACTAAAGCGGGGCAAGCTGACGCAACTCTTCCGGCTGTTTTTGCCGCTGCAGGCGCAGGTACAGCGCCTCGATAATTTCAGCGCCGAGCAGCAGGGCGATGGCGATGGAAATGCCGGAGACCGGCAGCTGCAGCTTCACCAGCGGCAGCCAGGCCAGCAGCAGAAAGCCGCTTTTGAAGAGGGTGGAATAACCCAGCTTACCGGTCTGATGGGCGCCGGCGAACCAGCCGCGCAGCAGGTTGCAGCCGCCGTAAAAGAGCGGGAAGATGGCGCAGGCGGCCAGCGACAGGCGCAGATAGTGACGCAGTTCGGGGGCGACGCCGAGCAGCTGGCCGAGGATCAGCTCATTCAAGGGCCCTGCGGCCAGCAGCACCAGCAACCCCATGCCGGTCGCCACCAGCAGGTTGAAGCGGACCAGCACGCGGTAGTCCTGCGCCGATTTGACCAGCGCCAGGTAGGCCTGCTGCAGGTTGCGCATCGGTCCGGCGAGCAGGAACAGGAAGCCGCGAATCACGCCGAACGCGGCCAGCGCCAGCGGTCCATCGGCCAGCCGGCCGATGATCGAGCTGATCAGCAGCGGGATGGTCTGCTGCAGGCAGGAGGAGTAGGCGAGCGGCAAAGAGTAACGCAGGATCTCCCGGGTGCTCTTTTCCGGTTCGCCGCGCTCCAGCGGCAGATGCACCCGGCAGGCGAACAGGGCGATGAAGAGGGTCTCGGTGATCACGCAGCCGACCAGCGCGAACGCCCCCAGTTGGGCGCCGGCGAACCAGCTGCGGCCGATCGCCAGGTAGCCGAACAGCGCCCCGACCCGGATGCCGGTCGCCAGAGAGACCAAACTGGTGCGCCGGGCCTGGATGATCAGCCCCTGGCAGAAGCCGCGCAGGCCGGTGAAGAAGGGGAGCAGAACTAACAGGTAAAGCGCTTCGCGGGCCGCCTGGGCGACCAGCGGCGGCGTGCCGAGCAGGTCGATCAGCACCAGGTCGCCCAGGGGGGTAAAGGCGATCAGCGAGAGCATCACCGCCACATAGCTGGCGACCAGGCCGATAAAGAGCAGCACGCCGCGCAGTGACTTTCGGCCGCGCACCATAGCGATGGTCACCGTGTGGTTCTGGTAGGAGGGGGAGGCGACGAACAGGTGGATGATCATCGCCACCGACATCCCGGCCAGAGCGGTGACGTAGTCCTCCAGCCGAGCCAGGGCGCCGTTGATGACGGTGTGCGAGATGCTCATCAATTGGACGTTGAGTACCAGCGGAAAGAAGAACAGCGCTATCTCTTTGAGGCCCAGACGTGTTTCGCTCACTGCGCGGTGCCCGGAAACAGCTGCAACAGTTCGCGCGAGCTGGCGACACAAAAATCGGGGGTCAGGCCGTCGGTGTGGCCGAGGCCGTAGGCGCAGAAGCAGGTTGCGGTGCCGGCGTCACGCCCTGAATAGAGATCGGTGTGATGGTCGCCGATCATCACCGCCTGGTGTGCTTCGGCGCCGAGCGCCTGCAACGCTTTAACCACCGGCAGCGGGTGCGGTTTTTTCTCCGCATAGCTGTCGCCGCCGATGATGATCTTGAAGTGGCCGGCGATTCCCAGCCCTTCAAGCAGCTGGACGGTCAAGGCGTGCGGTTTGTTGGTGACCACCGCCAGCCGTTCGGCGGGGTGGCGGTGCAGCAGTTCGATGATGCCGGGGTAGCAGCGGGTGCTGTCGAGCAGGTGCCAGCCGTAAATCTCGAGAAAGCGGAAAAGCTGTTCGCGCCGGTAGTTTTCCGGGCCGAAGGCGCGCTTGATCAGTTTGGTCGCCCCGTCGCCGACAATGCTGCGGACCTGTTCGCCGCTCAGCGGTTGCCGGTCGCCCAGCTCCTCCCCGAGCAGGTTGAGGGCGCAGGTCAGATCCTGCACCGAGTCGACCAAAGTGCCGTCAAGGTCGAACAGCAGGTAGCTGTGCGGCGCCGTCATCCGTTCTTCCTGACCCGCGCGCCGAAGATCGCCGTGCCGACCCGCACCAGGGTCGCCCCTTCCTCGACCGCCACTTCGAAATCGCCGCTCATGCCCATCGACAGCTCCGTCATCGCAACGCCGGGGATCTGCAGCTGATCGAGCTGCACCGCCAGTTCGCGCATCCTGCGGAAATAGGGGCGCACCGCCTCGGGATCATCAAAATGCGGCGGCAGGCACATCAGCCCGCAGACCTCGAGCTGCGGCAGCGCTGCAACCTTTCGCGCCAGCTCTTCAATCTTGGCCGGCTCACAGCCTGATTTCTGCGCTTCTTCGCCAACATTGACCTGCAGCAGCACCCTGATCGGCTGACTGAGTTTCTGCCACTGGCGGCTGATCTCTTCGGCCAGCGACAGCCGGTCGACCGAATGGATCATCGCCACCTGGCCGCGCAGGTACTTGACCTTGTTGCTCTGCAGTCCGCCGATGAAGTGCCATTCGACCGGGGCTGTGACTTCCGGCGCCTTGTCGCGGAATTCCTGCACATAGCTTTCGCCGAACAGCTGCTGACCGGCCGCGAACGCGGCGTCGATATCGACAGCCGGTTTGACCTTGGAGACGGCGATCAGCCGCACTGTTTCAGGGTCGCGGTCGACGCGCTGGCAGGCCTGTTCAATCTGCTTGCGGATCGCGGCAATATTTACGGCGATGTCGGTCATGGTGCAGTCTCCGCAGTTAGATGGGCAGGGGAACGCCCAGCTCTTTCAGGGCCAGGGTCAGCCGGCAGAGCGGCAGGCCGACCACGTTGCTGTAGCTGCCTTCGATGCCGGCGACGAAGCAGACGCCCAGACCCTGGATGGCATAGCTGCCGGCTTTATCCATCGGCTCCCCAGTGGCAATGTAGCGCGCGATTTCCTCATCTGTCAATTCACGGAAACGGACCCGGGTTGAAACCGCCTCGGCCCGTTGCGCACCGGTCTGCCGGTCGAGAATCGCGAAGCCGGACAGAACCCGGTGTTCACGCCCCGAGAGCTGTTGCAGCATTTCGGCGGCCTGCTGCTGATCGGCCGGTTTGCCGAGGATCTGTTGGTTGCAGAGGACGATCGTGTCGCTGCCGATAAACCAGCGGCCGTCACCAGCGCTTCGTGCTGCCACCTCGGCAGCCTTGTCGATGCTCAGGCGGATAACGTGCTCTTCCGGCGTTTCGCCCGGCAGGACCTCTTCGTCGGCGTTGCTCGGGATCACCTCGAACTGCAGGCCGATCTGCTCCAGCAGTTGTTTACGCCGCGGTGAGGCGGAGGCGAGGATGATCTTTTCAGTCATACCTGTGACCTCTCTGCGGCACGGCGCTCGGCAATCGGTTGCCACCACTTTGGCAGCGCATTCAGGGCGCGTTCCGCCATCGCCAGCCGGCGGTCGGCCCGCTTCATTTTCCGCTCCAGCTGCAGCGGCGGGAAGAGGCCGTAGTTGACGTTCATCGGCTGGAAGTTCTCGGCATCCGCTTCGCTCAAGTGGGACAGCAGGGCGCCCAGGGCGGTCTCCGCCGGCGGCAGCGGCGCGCTTTCGCAGCGCAGCCGGTAGGCGCTGAAGATTCCCGCCAGCAGGCCGCAAGCGGCCGATTCCACGTAGCCTTCGACGCCACTGATCTGCCCGGCCAGGGTGATGTGCGGCGCGTTTTTCAGCTGCAGGGTTTTGCTCAGGCAGCTGGGGGCGTTGACGAAGGTGTTGCGGTGCATGCTGCCCAGACGGGCGAAGCGGGCGTTCTGCAACCCAGGGATGGTGCGGAAGATCCGCTGCTGCTCCGGGTAGGTGAGCCGCGTCTGGAAGCCGACCAGGTTGAACAGTGAGGCGTGACGGTTGTCCTGGCGCAGCTGAATGACGGCGTGAGGCCATTTCCCGGTGCGCGGGTCGGGCAGGCCGACCGGCTTCATCGGCCCGAAAGCGAGGGTCTGCGGACCGCGGGCGGCCATCTCTTCGATCGGCATGCAGCCTTCGAAGTGGATCAGCTTCTCGAACGCGCGCCCCGGCACCTTGTCGGCGTCGATCAGCGCCTGGACAAAGGCTTCATACTCCTCTTTGCTTAAGGGGCAGTTGAGATAATCCGCGCCCCCCTTGTCGTAGCGCGAAGCGCGCCAGGCGATCTGGTAATTGATGGAGTCGGCCTCGACGATCGGTGCGATGGCGTCGTAGAAATAAAGCTGTTCTCTGCCGGTCAGTTTCGCCAGTTCGGCGGAGAGTGCCTCCGAGCTCAACGGGCCGGAGGCAAGGATGACCGGGCCTTCCGCCGGCAAGCTGGTGACCTCTGCGCGGATCAGCTCGATGTTCGGTTCGGCGGTGATTTTTTCCGTGACGTAGCGGGAAAAGTCAGCGCGGTCGACCGCCAGCGCCCCGCCGGCCGGGACCGCCGTGGCGTCGGCCGCTTCGATGAACAGGGCACCGCAGCGGCGCAGTTCCTCCTTCAAACAGCCGACGGCGTTGTTCATCCCTGCGCCGCGCAGGCTGTTCGAGCAGACCAGCTCGGCCAGGTTCTCGCTTTCGTGGGCCGGGGAGAAACGCTGCGGTTTCATCTCAAAGAGCCTGACCTGGCAGCCCTCTTTTGCCGCCTGCCAGGCGGCTTCGCAACCGGCCAGTCCGGCACCGATAATGGTGATGTGCTGGGTTTCTGTCATAAGTCCGCAGGGGCGCCCCGGTGGGGGGCCCGTCCATTGAAAACGCAAAACCGGTCGAACCAAATGGGTCCGACCGGTCATTATCTCACAGGCAGCCCGTAGGGGTCAGCTGGTCTTCTTGGCGGCAGCCTTCTTCGCCGGCGCCTTCTTGGCGGTGGTTTTTTTCTTGGTGGTGGTCTTTTTCGCCGCCGGTTTCTTCTCCGGCGGAATCAGTTCCTTTTCCCAGTTGCACTCTTCCTGGGGACAGCGCTGTACGGTTCCCCAGCGCTTGGTGGTCTTGATCTCGGTCAGCGGCCAGGCGCATTTCGGGCAGGCTTCCGCTTTGGGCGGATTCCACAGGGCGTACTTGCACTTGGGGTAGCGGTTGCAGGAGTAGAAGATCTTGCCGTAGCGGCTCTTCTTCTCCATCATCTCCCCTTCACCACACTGCGGGCAGCTGATGTCGAGGGATTTCGGCTTTTCGAGCGGTTGGATGTTCTTGCACCCCGGGTAGGCGCTGCAGGCGAGGAACTTGCCGTAACGCCCCGTCTTGATCAACATCTGCGCGCCGCACTTGTCGCACTTCTCTTCGGAGAGGACCGGTTCTTCCGCCTCTTTGTCATCACCGTTCAGCGGCTGTGTGTGACGGCAGTCGGGAAAGCCGGAGCAGGCCAGGAAGCGTCCGGAGCGACCCAGCTTGATGACCAGCTCCTTGCCGCAGTCGGGGCAGGTCTTGTCGGTCTTCTCGGTGGTGACGTCGGCCTTGCTGACCTCTTTGTCTTTTTGCTGCAGCAGGCTGATGAACGGGTCCCAGAACTGCTTGACCGCCGGAATCCATTGCTTCTCGCCGCGGGAGATGGCGTCGAGATCCTCTTCCAGTTCGGCGGTAAAATCGTAATCGACATACTGGCTGAAATGATCGGTGAGCAGCTTGGAGACCACCCGGCCGGTATCCTCGGGGAAGAAGGTGCGCTTCTCCAGTCGCACGTACTTGCGGGTCACCAGGGTGTTCATGATGCTGGCATAGGTCGACGGGCGGCCGATGCCGTATTCCTCAAGGATTTTCACCAGGCTCGCCTCGGTGAAACGTGGCGGCGGCTGGGTGAAGTGCTGCTCAGGAGAGAGCTCTTCCTTTTTCAGCGGCTCCCCTTCGCTGAGTTTGGGCAGCAGGCCTTCCTTGTTCTCGTCGTCGCCGTTGTCGGTCCCTTCAATGTACAGGGCCATGAAGCCGGGGAAGCGGATCACCTGACCGGTGGCGCGGAAACTGTACTTCTCGCCGGCAGCGATGTCGATTGTGGTGGCGTCGAAGATCGCCTGGGCCATCTGCGAGGCGACGGTGCGTTTCCAGATCAGGGTGTAGAGACGATGCTGGTCGGAGCTCAGGTATTTTTTGACCTGTTCCGGGGTGCGGGCGATGGAGGTCGGCCGGATCGCCTCGTGGGCCTCCTGGGCATTCTTGCTCTTGTTCTTGAAGGTGCGCGGTTTGGCCAGGGCGTAGGATTCGTCGTAGAGCTGGCAGATCACCTCGCGGGCCTCGCTGGTGGCCACCGGGGAGAGGGCCACCGAGTCGGTTCGCATGTAGGTGATCAGGCCGTGGGTGCCGTCGTCGACCGCGACCCCTTCGTAGAGCTTCTGCGCCACGGTCATGGTCTTGCGCGCCGAGAAGCCGAGCTTGCGGCTGGCTTCCTGCTGCAGGGTGCTGGTGGTAAAGGGGGGCGCCGGGTTGCGTTTGCGCTGCTTCTGCTCCAGCTTGCTGACTTTGAAGTCGGCCTGCTGCAATTCAGCGAGGATGCTTTCTGCCTGCTGCTGGTTGCTGATGGCGAACTTGTCGAGGGACTTGCCGTCAGCGCTGTGCAGCTTGGCGCTGAAGCTGTTTTCGCTGGAATTGGTCAGCAGGGCTTCGATGGTCCAGTATTCGCGCGGGACAAACGCCTCGATCTCGGTTTCGCGTTCGCAGATCAGCCGCAGGGCGACCGACTGGACCCGGCCGGCCGAGAGACCGTAACGGATCTTCTTCCAGAGAAAGGGGGAGAGGTTGAAGCCGACCAGGTAGTCAAGGATCGAGCGGGCCTGCTGGGCGTCGACCAGGTCGCGGGCGATGGTGCGCGGGTGGGCCATGGCTTCATCGATGGCCGGCTTGGTAATCTCATGAAAGGTGACCCGCATGACCTTCGGCTTCTCGGCGTTCTCGTCAATCCCCAGGGCCTGCAGCAGGTGCCAGGCGATCGCTTCCCCTTCACGGTCGAGGTCGGTCGCGAGGATCAATTCGTCGCTCTTGGCGACCTCTTTTTTCAGGTTGGAGATATGCTTCTGACTCTCCGGCAGGACATGATACTTGGGGGCGAAATTGTTCTCAGTATCGACCGACCCCTGCTTGCTCGGCAGAGCGCGGACGTGGCCGTAAGAGGCCAACACTTTGTAGCCCTTGCCAAGAAATTTCTCGATGGTTTTTGCTTTGGCCGGTGATTCGACGATTACCAGTGATTGCGCCATCTGTTCCTCTGTATGTTATCTCTTATCGGACCCATGTGGGTGCCCCGATAATGATCCCGTAGTTGTCAGCATAGCAGAAATAAAAAAAGGCTGCGGCAGTGCGCAGCCCGTTTTCGTTAGTGGTAAATGCGGGCCCAGTCATTATCCAGCATACAATCGATCTCCCGTTGCCAGAGGTTGTTGGCCCTGGAGAGCAGCGTCATGGCCGCAATCATCTTGACCTCCTGCAGGCCGATCGGGTCCTCGGCCGCGCGAACCGCCCGTTCGATGATCTCTTCCTGAGCGTCGTCGCTCATCAGGCCCATGGCGCGGATCCGGACCAGAAAGCCGATCGCTTCGGTCGTCAGCACCTGGAATTCCTCACGGCTGAAGAGCCGGTAGGTCGGCTGTCCCATCGGTGTTGCAGCAGCCAGCTGCTCATTTGGCAGTTGCAGCGCCACCGTCTCCATCCAGGAAAAGGCGTCGTTGATTTCTTCGGCTTCGAAGCCGACCGACATCAGCTCGGCGACCAGCTCCTGCTCATTGATCGGAGCATCGTCGGCACCCAAAACATATTTGGCAATCAGGTTGACGATCGCCAGGACTCGTTCGCGCAAAGGGCCTCCAGGCAGACGAAGAATTTTCGCCTGCGGCTACCAGGGTGCGCGCCCATCACTCGGTCGCGCACGAACAGCGGGACGATTTCGAGATGGTCAGTGGACTGTGGGCAAGGTTTTAATATCCCACTGCTTTTTAAATCTGGCCGCGAATGAAATGATTTCCCGGCAACACCTGAACTCCGCCCCGGAGTTCTAGGTCGAGTAAAATAGCGGAAAGCTCCATGGGAGTCAAGCCGCATTTCCGGCCGATTTCGTCGATATGCTGCGGCTCATGGTTAAGCTGCCGGTAGACCTCCAGGGGGGATCCGACGAGCTGCTCGGTTAACCGGTCGATATGCTTCTGCTGCTGGCGATTGAGGCGCTGTGGCCAGAGCGCCTGCAGGATATCGTTAACTTCGGTGACCAGCTGCGCGCCATCCTTGAGCAGCCGATTGGCGCCGCTGCTGGTCGGACTTTTCACCGCTCCGGGACTGGCGAACAGCTCGCGGCCCTGCTCCAGGGCGAAGTCGCCGGTTATCAGCGAGCCGCTCTTTTCGGCCGCTTCGACGATCAGCACGCCGCGGCTGAGGCCACTGATGATCCGGTTGCGGCCCGGAAAGTGCCCGGCATGCGGCGGCGTGCCGGGTGGATATTCACTGATGATCGCGTTCTGTTCGAGGATCTGGTGGAAGAGGCGGGAGTTTTCCGGCGGATAAATCCGGTCGATGCCGCAACCAAGCACGGCGATCGTGCTCCCGGCCGCATCCAGGGCACCGCGATGGGCGGCACTGTCGACCCCCCGGGCCAGCCCGCTGACCACGCAGATGTCGTGCTCGGCCAGGTCTCTGGCCAGTTCACGGGTCAGCTGCAGGCCTCCGCTGGTCGCGTTGCGCGAGCCGACCATGGCGAAACAGTCTTTCTCCGGCAGACGTCCGCGCAGATAAAGCAGCGCCGGCGGGTCGTGAATCTGCCGTAACAGCGCCGGGTAATCCGGGTCCCAATAGCTTAAAAGGCGCGCATTCAGCGCTGTCAAGCTCTCCACGGCCGCATGCAGCTCTGGGGCATCGGCGGGCAGAATGTTGCTGCTGACCCGGTCGCTGAGCCCGGCGGCGCGGAGCTGCAGCGGCGCTGCCTGAACTGCCTGGTTGAAGTCGCCGAAATAGCGCTGCAGCTTGAACAGGGCGGTCCGGCCGAGGCCAGGTGAAAGGTGCAGCCTGAGCAGATTGAGCGTGGTTCGGTCCATCGGTTCCCCCTCCGGAAGCGTTGGGCAGGTAAATGAAAAGGGATTGAAGCAGCTTCAATCCCTTTTGGTCAAGTCCGATTTTTATTGAGAGCGGTCAGTTGCTGACCACCGTCACATGGTCGCCGATATACATGGCGTCGACGCTCTTGATAATCAACGCCGAAGAGGTTCTGGCACTGGTTTCGATCACCACCGCGGCACCAAGAACTTCGTCGGGCAGCTCGATCTCGCCCGCTTGCTGAACCATTTCATCCGATGCTTGGCGGGGGCGGGAAATGTACAGCAGGTTGCCGGACAGCACCCCGTCGTCACTGCCCAGATCGACAAAGACGATATCATTGGTTCCCTGGGTCATCCTTTCATCGCGGCTGGCGATGATCAGCCCCCTGGCGTCGGTGCTGCCGCGCTGCAGAACGATCTCCTTTTGCGGCGGAACATATTCGAACAGTTCGGCGCCCCGCTCGACCTCGCGGAACACGTCGCCGATCTTGGCGGTGACAGTCTTGCCGGTGCTGCCGGTGACCTGCAGGAAGCCGAGGTTGGACATCATGGTGCCGACCGGCTCTTCGGTGACCGGATGGCGGATTTCATCACGGGCCCGATAGAGACCATAGGTGTCGCCGACAGTGACATCGGCCGGGTCGATCATCTTCAGGAAAACCAGATCGTTTTTGGTCAGCAGGACCCGGTTGTCGACCGAATCGACGAGCATGCCGATCGCGGCCTCATTGGTGCGGATAAAGCCGACTCCGCTGCCGGTCGATCTGATGCTGACGACCCCGGATGCTTCCGGCAGTGCTTCGCTGGCTACAGGCCCTGAAGGCACCGCGCTTTCCCCTTCCGGGTAGGCCGGAATGATTTCCAGGCGGCCGTTGAGAATGCGGACCTTCTGGCCGGGGAAAATCAGATGCGGGTTGGTGACTTCAGGGTTTCTGGCCCACATGTTCGGCCAGTAGTAGGGATCGTTCATGAACCGCTCGGAGAGGCCCCAGAGGGTATCCCCTTTTTTGATGGTGTAGATCTGGCCTTCCTCTGCGGTGGCCGGCAGGGCAGAGGCCAGAATCAGCAGCAGGGTCAGCAGGGCGAAACGGCGAAAGATCGTGTGTGTCATCGGTTCCCTCTCAAATGGAGCCAGGGGCAGGCTTACTGCACCTCATCGCTCCGGTAAGAATGTTGCGCTTCGGGACTGTCGGGGAAGCGGCTGCGCAACTGTTCAAGGACCTCTTCAGCCTGGACACCCTGATTCTGCCGCTGGTAGATCTGCGCCATGCGAACCAGGGCCGCCGGGGCCTTTGCCTGGGCTTGCGGTGAAATGACCAGCTGCCGATAATGATTTAAGGCGGACTGGAGCTTGCCCTGCGATTCCTGGGCGTTGGCCAGCCAGAAGCGGGCGTTGGCAGCATACTGATGACCCGGAAAATCGCTCAAAAAGCGTTCAAACCCCCGCTCGGCGGCAGAATGACGACCGCTGGCGAGTTCGGAAAACGCCGCCAGGTAAGAGGTCGCAGATTCGGTCAGGGCGGTAAGCTCGCGCTGAGCGCTTGCCGGAATCCGCACAGCTCCCGGCGGCGGGGAGCCGCTGAGGCTGCTTTCGATCTGGCTGGTGATCACCGATTCACCGGCGAGCTGCTGCAACTGGGCCAGTTGCTGCTGCAGCGCCTGCAGTTGTTCCGCCTGTTGCTGCTGAGCCTGACTCAGCTGGGCGAGTTGTTCTTTTAGTGCCAGCGAAGGGCCGGCTGCAGGAGGGGCGCAGCCGCTCAGCAGCAGCAGGCTCATGAGCAGGCCGGCCAGCCAGCTTGGCAAATGGATACGAGGGATGATCATCGGGTAATACAAGCCCCTTGACAGGTTGAATCGACAAAGAAAACTAATTTATAAAAATTATAGGCTTCTTAACAGGTTGTCAAGTTTGAAAGGGGGGCGGAGGAGAATTCCCGTCGGCAAAGGGGACTGCAACCACTGATTTGATTGTGTTATGCTGCCGCCGCTGGATTTGCTGTCGATATCGCTGCGGCAGAGAAAAGGACTGAACTCTGATGGAAACACGCGCTTCTCGACCGGAGCTGCTGATGCCGGCCGGAAACCTGGAAAAACTGAAAACCGCTGTCCGCTTCGGCGCCGACGCGGTTTACCTGGGCGCCGAGGATTTCGGTTTGCGCGCCCATGCCGGAAATTTCACTCTGGAGCAGCTGGATACCGCTCGAAAGTTGACTCGTCAGGCGGGGGTCGCCCTCTACCTGACTCTGAACGCTTCGCTGCGGCCGGGAGAATTCACCGCGCTGGAAAGCCTGCTCGAGGAGCTGAAGCCGCTCGAGCTGGATGCCTATATTGTCGCCGACCCGGGCGTCTTGACGACCATCCAGCGAATCGATCCGCTGCGGCCGATCCATGTCTCTACTCAGGCCAACAGCTGCAACCCGCGAACCGCCGAGTTCTGGCGAAAGAATGGCGCCAGCCGCATCAATCTCGCCCGCGAGCTGACCCTGGCGGATATTTGCGCGTTCCGTGAGCAGACCGCGATCGAGCTGGAATGTTTCGTCCATGGCGCCATGTGCGTCGCCCATTCGGGGCGATGCCTGATTTCAGCAGCCCTCAATGAACGCAGCGCCAACCAGGGCGATTGTTCGCAGTCCTGTCGCTGGAACTATCAGCTGACCGAGCAGACCCGGCCGGCCGAGCCGATGGATGTCGAGGAGGATTTTCGCGGCACTTATTTTTTCAACAGCCGCGACCTCTGCCTGGTTGAGCAGTTGCCGCAGTTGATCGCCGCCGGCATTGACAGTTTCAAGGTCGAAGGGCGGATGAAGAGCCTCTACTACGTGGCAACCGCAGCGCGCGTCTACCGTGATGCCATCGACCGGCTCTGCGCCGACCCGGCCGACAGCGACCCGCGCTGGCGCGAAGAGCTGGAAAAGGTCAGCCACCGCCCTTACGACAGCGGCTTTCTGCTCGGCAGCGATGACGCTAAAATCCACCCGAGCGACACCCATTACATCCGCACCCACGATTTCGTCGGCTTTGTGCGCCGCGATGCGCAGGGTCTCTGGGTTGAAGGGCGCAACCGCTTCCTGCGCGGCGATGAGGTCGAGCTGATCGGGCCGCAAATGCGGCAGGAAAAGTTCATCGTCAGAGAGATTTTCAATTTCGCCGGCGAGCCTCTGCCGGCCGGCCAGCCGAATTACCAGCTGCGGCTGCAATTGCCCGGGTGGGCCGAGGAGGGGGATCTGCTCCGCCGGAAACGGCCGGTGGCCGCATGAAGATCCTGTTGCTGAGTCTTTATCTGTTGGTCACCGCGGTTCGCTTCGCCCTTGACTGGCTCAACCTTCGCCACCGGCAACAGGCTGATCAGAGCCTGCCGCCGGCCTTTGACGATCAGATCGATGCCGACCGCCTCAAACGCAGCGACGCCTACGCGCTGGCTGGTGACCGGCTCGGGCTGGTGGAGGATGCCGGCGGTGTCGTGCTGACGCTGCTGTTCCTGTTCGGCGGCCTGCTTCCCTGGTACGATCGGCTGGTGAGCGGCTGGGTGGACAGTCCGATTGCCCAGGGCCTGCTGTTTTTCGGCCTGTTGCTGCTGGTGCAGCTGCTGATCGGCATGCCCTTTTCCCTTTATCGCAATTTCGTGCTGGAAGCGCGCTTCGGCTTCAACCGGATGAGCTTCAGGCTCTGGTGCAGCGACCTGCTCAAGTCGCTGCTGGTCGGCGGTATCCTGTTTCTCATCATGGCCGGTGGCGCCCTCTGGCTGGTCTATACCGCTCCGCAAAGCTGGTGGCTGTGGGTCTGGGGCTTCTGGGCCGGGATGAGCCTGTTTCTGCTCTACCTCTCCCCCTACCTGATCGAACCGCTGTTCTTCAAATTCACCCCGCTCGCCAAGCCTGAATTGGAGGATGGCGTGCGCGAGCTGTTGGACGCCGCCGGGGTGCAGGCCGGCAAGGTGCTGCAGGTCGACGCCTCGCGCCGCAGCGGCCACAGCAACGCTTACTTCACCGGTATCGGCAAGGTTAAACGGGTGGTGCTGTTCGACACCCTCATGGAACAACTGGAGGACCGGGAGCTGCTGGCGGTGCTGGCTCATGAGCTGGGTCACTGGCGCTGCGGGCACCTGAGACAGCGACTGATCAAAAGTCAGCTGGTTGCGTTGTTCAGTTGTTATCTTGCGTTCATTTTTCTGAAAAGTGGAATTTTGCCTGCCTGGCTGGGGCTGGAGCAGCTCTCCTTCGCCGGGCAGGTGCTGCTGCTCGGCTGGCTGGCGTCGCTGGTCGGTTTCTTCTGGACGCCGGTCAGCAGTTGGTGGTCGCGCCGCCAGGAGCGACAGGCCGACCAGTTCGCCATCAACCTGGTCGGCAGCGGCCGCGAGCTGGCCACGGGGCTGGTGAAGCTGGCACGAGAGAATCTCAGTAACCTTTTCCCCCACCCGCTCTACGTGGCGATTTACTATTCACACCCGCCGCTGGTGGAGCGGGTCCTCTGGCTCGAGAAGCGCACGCCGCAGCCGCCCCGACAGAAGGCTTGACCAGCTTCAGCCAGGTTTAGAACCGCCGGGCCGATTTCCCAGCAGAGTGAAGCCGCAATGGATGCAGTGACCCGGCAGCTTTCCGCCGGCGCTGCTCGGTGTCAGGAGCAGCGAGGCTCAGTGTTTGTGCTCCGGATAGTAGGGCAGCAACGCCTCGATGCTCTCCCTGAGGGTTTTGGCATATTTGGCATCGGCGTTCTGCTTGGCCTGCATCGCCGCAACGATTACCGCGTGGTGTTTTTGCAGGCGCTCGGCGTAGTCTTTCTGATCCGGTTTGACCCTTTGGGTCAAAAAATAATCGCTGATGGTGGCGATAACCTTCTGGGCGTGGCTTTCCTTGTTGGTGACCCAACGCACCAGCTGGTTTTGTGACTGAGCGTCGGCTTTCCCCGCCAGTTCATTGATGAGCTTGGTCGCCTTTTCGACCGTCGCCGTGTCTTCCAGCATCGTCAGGACACGCGCATAATCATCGTAGATCCCGCAGGGGATCTGGCAGTGCGCCTGCGCAACGGGCAGCGAAATCAGGCTTGTTCCGATGAGCATAGCAATCAGCAGCAGGATGAGTTTTTTCATGCGTTTCATCTTTACCTCCTCCTTCGTTTGTGTGAAGTCCGGGGTGCCGAGTTGTCTGGTCGCCGGCCCAATGGAGCGAAACGGTTGGCGATACTTCTGTTCCCGAAATCACGATCGTTCTCGCCCCTGAATCCAAGGCAAGACTGACAGGGCCTGATCGATCACTAACGGACTGTCTGAAAGCGGCATATCAGGCGAAGAGTCCATTAAAATAATAGTGGGGTTTTACGACTTGTCCACTGTCCCTTTGGGAGAACGAAAAGTACTGGTTGAATGAGGTGTTGCCTGATTACGCAGGTGTTGTTGTATTTCAGTTCATCGCGACAGGCCTGGTGGAAGCGGGGATGACAACGGTTTCGAGACTCTGAAGTCTTTGCAGTATAGATTTCTACGCTGGTTTGTGAACGGCTTCTGCAGGCGGAGGGGGGGGACGAACAAAAAAATAGGCGCGTCGACCAGGAGGGGGAAGTCAACGCGCCAAATGTTTGTTGCCTGATTCAAAAGATACCAAAATGGTCATCTATTGGCAAGGGAAAATTGAAAATAATTTTCAATGGGTTTCAAGTTTTTGATTTAACTGATTTTTTTCAGGCCGACAAAGCGGTTTTCCGCATCGACAGTGAGGACAAAGGTGCCGCTGATACCCTTGTGGGTCAGGAAAGGGCGCAAACGTGAGGCGGGGAACTGCAGGCGGCGGCCACAGTGGCTCATGACCTGAATTGAGCTGACCACCCCCTGATAATAGCGCAGAAACTCTTGCTGGTTGAGCTGCAGGCTGAAGCGGTAGTGCTGCTGACGGGCTGGCGATATCATTTCATCGTTTTAGGCGCAACCTGCTAATTTGCGCAGAAAGGTGTATTTATGTTGATTTACAAGGTTGTGGAAACCAGCCAGGTGGACGATGCCAGCCTGGAGGAGATCCTGAATACCTGGTGCGCCAGAGGCTGGCAGCTTGAAGGGATGCACTTCGCCATGCGCGAAGCCAGCCGCCGGCCGGGGATGGCGTTTGTGACTTTCACCCGGGAAGAGGCGCACAGCGCAGCTCAATCGGAGTAGTTCTCCCGATCGACGTAGCGGATGGTATGTTTTGGATCGGACGAGGGGGTCGCCCCGCAGCGCGGGCAGGCCGGCTCGGCGGCGTCCTCTTCCAGGTGAGCGTCCGGCTCAAGTTCGTGGAGCGTTCCGTTGCAGTCACAAAACCACTGACGATAGACCGTCATAAGCACCTCCTCGAAAACGATTGATTCGGCCACTTCAAGGTTGCTGTCAGCTATATTATAGCAGGGAATCGCTTATTCTATTAATAGCTGAGCCCGCCCTTTTTGCGCACCTTGCGCATGGTTTTATTCGCCAGGTAGCGGGCCTTTTCGGCACCGCTGGCCAGGGTTCTGCGCAGCCCGTCCGGGTCGGCGAGCAGCTCCTTGCGCCGTTCGGTGTAGGGGGCAAAGTAGTCGCGCACCAGTTCGAACAGCTCCTGCTTGACATCCCCGTAGCGTAAGCCCGGCGTCAGGTAACGCTGGCGAAGCTCGGCGACGCCCGCTTCGTCGAGGAACAGCCGGTAGATCTGAAACAGGTTGCAGCTGTCCGGGTCTTTCGGCTCTTCGACCGGGGTCGGGTCGGTGACGATGCGCATGATCTGCTTGCGCAGCGGTTTCTCCTCGAGGAACAGGTCGATGGTGTTGCCGTAGCTCTTGCTCATCTTGCGGCCGTCGAGTCCGGGAACGGTGGCGACATCGTCGTCGATCTCCGGCTCCGGGACGGTGAATACGTCACCATACTCGTTGTTGTATTTGATGGCGATGTCGCGGGCGACCTCGAGGTGCTGCTTCTGGTCCTTGCCGACCGGCACCCGGTCGCTCTGATAGAGCAGGATGTCGGCGGTCATCAGCACCGGGTAGGCGAACAGGCCGTGGTTCGGCTTGATCCCCTGGGCGACCTTGTCCTTGTAGCTGTGGCAGCGCTCCAGCAGCCCCATCGGCGTGAAGTTGGAGAGGATCCAGGTCAGCTCCTGTACCTCCGGAATGTCCGACTGCACCCAGAAAACGCTCTTTTCCGGATCGAGCCCCAGGGCCAGGAAATTGGCCGCCGCTTCCAGGGTGCCCCTGGCCAGGGCCTTGCCGTCGGGGAGCGAGGTCATCGCATGGTAATTGGCGATGAAGCAGAACAGCTCCTCGTGCTCCTGGTAATCGATCATCTTCTTCATCATGCCGAAGAAGTTGCCCAGATGCAGGGAGCCGGAGGGCTGGATGCCGGACAGAACGCGCATAGAGTCTATCTCCAGAAAATCAGATGGGGACAGACGTCAGCTCTGTCCCCATGTTGTTTTGAAAGCGGTGTGAATTTAGCAGAAGGGTTTCGATCAGGTCAACGGCTAACTCTTAGCGAAGATCGCTGCGGTTTTTGTCGTGGTGACCTGGGGCCGCTTCGCCTGCTCTGAGGGCTTGAGCAGGCGGATAGCGGATTAATATGGTCGATTCGAGCCGTTTCTAGCTGAATTTTATGGCTGTGCAAAAAAGTGACGGACGGAATTCTCAGACCAGCCCCCACGCGAGGTCTTGTTCAACCGCAAATGTTATCTGCCTGCTGGGCGCAACGCGCTGAATGGATGATTCCGGGCCGGGTGCAGGAGTTTTCCGTGAAAGCACGTCAGCACATTCCTGCAAATATCTTCCCTACAAAGTTATCAGCTAACTATGCAGCATATGACTTATTACTGGTGCTACCTGAATGATGTTTAGAATAGCAACTTTCGCAAACATATCCCAAAGTCCGCGGCTGCTTATGATATGTCGCACAGCCACTGCAGACAAAACAATCACAACAGGATGTTTTATAGAGTTCGGTTGATGGGGTTTCTTTTCCGCAGGAACAACATTCTTCTGGAATGGCAGCGTTAAGAGAGTTCATCATGAGCTTTTCCCCTTTTTGGATGATAAGAGCGATTATTGCCTGCCGCTAAAATGCACTGTATAAAAAATATATACCTACTGTGGATCTCAAGTTTAAGCGAGGCAAGTTAATTTGAAGCGGGCTTTTCTCTTTATTTGTTTCAGAACTGCCGCACAAATTAATTAATAATCAAAACCATACCAAAGAAAAGAGAAATGAAATGATGTCTCTATATTATTTTTTCTCCATCTCCTAACGTGTTTGAAAGGTCTACTGCTCCTGCTGGGCCCCCATCATCGCCGCCATCTGCAGCAGCTGCTGCAGGTCCATGCCACTCTCTTTCAGGATGCCGAGCAACACCGGGAACAGCTGGACCATGAAGCCCGGTTCCTTGATCACCTCTTTGGCCAGCTCCGGCAGGGTGTCGATGATAAACGCCTGTTTCTCTTCTTTGCTCAAGCCCAGCAGGGCGGTTTTGATCTGTTCGGTGGTCATGGGTACTCCTCTATGACTGTTTGAAAGCGATTTTATAGACGTCCGGGTAATCTTTGACAAAGTGAACTTCGATCCCCTCGCGCAGGTAGTCGGGCAGGTCTTCGTAGTCCTTCCTGTTGTCGTGGGGGAAAATCAGCACCTTCAAGCCGGCCCTGCGGGCGGCGATGGTCTTCTCTTTGACGCCGCCGATCGGGAGCACCCGGCCGGTCAGCGACAGTTCGCCGGTCATGCCGAGTTTTTTGATCGCCGGTTTGTTCTTGATCATCGACAGCAGGGCGGTGGTCATGGTGATGCCGGCCGAGGGGCCGTCCTTGGGGGTGGCGCCGGCCGGCACGTGCAGGTGGATGAAGTGGCTGTCGAAGTAGTTGGCCGGGATGTCGTAGTCATCGAGATGCCCCATCACATAGGAATAGGCGATCTCCGAGCTTTCGACCATCACCTTGCCGAGCTGGCCGGTCTGCTTGAAGCCTTTGCCCTTGCTCTTCATGGCGGTCGCCTCGATCTGCAGGGTCGCGCCGCCCATCCGGGTCCAGGCCAGACCGGTGACCACGCCGGGGCTGTCTTTGAACAGCTCTTCCTCGACGAAGATCGGCTTGCCGAGATAGTGCTCGACATCCTTTTTCGCAATGGTGACCTTTTCTTCACGCCCTTCGGCAAACTCCATCGCCGCCTTGCGCATGATCTTCTTGATCCGGTTCTCCAGGCCGCGGACCCCCGCCTCGCGGGCGTAGCGGTCGACAATGTCGGCGACCGCGGCTTTGTGGATACTGATCTGGGCTTTACTCAGGCCGTGGTTGGCAAGCGCCTTGGGGATCAGGTAGCGCTTGGCGATTTCCAGCTTCTCTTCCAGGATGTAGCCGGAGAGCCGGATCACCTCCATCCGGTCGAGCAGCGGCGGCGGGATAGTGTCGAGCTGATTGGCGGTGGCGATGAACAGCACGTTCGACAGATCGAAGGGCACGTCGAGATAGTGATCGCGGAAGCTGCCATTCTGCTCCGGGTCGAGCACCTCGAGCAGGGCCGAGGCGGGGTCGCCCTGGAAGCTGGCGCCGATTTTGTCGATCTCGTCGAGCATCAGCACCGGGTTGGCGGTGCCGGCGCTCTTCATCGCCTGGATCGCCTTGCCCGGCATGGCGCCGATGTAGGTGCGCCGATGCCCTTTGATTTCGGCCTCGTCGCGCATGCCGCCGACCGAAAAGCGATAGAACTTGCGCTTTAAAGCGTCGGCGATGCTCTTGCCGATGGAGGTCTTGCCGACCCCGGGCGGGCCGACCAGGCAGAGGATCGAGCCGGAGATGTCGCCTTTCATCTTGCCGACGGCGATAAACTCGAGGATCCGCTCCTTGACGTCCTGCAGCCCATAGTGGTCGCGGTCGAGCACCCGCCGGGCGCGGGTAATATCGTAGGCATCCTTGCTGAACTTGCCCCAGGGCAGCACCGTCAGCCAGTCGAGGTAGTTGCGGCTGACGTTGTATTCGGGCGAAGAGGGTTCGATCAGCTGCAGCTTTTCGAGCTCCTCGTCGACCGCTTTTTGCGCCTCTTCGTTCAGGGTCAGCTTCTTCAGCCGCTGCTGAAATTTTTCGATCTCCGAGTCTTTCCCCTCTTTTTCCAGCCCCAGTTCTTTTTTGATCGCCTTGAACTGTTCGCGCAGGAAGAATTCGCGCTGCTGGGCGGAGATCTTCTCTTCGATCTGCTGGGAGATCTTGGTCTGCAGACGCGAGACCTCCAGCTCCTTTTTCAGCAACACCAGCACCTTGTCGATCCGCCGGCGGACATCGTAGGTTTCCAGGATGTCCTGCAGCTCGAAGCCGTCGGCGTTGGTCAGGTTGGCGGCAAAATCGGTCAGCCGGGCCGGATCGTCCATGCTCGACCGCCCCAGGAACAGCTTGATCTCTTCCGAATAGAGCGGGTTGATCTGCACCAGCTCCTTGAGGGTCGAGATGATCGCCATCGAGTAGGCTTTCATCTCGGCGTTGTCGCGCAGCTCCGGGCCGTGATGGTAGGTGACGTCGGCGTAGATGATATCGTCGACCTCGATCACCTCGTTGAGGGTGAAGCGCTCCAGGCTGTTGACCAGCACGTGGGCGCTCTCGTCTTCAGTGTGGATCAGTTTGAGGATCTTCGCCGCCACCCCGACGACCTGCAGGTTGCTGGCGGAGTCATCCTCGTGCAGATCCTGAACCATCACCAGGCCGATCGACTGTGAATCGGTCTCCATCGCCTGTTTGATGGTGGCGACGCGCGATTCGCCGTTGACGGTCAGCGGAATGATCACCCCGGGAAACGCCGGCCGGGGGCGCAGGGGGATGATCGGCAGGCGCGGCGGCAGCATGTCGCGGGCCAGCACCAGCCCCTCGTCGGGGATCGCCTGGACGTCGGCGTCGGTCTCGACTTCGATTTCGTATTCTATCGATTCATCGTGGTCTTCAAAGTTGTCATGCATCCGAATCGCTCCTATTCATTGCAACCGGCGGCGCCGCTGAGCGGCCCGACCGGGTCAGGGAGATGTCACAGGGCAGACCATAATAATAACAGAGGTAAACTGTCAATATTTACTGGCGGAAAGAAGAGATGTTTCCGGCCTTTCCCTTTTCGTTCCAGCTGTGGAATAATCCAGCTCAATTTTTTTCTTCACGAAAGGTGCATTCATGGCAGAGCAAGCCCAACGGGTCTACCTGGTCGACGGCTCATCCTACATCTATCGGGCCTATTACGCCATCCGCCATCTCTCCAACTCGAAAGGGGAGGCGACCAACGCCGTCTACGGCTTCACCAATATGCTGCTGACCCTGGTGCGCGATGAAAAACCGGACCACCTGGCGGTGGTCTTCGACGCCAAGGGGCCGACCTTCCGCAAGGAGCTCTACCCCGAGTACAAGGCGAACCGCAGCGCCATGCCGGAAGACCTGGTGCCGCAGGTGCCGCTGATCAAGGAGGTAGTGCGGGCGTTCAATATGCCGGCACTGGAAAAAACCGGCTTCGAGGCGGATGACATTATCGCCACCCTGGCCAGGGAGTACGCCGCCCAGGGGCTCGAGGTGACCGTGGTGACCGGCGACAAGGACCTGATGCAGATCGTCGGCGACCGGGTCTGCCTGCTCGACACCATGAAGGGGAAGGTCTCCAGGCGCGACGAGGTGATCGAACGGTTCGGCGTGCCGCCGGAGCAGGTGCTCGAGGTGCTCGGCCTCGCGGGCGACACCTCCGACAACATCCCCGGGGTGCCGGGGATCGGCGAGAAGACCGCCAGCGGGCTGATTCAGGAGTTCGGCAGCATCGAAAACCTGCTGCAGAACATCGACCGGGTCAAAGGCAAGAAGCGCCAGGAGAACCTGCGCGAATATGGCGACCAGGCGCTGCTGTCGCGCCGGCTGGCCGACCTGGTCTACGATGTCGAACTGGAGCTGCGCTTCGAGGATCTGCTACTCGAGGAGCCGGACCGCGCCGCGCTGACCGAGCTGTTTCAGAAACTCGAGTTCCACAAGCTTTTGCAGGAGTTCGCCGAAACCCGCCCGCAAGCGCAGAGCAGCGGCGAAAACTACCTTACAGTCACCAGCGAGGCGGAGCTGGACGCGCTGGTCGACCAGCTGAAAAAAGCCGGCCGCTTCGCCATCGACACCGAGACCACCAGTCTGGTGGCGGTGCAGGCCGAGCTGGTCGGCCTCTCCTTCTCGATCGCAGCGGGGCAGGGCTGGTATCTGCCGGTCGGCCACCGCTATCTCGGCGTCCCCGAGCAGTTGCCGCTGAAACTGGTGCTTGAGAAGCTGCGCCCGCTGCTGGAAGATCCGCAACTGGAAAAGATCGGTCAGAACATCAAGTACGACGCCCTGGTGCTGCGCAACGCCGGCATCGAGCTGGCCGGGGTGGCTATCGACACCATGCTGCTCTCCTACGTCATCTACCCGGAGGCCAAGTCGCACGGGCTCGACGCCCTGGCCAGCGACCATCTCAACCACCAGATGATCCCCTACAGCCAGCTGACCGGTAGCGGTAAGAAGCAGATCTGCTTTTCCGAGGTCGAGGTGGAAAAAGCCAGCATCTACGCCGCTGAGGATGCCGACATCACCTGGCAGCTGGCGCAGAAGCTGCTGCCTGAGCTGCCCGAGGGCGCCCCCGAGCAGCTGTTCCGCGCGGTCGAGATGCCGCTGGCCGAGGTGCTGACCCGTATGGAGTGGCGAGGAATCCGCATTGACGCCGCGTTCCTCGGCCAGCTCTCCGGCGAACTGGCGGAGAAGATGGAGGCCCTGGAGGCGGAGATCCACGCCCTGGCCGACGGGCCATTCAATATTAATTCACCCAAGCAGCTTGGCGAGATTCTGTTTGAAAAGCTCGGCCTGCCGAAAGGGAAGAAGACCAAGACCGGCTGGTCGACCAACGTCGAGGTGCTGACCAACCTCGCCGAGGATCATGAGATCGCGGCGAAGATCCTCGATTACCGCTCCCTGAGCAAGCTCAAAGGCACCTACACCGACGCCCTGCCGAAGCTGATCAACCCGGCCAGCGGACGGCTGCACACCAGCTTCAACCAGGCGGTCACCGCCACCGGCCGGCTTTCCTCCAGCGATCCGAACCTGCAGAACATCCCGATCCGCACTGCCGAGGGGCGGCGGATCCGCGAGGCGTTTCTCCCCGCAGAGGGCTGGACGCTGCTTTCCGCCGACTACTCCCAGGTCGAGCTGCGGGTCATGGCGCACATGGCCGATGTCGCGGCGCTCAAGGAGAGCTTCCGAGCCGGCGAGGATATCCACCAGCGCACCGCCAGCGAGATCTTCGGCGTCTTCCCGGAGATGGTCAGCGCCGAGATGCGCCGCCAGGCCAAGACGATCAACTTCGGCGTGCTCTACGGCATGGGCGCCTTCAGCCTGGCCAAGGACCTCGGCATCAGCCGCAAGGAAGCGCAGGAGTTCATCGACAACTACTTCGCGCGCTACCCGGCGGTGCTCGATTACCTGGAAGCGAAGAAGCAGGAGGCGCGAGAGCACCAGTACGTGACCACCATCCTCGGGCGGCGCTGCGCCATCCCCGAGATCAACAGTAAGAACGGTGCTTTCCGCAGTTACGCCGAGCGCAACGCCATCAACTACCCGATCCAGGGCAGCGCCGCCGACATCATCAAGGTGGCAATGGTCAACATCGACCGACGCCTGCGCGCAGAAACGCTGCAGGCGCGGATGCTGCTGCAGGTGCATGACGAACTGGTCTTCGAGGTGCCGCAGGAAGAACTGGAGCAGGTGAAAGAGCTGGTGCGGGAGGAGATGGAGACCGCCGTGCCGCTCGATCTGCCGCTCAAGGTCGATATCGGCGTCGGGGAGAACTGGGCGCAGGCGCATTGAAACCCGAGTCCCTCTGCGGTTTTGTTTCCGTAAATCGGCTGGCCAGTTCGAGAGTACCATAATCAGCATCAGACCCCTTTACTCCAGCGGCAGTATTGCACCCGTCCGGCATTTTTGATACGGACTAAATAATTACGTCAATAGATTTAATTATTACGTCAATAGGGGGGGGCAAATGCTTGAGCCGTTATTTGTTTTAGAGATCGGTTTGACAGGGGATGAGGCTTGTATTGACTTGCCGAGTATTTATCCCTCCTCACACAGTGAAATCTGAACCTGCTGCCATCTGTTCGGCCGTTGGCATGGAAAGCAACGTCCGGAAAATTCCATCCGCGGTGCCTGAGCTGAATATCCCAGAGCTATTCAACCGATAATCGGGGCTTGCGACTTTTTCGGTCGCCTGCCCCGCCGTCTCCCTTTTCACTCTAAACCTCTATGGTTTTATCCCGCCTCAATGGCAGCGCTATTGCTGCTGCGCGTCGTGATTCCAGGTTCTTGACAGTTTTAATCACTAAGCCCTTGACTCAGATTTGCTGTTATTACTAAAATAAATCTAATCTTGTCTCGTCTGGTCATACATTGGACTGCGGATTATTATGCCGCCCGCATTTGCAGAGAGGTACGCAGCTTTTCGTATGGCGTTAAAACAATCCGGAGCAAACTGCTCAAACCAAACCAAGGAGTAGAAGATGAAGAAGATAATTCAGATCGGTGCCTTGCTGTTCATGTCCTTTGCCCTGTTCGTCAGTCCTGCAGCTGCAGCCGGGTTTAATATCGACGAATATGATGCGATCGCCAAAAAGACCGTCGCCGCAGTGATCAGCGGCAATGTCAATGCGGATCAAATGATTGCCGACATGGTGACGTTGATGGCAATGGGGGTGGCCGGCTGCAAATTTTACTTGACCGCTGAGGGGACTCCGGCAAATGAAGCCAAAGCGATGGAAGTCACCATTGCCAACGCCGACAAAATGACCTCCCTGGACCTGGAGAGCATTGAGCCCATGTGGCACGATGGCGGAGTTCTCACCGAAAACGGGGTTGATGTTGACGCCATCCCGCACTTCTCGCCGGGCTGGAGCTATTTTGATGCAGTCGTTCACCCGGCCACCGCTATCATCTGCCTGCGAGATTACCAGGCAAGTGGCAATGATGAGCTCCTTGATCAGGTTCAGGACGAGCTGACCGAAGTCAGAGAGCACCTCAAGCATCTGCACTAATAATCGACTTGCTTTCCCGGCGGCTGCGTGATTTCACAGCCGCCAGGAAAGCTTCAGAGGAACACCATGAAACTTACCATCGGCAAAAAGATGATGGGCAGCTTTATCCTGCTGTCTCTGGTCGTTGTGGTCGCCTGCCTGACGGGCACCGTCATGATTAAACAAGTTGCCGACATCGGCGATCTGATCCTGGAAGAGAAAATGCCTTTCAAGGACGTTGCCATGGAAGCGACCATCTCTGCCGAAAGAGTACTCAATGCCAGCCGGGAGTTCCTGCTCGCTGAATCGGGACTGAGTGAGACTGAAGAAAAGATCCATGAATATCTCGGTGATTTCGACATGTTTATCAACATGGTTCGCCACGGTACGGAGTCAGATGAGTTCCGTAACAGCCCGTCGGGTGCGATGTTCATTAATGACGGTCTGGACCTTAAAGTGCCGCGGGGCAGCGCAGAAATGCAGGCGCTGATCGAAGAGATCGCTCAGCAGCAGGCGATCTTCACTGAAAAAGCCCTCGAACTGATCAAGGTGCATCACGCCAAGGTCAGCTACAGCTTCACCTACAATGAAACCGACTATGACCTGCCGACCTTTCTCTATGAGGTCGACCTGCGTTTGCGGCGCTGGGCTGACAGCATTAAAGCGTCTGTCGAATTTGGCGTCCCCGTGACCGGCGATACGAACCCGAAAACCTCCTTTTTCGGGGCCTGGTACCCCACATTTCAAGCCGCTGACGAAAAGCTGGCTAAAGATTTAGCCAAGTTCAACGCGACCCATAACAAATTTTACGAGGTCTGTGAAAAGCTTGTTGCTGCCAGCAGCGAAGATCAAAAATCGTACATAAGCCGGGTTGCCCGCCATTCTTCACGAGTACAGAAGCTGATCGAAAAAATTCAAAATCATTCAAACGCACAAATTGCCGAACTGGATAAACAGGAAAAAGCATTGGTTGCCGGTATGTTTGCCGCGTCGAACCTGTTTATGGAACAGCTCAGCCAGCTTGAAGGGCTTGTCGATGGCGAAATGGTCAGCGCACAACAGGCCGCGGCAGAAACCAAAAACTTCGCGCGGAACACTCTGATCATCCTGATGCCGATCGGCGCCTTTCTGGCGATTCTGCTCGGCTACCTGATAACCCGTAATATCGCCGCGCCAATCCGGCAGGCGGTGAAGATGATCGAAGACCTGGAGTCGGGACACCTGGGCAACCGGCTGAATCTGCAGCGCGGGGATGAAATCGGCCAGATGGCGACCATCATGAACCGCTTTGCAGACAGCCTGCAGCAGGAGATGGTCGGTCCGATGCAACAGCTCGCCGCAGGAGATCTGACCTTCCAGGTGACGCCACGCGACGGGCAGGATGAGATCCGCAGCGCCCTGCAAAAAGTCGGCGCCGATCTCAATATCATGATTTCCGAGGCTCAGGCATCCGCAGAGCAGATTGACGCGGCCAGCGGCCAGGTTGCCGATTCGAGTCAGGACCTTTCTCAGGGGGCAACGGAAACCGCCGCGTCTCTCGAAGAGATCAGCAGTTCCATGGCCGAGATGGAATCGCAAACCAGTGGCAGCGCCGAAAATGCCAACCAGGCCAGCAAGCTGGTCAACGAAGCCTGCCAGGCGGCCGAAAATGGTGGCCAGCGGATGACCACCATGGTTGCCGCCATGCACGAGATCAACGAAGCAGGGCAGAATATCGGTAAAATCATCAAGTCGATTGATGAGATCGCTTTCCAGACGAATCTGTTGGCGCTGAATGCTGCGGTCGAGGCCGCCAGAGCAGGACAACATGGCAAGGGGTTTGCGGTTGTCGCCGAAGAGGTTCGTAACCTCGCAGCGCGCAGTGCCAAGGCGGCCCAAGAAACCACTGAGCTGATCGAGGGGTCGGTCGAAAAAACCCGCAACGGGACCCAGATCGCCGAGCAGACGGCGCAAGCATTGGAAGAAGTTGTCGGCGCGATTTCAAAGGTCACCACACTGGTGGCGGAAATTGCCGCCGCGAGCACTGAACAGGCGCACGGGATTTCGCAGGTGAATCAGGGTCTGGCGCAGATTGACGAGAGAGTTCAGCAGAACACCGCAACGGCGGAAGAATCTGCCGCCGCGGCGGAAGAACTTTCCAGTCAGGCAGCCCACCTGAAAAATATGCTGGAAGACTTCAAGTTGCTCGCCTACCATCAATCCGAAGGCGTCCCTCAGGCAATCACCATGCGCACCTCCGAACCTTCGTCAACTGAGGTCGGCTGGGCCGAACTTGAATCGAACAGCGAAGCCTGAAGCGCCTCCAGACAATCCCTGAGAGCGAACTGGACATTCAACCATCTCGATCAGATTCCGCAGCAATAAAAAGCCGGATGCTCAGCAGCATCCGGCTTTATTGGGTCTACATGCAGCAGTTAATGCAAGTCGCGCTGCTGCTGGTCGAACTCCGTTGTCGCCTTCTAGGCGGTCCCGTCAAGTGCCTCATAGAGGTTGACCGTATGATTCTTGATCCGGCGCAGGGCGACGATCATGTCGCTGAAGGTCAGCGCTGCATGGGCGGTGCAGGAGCCGTTCTTCATCCTTTTCAGGTGTGACTTTCTGATCTCATCCGCCAGGTCGTTCAGCCGTGTGGCTTCATTGTAGACTGAATCCTGGGAGTTGATGTCGCAGATTGAGACTGTCTTTCCGACCATCGCGAAAAAGTTGAAGATTTCCTGGAAGAAATGGTTCAGGTCCTTCCAGCCGTCTTCGCTGAAGTCGAGCTCGTTTTTATCGAGGCGCCGGATGTAGGAGCAGAAGGACGCGGCATAGTCGGCAATCGACTCAAGCTCATCGGCGGCGCGGATATAGCCGTAGGCCAGGTCGGACTGTTCCGCCGTCGCCGAGCCGGCCTGCATCAAGGTGACGGTGAAGGTGGTAATCTCGCTCTGCATCACATCGGTTTCATCTTCCAGCTTGGTGACCTTGCGATAGAACTTGTCACGCTTTTTCAGATCCCGTTGCAGAAAGCTGCGGGTGTGGCGCAGCGCTTTGTGGACACGACCCTGCATCCGCTTCAGCTCTTCGGTGACCATGGATATCCCCATGGCAACCGGCATGCTCCCCGGGGCGCCGATATATTTGAAGGACACCTTGCCCGACTCTGCTTTTTCGGGAACGATTCTGCAGACCAGGCTGGCCAGCTGATTGAGGAAGGGCAGCATGACCAGGGTCGCGGTGACGTTGAAAAAGGTGTGCCCCATGGCGATGTGGGCGGCAATGTAAGGCCGGTTTCCATCGGCGTCAACCAGGCTCGCATCACCAGGAACGAATGTTTCGATCATGCTGACGTAGAAAGAGAAGGCTGCAACGATGATCACCACACCAAGAACATTGAAGATGGTATGGGCCATTGCGGCACGCTTTGCGCCGGTGGTGCCGCCGATGGCCGCCAGCTGAGCGGTGATCGTGGTGCCGATATTCTCCCCCATGACCAGGGCAATAGCGGTATGCAGGGGGATGGCGCCGGTGCCGGCCAGGGCGATAGTGATCCCCAGCATCGCCGAGCTGCTCTGAATCACCATGGTCATCAAACAGCCGATCGCCACGCAGCCGAGGATACTGAACAGCGATTGGGCGTCGAGGGTCAGCATCAGGTTCATGAAGCCTTCATCGCTGCGCAGCGGCTTGAAAGCGCCGCTCATGATCTCCAAACCAAAAAAGATCATCCCTAACGCGACAAAGACTTTGGCTGTAGCTGAGATCCGTTCGTTTTTCATGAACAGCATCGGGAACACGCCCAACGCAATCAGCAAGAGTCCGTATTTTCCGACCTTGACCGCCAGGATCCAGCCGGTGATGGTGGTGCCGATGTTTGCCCCCAGAATCACCCCGATCGCCTGGGTCAGCTCCATCAGGCTGGCGTTGACCAGCCCGACAACCATGACCGTGGTGATCGACGAAGACTGCACAAAGCAGGTGATCCCCAAACCGACAATCACCGCCAGGAAGCGGTTCGAGGTGACCGAGGCGATCGCCTTGCGGATCAGGCCGCCGGAGAGCATCTGCAGGCTGTCGGAGAGATATTTCATCCCGATGATAAAAACGCCCAGCCCGCCGATGGCGGTGTAGCCCATTTTAAACGGTTCAATCATTGCGTTTCTCCCGCATTTTTCAACAGTGATTCAAGGTCACAGCGCTGTTCCCGCGTGTCCAAAGATTCTGGCGCGCACAACTTAACCGGGATCATCTGGGCGGTCAAGGGCCAACAAGGCGGAAATCACCCACTTTAATCAGGGCTATCAGACCTTTGCCCCGCGCGGCCGCCAGCTTAACAGCAGCAGCGCCAGCAGGGTCAGGTTGGCGAACATCGCCACCGCCATCGCCAGCCCGGTGAACAGGCCGAAGTAGATGGTCGGCATGAAGCTCGACAGGGTGAGGATCGAGAAACCGACGATGACGGTGATCGAGGTGTAGTACATGGCCCGGCCGACGCTGTCATGGCTGCGCTTCATGGCCCCCAGGTAGTCACCGTCTTTGGCCAGCTCCTCGTTGAAGCGGTGGACGTAGTGAATGGTGTCGTCGACGGCGATGCCGATGGTGATGGCGGCGATGGTGATGGTCATGATGTCGAGGGGGATGCCGAGCAGCCCCATCAGGCCGAGGACGATGCCGGCCGAGAAAAGGTTCGGGATGATCGAGATGATCGCCAGCCGCAGGGAGCGGAACTGCAGCAGAAACATCCCCATGATCGCCAGAAACACCATGCCGATGGTCATCACCTGCGAGCGGTAGAGGCTCTGCAGTACGTTGTTGTAGAGGACGAAGATGCCGCTGATCTTCAGCTGCTCCGGCTTGAGGTCGAACTTATCCAGCAGGTCGGCCCGCACCTTTTTCACCAGCGCGTTGCGGCGCAGGTTGGGATCCGATTCGATCACCCGCAGAGAGAAGCGCACCTGGTTGCCGTCCTTTGCCATGTAGGGAGCGAACAGCGCCTGTTCGATCTGTTCGGGGAGCTTTTTGTGGATCACTGCCAGCGAGATGTTGTCGAGCGGCTGGTCGTCG
>CALZHR010000118.1 GCA_945787335.1 uncultured Desulfuromonadales bacterium
GGCAGCGGCCGGTCGCCGCCAAATCAAGCGCGGGCAACGCCGCGCAAAAAACCGGACTTCAGCTTTTACTACCACCTGGAACGCAACAAGCACGCGAGCTCCTATGAGCAGGGGCCAGATGGCATCTTCCGCCAGATGCCTCGCCAGCGCGCCCGCGCTCCGGGAGGCGGCATCCTGATGGTCGTCCTCAGCGGCTTGTGGGCCCTGCTGAGTCCGTAGAAAAAGCAACGGGGCCATTTCGCCTAACTGGCAAAACGGCCCCGTTGTCGTTGCACTCTATTAATGACCGGCGCTACAAATGGCGGGTCAGGGAGCTGCTCCAGAACAGCCGGCGTCGGGCCCTGCGTTTAAACTGCAAGGGGCAGCTGGCATGGTCGGCGGCTGAGTCGCGGCCAGAGAAGAGGCGGATGAAAAATCGGTACAACATTGGGAAAATCATCCTGTCGGAAAAGCGTAACTGGTTGAAAATCGGCTGGATGTTAGTCGTTCGAACATCCTCCGTCAATCAGAAAAACAGGTAAAATACTGTTTTTAAATAACAAAACCCGACAGACTGGGAATCCGGGCGCTTTCCGGACAATTATTAATTATTTGTCGGTCGCTGCCCCTGGCTGGCAAGGGAACTCTGTTTTAGCCCGATTCGGCATGAAATCATTGCCGAAACGGCTTGACTGCAGCTATGATTTCACTATGCTCAGCGCTTCAGCAACCAGACCGGGAGGGCTCCCATGGCCGATGTCAGTGATCAAAGTCCGATCGAAGAATTAAAAATGTGCCAGCTCAAAGCCAAAGGGTTGATGGAAGAGATCGACCGGCGCTCGACGGCACCGACCGTGGTCTGCAACAAGTGCGGCGCCAAGGCCAACCAGGCCGATCAGGTGCATAACCCGCTGCCGCTGAAAAAAACCAAGAAAGACAGCTTCTGGGGCTGAAAACCAGAGCAGGAGGAGTTTTCGTGCAGCAAACCTGCGATTTTTTTCGCGAACATGATCATTTTGCCCGCCACGCCGGTATCGAGCTGATCGACGCCCGGCCCGGCTGGGCGAAGGTAAAAATGGCGATTCAGCCCTTTCATCTCAATGGCGCAGGCACCGTGCACGGCGGCGCGATCTTCACCCTGGCCGACTTCGCCTTTGCCGTCGCCTCGAACTCGCGCGGCCAGCTGGCGATGGGGATCAACACCTCGACCTCTTTTCTAAAAGCCGCGTGCGAGGGGGTTCTTTTTGCCGAGGCCGAGGAGGTCTCCCTGAATCGCCGGCTGGGCAGCTACCAGGTGCGGATCACCGACGACCACCAGGAGCTGATCGCCCTGTTCCAGGGCACCGCTTACCGCAAGGACGAGCCGCTCTTTACGCCACGGGATGCCGATTAACATGCCCGCCTGGTTCAGAAAGAAAAGGGTCGGCCTGGCGCTGGGGGGCGGCGCGGCCCGCGGGCTGGCGCATATCGGCGTGCTGCAGGCGCTGGAAGAGGCGGACGTCCCGGTCGACCTGATCACCGGCACCAGCATGGGGGCGATCATCGGCGCCATGTACGCCGTCGATCCCCGCATCGACCCTTTGCAGGAGCGGGTTCTGGAATTTTTCCAGAGCGACACCTTCCGCAAAGCACGGCTCGATTTTGTCATCGAGCGGAAGAACAAGATTGATGGCGAGGGATTCTTCTTCCGGTTTTCCCAGTTGGCGCGGAAAAAGATCTTCTTCACCCTGGCGATGACCATGATCTCCTTCGTCTCCCAGGAGACCCGCGACCAAAGCCTCGAGTTCCTGCTGCCCGATATCAACATTGAAGACACCAAGCTCCCCTTTGCCGCGATCGCTCTCGACCTTGAAAGCGGCCAGGAGGTGGTGCTCAAGTCAGGCTCGCTGCGCCAGGCGATCGCCGCCACCTGCGCTCTGCCGGGGATCCTGCCGCCGGTCGAAGTGGGTGGTATGAAGCTGGTCGACGGCGGCTGGATCGATGCCGTCCCGGTTGGGCCGGCCCAGGAGATGGGCGCCGACCTGGTGCTGGCGGTCGATGTCGGCGCCGAGCAACAGGACCCGGACAGCTCAAGCAGCGGGCTGGACATCGTCTTTCGCGCCGATGCCGCGACCCGCTACGCCCTTTCGAACCTGCAATTGCAGATGGCTGATCTGGTCATCTGTCCCTCGGTCGGCATCTCCCACTGGGCCGACTTCAGCCGCGCCGATGAGATCATCGCCAAAGGGCGCTACTCGACCCTCGAGCGCCTCTCGGAGATCAAGGCCCTGCTCAAACTGAAAGAACCGAAGAAAAAATTCCGCTTCTTTACCCGAAATTAACTTAACCATTTCCAGGAGAAACCCCGATGATCAATGCCGGCGACCTCAAACGCGGCCAGGTTCTGCAACTCGAAGACGCCCCCTGCATCGTCCTCGATGTCAGCTTTCAGTCCCCCACCGCCCGCGGCGGCAACACCCTGGTGAAGACCAAGTACCGCAACCTGATGACCGGTCAGGTTCTGAACAAGACCTTCAAGGCAGGCGATAAGCTCGACGAAGCCGACTTCACCCGCCGCAAAGGACAGTTCCTCTACGAGAACGGGGAGCTTGGTGTCTTCATGGACCAGGAGAGTTACGAACAGTACGAGATCGACGGGGATATGTACGAAACGGTCAAGGGTTACCTGCTCGAAGGGGGCGAGGTCTCGCTGGGAATTTTCAACGACCTGGTTGTCAGCCTGGAGACGCCGCAGGTGGTCGAACTGACCGTTACCGAAACCGCCCCGGCGCTGAAAAACGCCACCGCCACCGCGCAGACCAAGGAGGCGATCCTCGAAACCGGCATTTCAGTGCAAGTGCCGGGTTATCTGGAATCGGGGGAAAAGGTCAAAATCGACACCCGCGAGTGCCGGTTTATTTCGCGCGCCTGAAAAACAGGACGAATACAGCTATGTTCTCTTGATTTTTCCCGCAGCTTCTGTAAGGATATTTAAATTAAATATTTCTACAAAATCTCGGAGGCGTCATGAAAAAAGTTTTTCTGTCTGTTGCCCTGCTGCTTAGCTGCTGCCTGATCATTCCCGCAGCCCTGCTGGCCCACCACGATCAGGTGGTTGCCGGTGCCGGTCCCTCGACCAAGGTCGCCGAGCTGTTCTTCAACCATTTCAGCAAGAATCCTGTATGCAAAGATTATAGTTTTGCTGTTATGTCATCTTCGATCAAGCACAAAGGGGGAATCCTTTCCTCGCAAAAATACTTGTTCGGCCGCACCGGGCGTCCTTTGAATGCTAAAGAGAAAGCCCTCGGCAAGACGGAAATCCTGCTCGGCCGGGTGCCGATCGCTTTTGCCGTCGGCCTGGAAACGGACGCCAACAACCTGAAAATGACAGAGCTGCAAAAGATTTTTACCCGTAAGGTCAGCAACTGGAAAGAGGTCGGCGGCAATGATCTGCCGATCCAGCTGGTCGGCCGCGAAGCGGGAGAAGCGCTTTTTTCGGTGCTGCAGAACGATTACCCGTTCTTCAAAACGGTGAGCTTCGACAAGATCTTCAAGCGGGACCACGAAGTGGTCAAGTATCTCAACTCACCCGATGGTGCCAATGCCATCTCTTTCGGCGCCAAACCGAATTTCCAGCTCTACAACCTGCTGCCGGTCGATGGCTTCTCTTCCGGTGTTGCCCTCGGTCTGGTCTACGACAACAAGAACGCCGACCATCCAGTCATCAAGGCCGCCATCGAATATGCCAACAGCGCGGAATGGAAAGGGATGCTCAAAAACCTCGACATGTTGCCGGTTGACTGAGCAATACAGAATAGTCGATAACAGAAAGGGCCGACAAAAGTCGGCCCTTTTCTTATTGCCGATGAACGAACAAATGCTCTTAATCGAACCCATCCAGAAAACCCTGCGGCAGCACCAGCCCCGGCAGCTGAAGGGCAAGGCAACCCGTCACGCCGCCGTCGCCATGCTGCTCTTTGCAGGCAAATCGGGGCCTGAGGTCCTGTTCATCCGCCGGGCGGACTATGACGGCGACCCCTGGTCGGGAGATGTCGCTTTTCCCGGTGGAGGAATCGACCCCCAGGATGAAAGCCCCCGGGCCGCGGCCGAGCGGGAAACCTGGGAAGAGATCGGCCTAAAATTACAAACCACTGAGTACCTGGGTCAGCTCGACGACCTCGCCGGCGCCTACCTGCCGGTGCGAATCTCCTGCTTCGTCTACCAGCTTAAAGAGCGGCCGCCGCTCACATTGAACAGAGAAGTCGTCGATACATTCTGGGTTCCGCTACAAACCCTGCTCGACCAAAAGCGCAACATCCGGGCCAGCTTCATGTATCGCGATGAAACCCGCAGCCACCCGATTATCGATCTGGACGGCTACTGCGAGCGCTTCCTCTGGGGGATCACCTACCGGCTTCTGCAGAGCTTCTTCGCCCTGTTCGATCTGACCATCAAGTCTGCAGAGCAGCGATAAACTGTCCCAACAGGCCGAAGTACTCCCGGGCGTTTGCAATGACGATGCTATTGTGATCACCACGCGGAAAGATTTTCAGCGTTTTCTCCCCGACCGCCCAATCATACAGCCGCTGACCGTGACTGACATCGACCAGCCCGTCGTTTTCGGTGTGCATCACCAACAGCGGCCCTTTGTAGCCGGACAGCTTCTGCCGGTGGTTGAGATGCTCGGCAACCGCCGCGGCCAGCTGCTCCGCTTCCACCCCCAGCTCTTCCGGCGCGACCCGCAGCAGCAGGCGCTCAAGCACATCGGCCACGCCGCTCTCGATCACCAGGCCAGCGGCATCCGGGAACCGTGCCGCCGCTTCGATGGCAAAGATCGAACCGACGCTGCGGCCGAAGAAGATCAGCTCGCTGGCCGGCTTGCCGATCGCCTCGATGGTCGGCACCACGTCCTGCAGCATTTTCCCCAATTGCGGCTCTCCGCTCGAAAGTCCGTATCCGCGCAGTTCAGCGAGCATGCAGTTGCAGCCGAGCTGATGGATCAGGGTGACAAAATGACCCTGCCAGTCGTCGACGATCTCGCCGTTGCCATGAAAATGCACCAGGGTCTTCGCCGCCGGGTCGATCTCGTGATAGGCGCAGGCCAGCCGCGCATCGCCGCAGTCGACCCAGAACGGATCGACCAGCGCCCCCCGGCGCGGGAAGAAGTAGCGTTCGCTGATCAAATGGTGGTTGAGGAGGTCTAGCGACATAGTGTTCTCCAAGAGAAATGGGGACAGAATCGAATCTAATTCTGCCCCCATCAAACTAGTACACAGGCCCGAGAAGGGGCAGAAATGTTTCAGCTGCAAGGCTTGCGCAGGCGCCGGACGTGAGGCGTACTGGAAAGTACGTCGAACGCCCGGTGGCCAGCATAACGCAGCAGATGATCATTTATGACCCTTCCTTTCTAGCTCCCCCATTCGTCGGGATCGAAAATCATCGACGTCGACTCCTTGCCCGGCGGGACCATCGGGAAAGAGTAGGTATCGGGGTGGATGGCCACATCCAGCACCACCGGACCCGGAATCTTCATCGCCTCTTCCAGCCCGCTTTTCAGCTCGGCCAGATCCTTGATCTTGATCCCCGGAACGCCGAAGCCTTTGGCTACGGTGCAGAAATCGACCGTGTTGCCGAGACAGGTCGAGGCGTAGCGGGAGCTGAGGAAGACCCGCTGGAACTGGCGCACCATCCCCAGTTTGCCGTTGTTGAGGATGATGCATTTGAC
>CALZHR010000119.1 GCA_945787335.1 uncultured Desulfuromonadales bacterium
AGCAGCATGAGTGGAGTAGTTACAATGCCTATATAGGGTCCCGTCAGGTCGATGATTGGCTGCGCTGCGAATTGATTTTACAGCTTATCGGTGGTGGAAGGGCGAAAGCTAGAAAAAGCTACCAGGCTTTTGTTGAGGAAAATTTGGATCGTGTTTGCGATAGTCCGCTGAAAAAGGTGGTCGGCTCAAGCCTGCTCGGAAGCGAAGGTTTTGTGAGTGAGATAACCGCTCGATTTTTGACCGAAAAGAGCGATCAGCGCAATCTGTCGGGTCTGAAACACTTGTCTGAACGCCCCGACCTTGAGCAAATTCTTGAGGCTGTCGAGCAGCGACTAGCCGGTAATCGAAGACTTGCCCGTCAAGTGGGAATGTACTGCTGTCGGGAGTTCTCGCTAACCGGTTTGGCGCAGATCGGGGCGGTGTTTGGTGTTAGCGATGCAGGAGTCTCGGTCGCGAGTCGTAGGCTGGCGGAGAGGCTAAAGCAAGACTCAAGATTGAGGGACGAGGTAGAGGCCATTGGGCGTGATCTTGGTTTGTTGAATGTTGAGATCTGACCCCTATGGGTTCTTGCTATGGGTTCTACTTTGAGGCTGCAGACATAAAGAAAATTAGATGAACATCTATTTTAACCTTTTTATGAATAAGTGACTTTGTTATTTGAAAGGCAACACAGATGAAGCACATCATCATAACAATCCTATCCCTGTTCATCGTCATCCCAGTCGCCACTCTTGCCGCTGATCTCGACGGCTACCGCTTCAAGCAGATCTCCGCCTACGACCAGAAAGCGGTGGTCAAGTCCCCGCAAGGGGAACTGACCCTGGTTGGGGTGGGGGACAGCGTCGGTGCATCCGCCACCATCGTCGAGATCGTCGCTGACCGTGTGGTGCTCGAGCGTCCGGGGGAATTTGGCGCGGAAAAGCTGATCGTGCGGCTCGAAAACGGTCAGCAGAAGATCGATCGCGTACAAACGATGCCTGTAAGCAAAAAACGCCAGCCGGAGATGACCAGCTCATCTTCAGGCAGCAACTGATTCTTATTTAATTCGCTGTATTCAGCATATTCATTTTTTTGTTGTCGGTTCAAGGAGGGGTTATGTGTCCCGTTTCTGTCTCTGCCTCGCGGCTTGCCAGCCGTAAATCCTGCGTGCGTCAATTCAGCCTGTGTCTGGGCATCCTGCTCAGTTTTTGCCTGCTTTTTCCGGCCGCCGCCAGTGCCGTGATCAACCCGCTGGGGGATTTCGGCCAGGTCACGGTGATGGAGATCACCAACAACTTCGACGCCTATGTGCTGGATAGCGAGGGGAATCAGGTCTTCAATACCGACCCACGCCAGGCGGTGGCGCAGGAGTTCTATCAGGCCCACGGTGATGATTACGACTTCCTGGTGTTCTTCACCAATTTCGATCACCTGATGCTGGATCAGGATAACCGTGCCTTTTACTCCCACATCAAGAACGACAACCAGGGGATCGGGCTGGAGCTGCTTGACAACGCGGCGGAATACGGCAGCGCTGGTCGGCTGCAGGGGACCATCGACATGGCCAATATTGCCAGTTGGGTGGCCGATCCGCTGGATCCCGAATTCGAGGAGGTATTGAAAACCCTGACGCATGAGCTGGCCCACCGTTGGGCGGCGGGGGTGCGGTTTATCGATGCCGACGGCAACCCGAGCGCTGCCCTGCTCGGCCAGGACGACAGCCACTGGAGCTACCTGCTTGATTCGGCAGGCTCGACCCTCTACGGCAACAACTGGCAGGACAACGGCGACGGCAGCTTCACCTCGGTTGCGCCGGAGAGCGCGCAGGACGGCAAGAGCATCGGGCGGATCTTCAACCCGCTGGAGCTCTACCTGATGGGCTTTACCGAGGCGGAGGAGGTGCCGCCGCTGACCCTGATCGACAACCCCGCCATCGACCGGACCCAGCTGCCGGAGCTGGGCGTCACCATCACCGGCACGCCGGTCACCGTGACCATCGACGACATCATCGCCGCCGAAGGGGTGCGTGTGCCCGGCGCGGCCACAGCGCAGAAGGAATTCCGCGTCGCCTTCATCCACCTGGTTGCGCCGGGCACCCTGGATCAGGCCCATCTGGTCGACATCGAAAACGTTCGCAACGAGTGGGTGAAGCGCTTTTCGATCCTGACCGACGGGGCCGCCATCGTCCGCTCGGAGCTGGTCGCGGATGAAACCCTGCCGACCAACGGCGGCGTGACGCCGCCCGAGTTCGTGCCGATCGCGTCGGCCAGCTACGCTGCCGGGGTCGCCTGGCTGACCGCGAAACAGCAGCTGGACGGTTCCTGGCGGGACTCCCCGGTGACCGCCGCTCGGGATACGGCGGCTGCCCTGCTGGCCATCGAAGAGATCCCGTCGGCTGCTAGCAATTACCTGAATGGAACGACCTGGCTCGCCGGAGTGACACCGGCCAGCACCGATTTTCTCGCCCGCAAGGTCAGCAGCCTGGCGGGCGGCAGCAGCCTTGGTGAACTGCTGGCGCGGCAGAACAGCGACGGCGGCTGGGGGAGCGCGCCGG
>CALZHR010000120.1 GCA_945787335.1 uncultured Desulfuromonadales bacterium
CGGCTGCGAGGCCTGCCACGCCGATCAGCCGGTGAAGAACGGCAGCCCGGCGATGCACCATGCCACGGCGACCGCGACCGCTGGCCCCTGCGCCAGCTGTCACACCGGCGCGGCGGTGGTGGTGAACAACTGCGAGGCCTGCCACGAGGCGGAAGGCCAGCCGGCGATCAATGAGCTGCACCACGCAACTCCATCAGCGACTGCAGGGAATTGTAGCGATTGCCATACCGGGATACCGGCAGCCAGCCTTGACTGTGCCACCTGCCATGCGGACAAACCGCTGACCGGTGACGCGTCGATGCACCATGCCACGCCGAACTATGCGGCGGAGAACTGCTCCGCCTGTCACGACGCCAAGACCTTCGACCAGCTGGTCGCAGGCGACGACTGCGCGACCTGCCACTCCACCGGCACCAGCGCACCGACCATCGCTGAGCGTCACCATGACATCTCGGCGGCCGGAAAGGCGGGCGACTGTTCCGTCTGCCACGTCGGCGGGATCGACGCGGTGAACAACTGTGAACTCTGTCATAACGGAACAATCGCCCGGGTTGGCACAGCGGCGACCCACCACCTGACCGCAGGCTACTCAGCGGGCAACTGCGCCAGCTGTCACGAGGGGATCGCCGCCAGTTTCGACTGCGCGACCTGCCATGCCGATAAAGCGAAGGACGGCAGTCCGGCCATGCACCACGCAACTCCGGACTACGCCGCAGATAACTGTGCGGTCTGCCACGCAGCTGCGACCTTCGAGGAGCTGGTCACAAGCAACCAGTGCTTCACCTGTCATACCACCGGCGTCAACGCTCCGACCATCGCCGAACGGCACCACGATATGTCGGCAGCCGGGGTGGCCGGAAACTGCGCGGCCTGCCACATGGTCGATCAGGCCGAGCTGGACTGCGCGACCTGTCACGCCAGCCAGCCGGAAAAAGACGGCAAGGCGGCGATGCACCACGCATCGGCACCGGCTGTCGCGGGTGACTGCACCAACTGTCACTCTTCGGTCGACGCTTCGAACCTCAACTGCGAGTCCTGCCACGCCTCCCAGCCGGTCAAGAACGGCAGCCCGGAAATGCACCACGGGACGGTCCTGGCGAGTGACGGGCTCTGCACAGCCTGCCACGCTGGCGCTGATTCGGCCCTGATGGACTGCGCCGCCTGTCACATTGGTCCGAGTGCTCCGCCGATGGGTGAGCGTCACCACAACAGCCTCTTCGCTCAAACGGCGGCCTGTACCGACTGCCATACCGCCGTTGACACGACAGAGCTGGATTGCGCGCTCTGTCATTCCAGGGAGGGGATGCCGGCGATCCAGACCCAGCACCATGAGATGACCACTGCCGGAATGATGGGTCAGTGTACCGTCTGCCATGTCGGTGCAACTGTGGCTGCCGGGGATTGCGGCAGCTGCCATGACGGCAGCACCGCTCCGGCCGGCTCCTCGGCGACCCACCACACGACTCCGGCCTACAGCACCGGTCTGTGCAACAGCTGTCACGTCGGAGCTGAGGCCGCAGGAATCGTCTGTGCCGACTGTCATGCCGCTCCGGATCACCATCTGCAGCCGAGCTACGCTGGTGGCGACTGCAGCTTCTGTCACACCGGCATTCAACTGACCGGAGCCAATTGTGCCGATTGCCATACCGGCGGGACGCAGACGATTCCGGAACTGCACCACGGGGTACCGCTGACCAATGTCGGCGGCGACTGCGGGGTCTGTCATGAGGCGGTCAGCAGCCCGAGCACCTGTTCGGCCTGCCACTCTTCTTCACACCACGATTCGGCCTATGCCGTCTACGGGGTCTGCGAGCAGTGCCACGGTTGGCCGGCGGATAAGAACGAGAATCCGCAGCAGGCTTCCTGTCGTCAGTGCCATGGTGAGTACATGCACAACAAGAACACCGCGGCACCGATTCACGACTACCGTGCCTGCTTCGACTGCCACAGCGATGGCGGCAGCCTGAAGGCGATGTTCCCGCTGGCGAAGACGGTGCTGCCGTTCCACGCCATGCCGAGCCAGGGTGTGGGGCTGACCAACCCGGCTCCTGGTAAGGGGAGTTTCAACATCGGTTACAGCATTATCGGTGGTAAGGAGCGTAGCAACTACACCGACCGCTTTGGAGATCAGGAACAGTGGGAGAACCTGAATCATGAGCAGTATCGTGATCCGGATATCTCCTACACCAAGGTCGCCATCTCCGAGGCCGGAAAGACCTACCAGGTACCGAAGTTCCCGGATATCTCGATGCCGGATCTGCCGGACACCGGCGGTAACAACGGTGGCGGTAATGGTCTGTCCGGTTGTACTGACTGTCACGGCGACTACAGCAACATGGTTGCCTGCGACAACCTGACCTGGCGTGGCCATATGAATGACGAAGTCGATCTGGCCACCTACCAGCTGGCCGAGACCACTTACATCGGCAACCTCTGCCCCGATCTGCCGACCGGTGGCGGAGTCAGCGAAGTCGACAAGGACGGTACTTACATCGAGGCCGAAGACTTCAGCAGCCTGGGGGATAACTTCTCGGCCCAGAGCCAGTCTGCAGCCAACGGTGGTCAGTACCTGCGGGCCGATACCAACAACACCCGCAGCCGGAGCGGAAGTCCCGTAGAATACCGACTCGACTTCCCCGAGCCGGGCACCTACTACATCTGGTTCCGCGGCAACAGCAACGGCAGCAGCCGGGATAATTCACTCTGGTACGGTGTTGACGGCAGCTATGTCGGTAGCATTACCTTCCCGACCAACAGCAACTACAACTGGGCGGGTGTGCCACATGGCAGCTACGGTCCGAATCCGGCACGGATTTCGGTCGCCGCGGCCGGCGAAGTCATCATCAACGTCTGGGCCCGTGAAAACGGCCTGCGCTACGACGGTTTCTACGTCACCAAGAGCAGTAGCAGCATCCCGGGCGGGGCTATCCCCTCCGGTGCGGCGACCGCGGTCGGGAAATAATTGCAGCAATAATCCGCCGGGTTCGCCCGGCGGCCAGACACCTGAACTGAAAGGAGGAGTGTGATGAAAAAGTATCTGAAGCCGAAAGTGGTGGGGAGCAGTAACGTCCATCCCTGCTAAGTCAAACAGAAAGGGCCGGGTTCTTCCCGGCCCTTTCTTTACCGTCGATATCGATCTTTACAGATTCTTACATATAAACAAACGAACTCTGACTAAGCGGAGGTGGACAAGATGAATAGATTACTGATTCCAGCACTGGCTGTGGGGATGGTTGCGACCTTCGCCCTGTCGGCTGTCGCTTTGAGAGCTCCGGACAGCGTGACCCTGAATGTTCCAGGGCAAGCGTCGGTTGCATTTGACCACGCCGCTCACGTAGCGCTGGCCAGCAGCTGTAAAGACTGTCATCACATGGGGGTCGGCAACGGAACCTGTACCGGCTGTCATGACAGAACCGCTAAAGCTCCGTCACTGGCGGTCGCTTATGAGAAGTGTAAAGCTTGCCATGCGTCTGCTCCAGCTCCAGTTCCTGCGGCCAGCTGCTCAGACTACAGCGATAAAGCCAGCTGTACGGAGGACCCTGCTTGCCGCTGGCGCAAATGGAAAGGCGTGTGCCGCGATCGTAGGTAAGCAGAGCTGAATAAGGAGATAGAGGTCGGCGAAGGAGACCGCTGCCGAAGACGATCTTCTTTCTGCCATAAGTCGTTGAGATGCTGCCTTCGGGTAGGCCAATTTAGGGCTGAACAAGCTGCTGTTTGTTTCAGCCCTTTTTTCTAGCGCACAGCGATGATCTTAAGAAGTTTGTCTGTATTTGCTGAATTAATCAGGCACTATGGACTGAACCGATTTTAATGCTCTGCCAGGGGGTAACAAAAATATTCTCTCCCTGCATATAATTTCTATAGATATCAGGCAACAACTGCACTTTAATTAAAAAGAAAATAAATGACATAAATTCCATTCTCCCTTCCGAAATAATTTCAACTGCTTGTACTGCCTGAAATCCTAATGAAATGCAGATAACATTATTCCAGGTGTCTTTTCCTTTGTTTTTCAACGACTTAACGATAAGATTTCAGATCAAATTGTCATTTTTTTAGATATTTCATTTGTTGCTGGATCTATAGATTAATCATAACTTACGGCATGAGCTTTAATCGATAACGACAGAAACTAAGCGATTGACTCCTTTCTCCATATGGCACCTAAGGGAGGGCATATGTATAAGAAGGCTAGTCTCTGGAAATTCGCCCTGCTCATCCTCTTTACTGCTCTCTTCCTGGCAGCAGTACCACAGATTTCACTGGCTCAAACCAGCGAAATCTGCGCCGAGTGCCATTCCGATTTCAGCTACATTAATACGCACCATTCTTTAGGGATTCCTTCCTGCTTTACCTGTCATGAGATTGGTGAAGGCCCTTCCGGTGAGTTTCTCCTTCTACGGCCGGAATGCTTTGATTGCCATGTCTTTGCAGGCGGTCCGGGCCCGGGAGATACCATCCATGATTTCCACACCAACCTGATTCCTTCACAAATTCAGGACTGTGAGGCCTGCCACGTGGGTGGTGCCCCAGGCGGCCCGCTACGCGAACCGTTCGGCGAGTGTAAAACCTGCCACACCGGTTTCCAGGGTGGTCCCAGCGGTCCCCTGCACCAGATGCACACCAACAACTTCGGCGCTGTCAACTGCTCAACCTGCCATGGCGACAGCGCGCCGGCCTGCAGCGAGTGCCACCAGATCGATCGTCACGATTATCGCACTGGACCAGGCGCCCCGGGTCACGACTTCCACACCGGGTTCATCAGCAACTGCGAGACCTGTCATGTCTCCGGTGCCCCCGGCGGCCCGTTGCGCGAACCGTTTGGCGAGTGTGGTTCCTGCCACATCGGCTTCCAGGGCGGCCCGAGCGGTGACCTGCATATGCGGCACACCAACGAGTTAGGCGCCAGTGACTGCAACACCTGCCATGGCGACGCCGCCCCGGCCTGTACTCAGTGTCATGAGCAGGATCGTCATGACTTCCGCGGCGGTGGCGGCACCGGCCACAGCTTCCATAACACCTTCATCAGCGACTGCGAAACCTGTCATGTCTCCGGCATCGCAGGCGGCCCGCTGCGCGAACCCTTTATCATCTGTGCGGACTGCCACACCGGCTTCCAGGGCGGACCTGCCAGCGGCCAACTCCACATGCAGCACACCGAGGAGTTCGGGGCCAGCAACTGCACCACCTGTCACGGCGACGATGCGCCGGCCTGCAACCAATGCCACGAGGTGGTTTCTACCGATCTCCCGGGGCAGATGATCCACGACTTCCGTAATGGTCCAGGTACTCCGGGGCATAATTTCCATACCACCTTCATTACCGTCTGCGAGCTGTGTCACGTCTCCGGGGTCGCCGGTGGCCCGCTGAGCGAACCCTATGGTGAATGCGCCTCCTGCCACACCGGCTTCCAGAACGGACCGAACGGCCCGCTCCACCAGCAGCATACAAATACCTTCGGGGCCAATGACTGCAACACCTGTCACGGTGCCGACGCCCCGGCCTGCAGCGAGTGCCATCAGCAGGATCGCCATGACTTCCGTAACGGTGGCGGCACCGGGCACACCTTCCATAACGGCTTCATCAACGACTGTGAGCGCTGCCATGTCTCCGGCGGCGTTGCCGGCGGGCCGTTGCGCGAACCCTTCGGCGAATGCCAAGCTTGCCACACCGGCTTCCAGGGTGGCCCTGCAAGCGGTATGCTGCACCAGCAACACACCGGCACTTTCGGCGCCAGTGACTGCAATATCTGCCATGGCGATAACGCCCCGGCCTGCAGTCAGTGCCATGAGCAGGACCGTCATGACTTCCGCGGCGGTGGCGGAACAGGACACGCCTTCCATAACGGCATCATCAGCGACTGCCAGTTCTGCCACGTCTCCGCCCCTCCGGCCGGCGGCCCGCTGCGCGAACCGTTCGGCGAATGTGATTCCTGCCACACCGGCTTCCAGGGCGGACCGAGCGGCGAGTTGCACCAGCGGCATACCAGCACCTTGGGCGCCAGTGACTGCAATATCTGCCATGGCGATAACGCCCCGGCCTGCACCCAGTGCCACGCGGTGGACCGGCATGACTTCCGTGGCGGTGGTGGCACAGGACACGACTTCCACAACGGCTTCATCAACAATTGTGAGCGCTGCCACGTCTCCGGGGCTCCGGACCCCGGTCCGCTGCCCCCGCAGGTTGCCGGTTGTGTCGAGTGCCACCCCGGCTTCGTGGGTGGTCCGAGGGGTTCGCTGCACATGCAACACACCAACAACTTCGGTGCCAATAACTGCGCCATCTGTCATGGCGCCAACGCCCCGGCCTGCGGCCAGTGCCACGGCGCCAACGTGCATCACGAAAGCTCCTTTTCACAAAGTGGTGACTGTGCCCACTGTCACACGGTGCCCGCCTCGGCGCAGGATCGTCCGGCCCAGGCCGCGTGTCGCCAATGCCACGGCACCAACCAGCACAATAAAGGTGGCCCGATCCAGAACTATGGCGCCTGTGCCGCATGCCACGACACCACGCCTTTCCATGCCGCTCCCAGGGATAGCAGGGGCAATATCAGGGGTGTGGGCTATACCCGTCCGGCGCCAGGCAAAGGCACGTTCAACCTTTTCTGGAGGCAGATCACCAACAATGGACAGGACCAGGAGGATACTTTTCTGGAAAACATCGAGCCCAATGGCGAAGACCGTGACGAGGGAGGATTCCGCTTCAGCCGGCCGACCATCAGCTTCAATTTAGTGCGGATTACCCACAATGGGCAATCTTACAATGTCCCTGCGTTTTCTGGCTCAGGCGGACCTGTTGATCCGCCGGCAGCTACCTGCTCGGATTACACCAGCCGGAGAAGCTGTGAGGATAACGGCTGCGACTGGAGCCGCAGATGGAACCGCTGTAGCTCTTCAGGTCGGTCAGGTTGGTCAGATAGGTCAGATAGCGACGATTAAGAAGGCCCTTTAAGTCCAAACGGCACGAGTGCGAGTTGATGTGCCGTTTGGACGGGGGAGCTGCTTTGGATCTCACTAACAGCAGAGGATATACTTAGCTCAATGCTCAGCTTCGCATTATCAACCGGATCCACTTAATTTGGACACTAAACTTAAGAAGCAATACCAAAGCAAAGGAGGCAAGAATGAAAAAGTACATGAAGCCAAAGGTCGTTGGGAGCAGCAACGTTCACCCCTGCTAGAAAGAAAAGTCGTCTTTCGAGCGAACCAAAAAAAACAAAGCCCCGCAGCAATAGATGCGGGGCTTTGTTTTTGGGACTTTCTTAAAAATGCCCGCCTGATGGCAAAGGGATTTTGGGCTAGAAATAGATTATTTTTGATTCCCCGGCAAATTTCCTGAGCTGAGCCTAATTTTAATTGGCCTCAGCTTTTTATTTTGCTTAGAATGGGAAATAAAATCTTTTCCGGACTGGATCTATTATGCCTGTAATAAGAATTATCTCTTTGCTGTTTCTCTTAATTCTCCCTCTGCCGCTTCAGGCTGCTGAGCCGCAATTGGGCCGGGCGCACGGACGAATCGATTGCCAGGCAAATCAAACCTGTACCGGTGTCGCGGTGCTTTGGCCGGCCGATGAGGAACAGATTCCCGATCCGCGTAAGTATACGGTGATTCCGGTGTCGGTTTCCCCTCTGCAGGGCGATGGCAGTTTTGAGCTGGCGGCGCCGGCCGGCGACTATTTCGTCGGCGCGATCCTGCGCAATACCCCTGGACCGGCCATGGGGCCACCGCGGCCGGGAGATCTGGTGTTCATGACCCCCGACCTGGACGGCAGGGCGGTGCGGGTCAGTTTGGCGGCAGAGCAGACCACCGAGGTCGGCGTGCATGCCGATGGCTGGGTTTTTCAGGGTTTGAACGAGCAGATCGCCATGGGCGTGAGCGGCCAGCTGGTGGACCTGGAGGGGCAGCCGGTTCCCGGATTGCTGGTGTTCGCTTTTGCCGATCGGGAGATGACCAACTCGCCGCTGGCGGTTTCGTCCCGCAGTGATGCCGCTGGACGGTTCGTTCTGCCGCTGGCGAAGCCGGCCACCGTTTACCTGCGGGCGCGGAAAAGCTACCGCGGGGGACGCCCTGAACCGGGTGATCATGTCGGGGTGTTCGGCGGCAGCAATGGTGAGCCGCTGATGATTGAGGCGGGGCGGGTGATCGAAGGGCTGAAGATCCAGGTACGCAAGATTCCCGATATTATGCAGATGCGTAATGCTCCGTCCAGCGCGCGGCCGCGAATCGACGAGCGTTGATGTTGCAATTTTTCACCTCCCTGAAACTCACCCTCGGGCTGTTGCTGCTGCTGGCGCTGGTTTCGATCGGCGGCACCATAAAGCCGGCCCAGCCCGGCCATTATGAGCTTTTCTACCAGAGCCCCTGGTTCCGGGCCATCCTCAGCCTGCTGGCGCTGAATCTGCTCTGCTGTACCTTGCGAGCCCTGCCGGAGAGGTGGCGGTCGCGTGAGCGGCTGTTTGTCGCCCTGGGGGCTGCTGAGGCCGCGCAATCTGCCTATCCTTCGGATGCTGATCTGCGGAAACGGTTGCGCAACGCCGGTTACCGGATCAGCGAGCGTGATCAGATGCTGCTGGCCGAGCGAGGCGCTTTCGGCCGCTGGGGGGTGGTGATCGTGCACAGCGCCATTCTGCTCATCATGCTCGGCGCTCTCTGGGGGGAGGCCGGCTTCCTCGGCACCATCAACACCTACCTGAAGCAGTCCAATTCACACTACTTCGATTGGAACGCCCAGCGCGAGCTGGAGCTGGGTTTTGAACTGCGTGCAGACGACTTCCGGCTGCGCTATTACCCGATCCAGCTGCGCTTCAAGCTGGTTGATGCCGCCACCGGCCGCAGCTACGGTCAGCAGCTGCTTTATGACAACGATGCTTTCAGTGTCCCTGGGACCCCCTATCGGGTTCAGCTGCGTGGCTTCGATCCCGATGCACGGTTGCTGCGCACGGAGGTCTTCAGCGGCGCGCAGCTGCTCGGCCCCTATCTTATTGGCGAAGGGTTCGAGCGGTTCGGCGCGCAGCCGAACCCCGGCTTCCGGCTGAGCGATGTCGAGTTCCGCGACCCGCTGCTGAAGCAGATCGAAGTCTCGGTTTCAGTGCTGGAGGCGGGCAGGCTGGTCAGGCAGGGATTGATCCGGGTCAACGAGCCGCTGACCCACCGGGGGGTGAGCATCTACCAGACGGCTTACAACCGCGATCAGTCCGGCAACTGGAGTGTCGGGTTCCAGCTCTCGAAGGACCCGGGCGAGAAGCTGGTCTGGCTGGCTTCGGTGCTGTTGATGCTCGGCTTTGCGGTGGTGTTCCTGCTGCGCCACCGGGCGGTCGGCCTCAAGCCGGTTGTGGGGGGGCTGGCGCTGGTTCCGCTCAAAGGCTGGCGTGGGGAGCTGGGGCGGGAGCAGCTGCAGAGATTGCAGCAAAAGCTCGGCGGGTGATGCGGACGAAGCGTGCCCCGGCCCGGCAAAAATCATCCGATTTTGGGTTATAACCAATAAAGATTAAATTTCTTGGCTCTTGATTTTCTCTGCATCTCTCCGACTCCGCGTTAATGCTTATGGTTTTCCTTTGTGTCATTGGTGTCTTAGTGGCCAACCTTCTTTTGAGTTAGAGAACCGTTTTCCTATCTTTCACACCCGCAGGTTTTAACCCTGCCGCTACCATCTTTGCCCTTGCGGCTCCAATCGATTCAGTTTGTATTCACGACTGCCCAGGCCGATTTTCTCAGCATGTTCCAGGGTGACCTCCCAGTCGATCTGCGGGTGTACCCCGCGGAACTTGTCGCCGCCCGGCTGGTGTCCGCTGGCCAAGGCGGTCTCGGGCAGTCCCTGGGCCTGATTGACCAGGTCGGCGCAGGCCTGATCGATGGCGACCGGGTCGTGACCGACCAGGATGCCGATATCGGGGACGATCGCGGCGTCCGAGTGACCGTAGCAGTCGCAGGCAGGGCTGACCTGGGTGATGAAGTTGACGTAGAGCTGCTTGCCCGCCTTGCCGGTCAGAGCCCCTTGAGCGTATTCCGCCATCTTGCGCATCACCCTTGATGCGTCCTCGTTCCACTGGATCCGGATCGCTTTCTGCTGGCAGACGGTGATGCAGCGGCTGCAGCCGGCGCAGAGTTCCGGATCGATCCTGGCCGCGCCTTCCAGGAAGCTGATCGCCTCATGTGCGCAGGCTTTCAGGCAGTCGTGACAGAGGTTACAGAGCTGCTCGGCGACCTGCGGCGCGACGGTGGAATGCTGTTCCAGTTTGCCTTCCCGGCTCGAACAGCCCATCGCCAGATTCTTGATCGCGCCGCCGAAGCCGGTCAGCTCATGGCATTTGAAGTGGCTGACCGTGAGCAGAACATCCGCTTCGAGGATCTCAAGACCGATATCGGCCGATTCAAGCAGTTCGCCGGCCACCGGCACCCGGCGGGAGCTTTTGCCGCGCAGTCCGTCGGCCATGATCAACGGCGCGCCGACCACGGCATAGGCGAAGCCGTTTTCGATGGCACAATGTAATGCCGAGACCGCTTCTTTGCGCTGGCCGGGGTAGAGGGTGCTGGAATCGGTAAGAAAGGGTTTGCCGCCGAGCTGTTTGACCTGTTCGACGATGGTGCGGATGAAGACCGGGCGGATGTAGGCGTGACCGCCTTTTTCGCCGAAATGCAGCTTTATAGCGGCCAGGTCACCGGCTGCGACCAGCTGCTCGAGGTTGGCAGCGGCGAGCAGCCTGGTCAGTTTCGCAAAAAGGTTTTCGCGGTTTCCGGAACGCAGATCAGCAAACCAGAGTGACGCACCCATGGAGCCCTCCTGTGCGTTGAAAGTGCTGAGCAATTTTAGCGGAAGCACATGAGGCTGGCAAGCGCGGGGCTATAAGCCGGCTTTGTGGTAAATCTCCTCCGGCAGGACTTTTTCGATGAAATCGACCTGCGGCTGGCAGAACTCGATGCCGATCAGGTAGGCGCCACGGGCGTCTTTATTGCGGATGTGCCGCACCTGGCCGCTGGTTGCGTGGTCATCGGGCCAGAAGGGGAAGGGGAAGCGCAGTTCCAGTTCTTCTCCGACTTCCGAGGGTTGCGGGGTTTTCAGCAGAATGCCGGTGTAGCTGATGTCGGAGCTCAGGGAGCTGCAGATCTGTCCCGATGGTTTTTTGCTGACCTCGACGATGCTGCGGAACGCGTGGCGGATGATCCCGCGCGAGTCGGAAGGGCGTGGTGAGATGCTGTTGCGGGTGATCTTCGCGTCGTAAAGTTTGCTGTCAGCGTGGGCGATCAGCGAAACGGTGGTTTTGCCGGCGGCCGGGAAGCTGGCGACGCCGCCGCTGATGGTCAGGTTGCCCTTGTCGAGCCGGTCCTCACCGTCAAAGCGGGTTCTTTCAACCGCAGCTCGGATTTTTTCTGCCAGGATGATTGCCTGTGCCAGGCCGGTCTCCGGCAGAATCACGGCAAACTCTTCTCCGCCGTAGCGGGCGGCCAGGGCATCCTTGGGTACCTGCGTCTGGATGATCTCTCCGACCTCGGCGAGCACCCGGTCGCCGCGCAGGTGGCCGCAGCGGTCGTTGAACTGCTTGAAATGGTCCAGGTCGAACAGCAGCAGAGAGAAAACCGCCCCCGGCCGGTCGCTGTAGAGGAAGATCAGCTTTTCCAGCTCCTGTTTGAAGTGGGACTGGTTGTAGAGGCTGGTCAGGCCGTCGGTGATCGCGCACTGCTTCAACTTGTCCAGCTGAATGGCGGAGACTATGCGGGGATCCTCCAGCTCGTTGGTGCGGGTGTAGAGATAATCGAAAATGATCGCGCGCAGGCTGTGAACCGTGTCGCCATGGTGGCGATAGCGGGTTGCTTCCTGCCAGTAATGCTTAGCGGTCGCGGTGCTCAGCTCGATGTTGTAGAGGGCCAGGAAGACGGCAGGATAGATCGGATCGCCGAGGTCGCGGTGGAGTTCTTCGAGGGTAAGGAGCAGGGAGCGGTCATCCAACTTGTTGCTGGTGAGGAGGGCTTGAACATGATTCTGGGGCATGGCAAACCTCTTTCATGCGGTCATTACAAAACTGATTAAGTGAAATGGCGGGGTTTTTCCCCGCTGTATAACTCCTCAGAGCCCCCCTCATGAGTTAATACAGTATTTCACTGTGTGATTCTCATTAGACATGCAAATCGGTTACCAAATCAACCCAAAAACAAACCTTTATTGGGCTCTAATGAATAAAAAAAATTATTTAGGCGCGTCCGGGGCTTGAATCCTGACTTAGCAAGTGGATCGTTCGGCATGGGAATGTGATGACAAGGGTCAGATTTTCTAGGATCTGCATGGTCTTCAGGCAGAGATCCCCAGGTCATCTCCTCAGGCCGAGCTGGCGGTGATACCGTCGACCAGAATATCCAGGGAGAATGAGTAAAAGTCGGTGAGGTTGACCGGCTAGAATTCCTGATGGATCGACGGGTGGTTTTCAGCATCTGCCGGATGCTGTAGGCAGCCTGCTGCAGCTGTGTCGGAGGCGCCTCATAGCGTTCGCCGAGGGCCATTTTGTTGCATCGTTTAGATGCTCGGACCGGTCGGCAGCGAATTGAAAGGTTCGCTCCGCGGCAGGGGGAAAGGGTTTGATATGGCCCCGATCAGGCGCAGTGGTTGAAACCGATGACCGGTTTGAAGGTAGCCAGAGAGCAGCAGCTGGTGGCCAAGCGCCAGGCTCCTGAAAGTCTCGCGCAAAATAGCCGGGTCAGTCCTGCCAGAGACCGGCCTTGGCGGTTCTGGCGGCGGCTTCCTCAGCGAGAAAGCGGTCCTTGGAGGCGAAGTCGTAACGCCGGAACACCGTGGCCAGGCCGTTTTTCAGCAGCAGCAGGTTGAGCAGGCGGCCGTCCGGCAGGTAGGCGTAAGCGAGCAGGCGGCCGTGGCGGTCGCGTTCCTGGCGTTCGCTTTCCAGCCGGAGCCGCTTGCCTTTGGCCTGCCGGATGTTGAATTTTGTCGCCAGGCGGGCGATGCGCCGCAGCCGCTCCGGGGGGATGCCGAAGTTGCGGAGATAAAAGAGGTCACGTTGCGAGCCTTTGAACTCAGGGGCATCGATGCCGAGCAGGCGGACCTTGCCGACCCCTTCGACCAGCAGGGTGTCGCCGTCGTAAACCCAGCTGACGCGGCCGTTGCGTTCGGCGCAGGCCAGCGAGCTGCAAAGCAGCAGCGCCAGCAGCAGGGGGAAGAGGCGCATCAGCGGCCCCAGAACAGGCGGGTGAAGAAGCCGGTGAACAAGCCCCAGACCAGGTTGGCGACCAGCACGAAGGCCGGGGTCAGCATCCCCAGGTCGAGACCGGCCAGCCCTTTGTGGCTCTGATAGGGAAAGAAGTAGAACAACATGGCGGCGCTCGGCAGCAGGCTGAACCAGAGCGCCTTGCGGATCCAGTGACGGCGGTAGCGGGGCGCGCCGACGCTGAAAAAGTAGGGCAGGCCCCAGATGCCGCCCCAGATCATGCGCGGATAGAGCCAGGAGAGTTTCAGGGTCGGAGCGATTTTGACGCCAATCAGCGTGGTCAGTCCCCACTCGCCGGAGCCCCAGACGAACAGGCTGTTGGCCAGCCCGCCGAGCAGCCCGGCGGTGAAGCAGACAGCCAGCAGTGCGCTATTTTTCGGCATAGATCCTCCTGAGCGGTGATAGCAAAGCAGAACAACCCGGCCGAGGGGCGCAGCGCCGCCAAGCAGCTAACGACCGGTTGCCGCCTGACGCTGTTCTTCCGGCAGGGTCTCGTTCATGCTGCCGGTCCGGTAACCCTGCAGGTCGAGGGTGACATAGGTAAACCCGGCGGCCTTGAATTCGACGACCAGCTGCTGGCTCAGCTCGGCGTCGAGCAGTCTGGAGATTTCACTCTGGGCAACCTCGATCCGGGCGATCTGCTCATGATAGCGGACCCGGTAATTGGCGAAGCCCTGTTCCCGCAACCAGCTCTCGCAGCGGTCGATCTGGGCCAGACGCTCAGCGGTGATGCGGGTGCCGTAGGGGAAGCGCGAGGAGAGGCAGGCAAAGGCCTGTTTGTCCCAGGTCGGCAGGCCGAGCTGTTTGCTCAGCTGGCGGATCTCCTGCTTGCCCAGTTCGGCTTCGAGCAGCGGTGAGCGCACCTGCAGCTCTTTGACCGCTTCCCGGCCGGGGCGGTAATCCCCCAGATCGTCGAGATTCGAGCCGTCCAGCACGCAGCGGTAGCCGGCTTTTTCCGCCTCGCGCAGGCAGAGACTGAACAACTCGTGCTTGCAATGGTAGCAGCGGCGCGGGTGGTTCTCGGCAAAGCCGGGAATCTCCAGCTCGTTGCTCTCCAGCACCAGTTGCTTGACGCCGATCTGTTGCGCCAGCTTTTGGCTCTGTTCGAATTCGAAGCTCGGGTAGGTCGGCGAGGTCGCGGTCAGCGCCAGCACTTTGTCCCGCCCCAGGGTGTCTGCGGCGATTTGCAACAGACAGGTTGAATCAACCCCGCCGGAGAAGGCCACCACCACCGACTCCATTTCGGTGAGCAGCTGTTTGAGGCGGGTCAGTTTATTTTCAAGGGTCATCATTGCTCGTATCAATCGAAGATTCCGGTGGACAGGTAGCGCTCCCCGGTATCACAGAGAATCGTCACCACCACCTGGTTGCTTTTCAGCTGGTTGGCGAATCTGGCCGCGGCGTAGACGTTGGCTCCGGCCGAAATGCCGCAGAACAGCCCTTCCTGACGAACCAGCGCCCGGGCGGTCTGGATGGCATTGTCATCGCTGACGGTAAGGACCTCGTCATAAATCTGTGCGTCGAGGACCTCTGGAACAAAGCCCGCGCCAATCCCCTGGATCTTATGCGGGCCGGCATCCCCGCCCGACAGGACATTGGAACTGGCCGGTTCGACGGCGACCACCCGCAGGTCCGGATTCTGCCTGCGCAGCGCCCGGCCGACCCCGGTGATGGTTCCGCCGGTGCCGACACCGGCGACGAACAGGTCGACCTTGCGGTCCAGCGCGGCGAGGATCTCCGGGCCGGTGGTTTCTTCGTGGATCCGCGGATTGGCCGGGTTGCTGAACTGCTGCGGCATGAAGGCGTGCAGCTTCTCCGCCAGCTCGCTGGCTTTGTCGATCGCCCCGCGCATCCCCAGGGTTCCCGGCGTCAGGATCAGCTCGGCCCCGTACGCTTTGAACAATCGGCGCCGCTCCAGGCTCATGGTGTCGGGCATGGTCAGGATCAAGCGGTAGCCTTTGCTGGCTGCCACCAGGGCCAGACCGACGCCGGTGTTGCCGCTGGTCGGCTCGACGATGGTCATTCCCGGTCGGATCCGCCCATCATTCTCTGCCGCTTCGATCATCGCCTTGGCGATGCGATCCTTAACACTGCCGCCCGGATTACTGCACTCCATTTTGCCCCAGAGCTCGGCAGCACCCGGTTTGGTAAAGCTGCTCAGTTGAACCAGCGGGGTGTTGCCGATCTGCCCCAGCGAGCTACTGCTACAAAGTTGTGGCATGGTGCCTCCTCCCAACCGATTCGCTGCGATGCGGCCGGTTCCCATTGCATGCTTGCCTGCTGAGCGCAGCCTAGATGAAGTACATGAAGCGGTGGTCCAGCTCCTTCTCCAGCCCCATCTCTTTCCCCTGCTCGCAGAGATCCTTGAGGGTCACCGAGTTAAAATAGTCGCCGAGCAGCTTGCTGGCTTCGTGCCAGAGTTTCTGGGTGATGCACTGGTTGTCGAATTCGCAGGCCGGGGCTTTTTCCCCTTTTTTCCGCCGACCCTTGACGCAATCGACCAGCTGCAGCTCCCCTTCGGCGGCCAGGACGATCTGCTTGACGGTGATCTCTTCCGGTGTCTTGGCCAGGCTGTAGCCCCCCTGGGGGCCGCGGCGGCTTTTCAGTAGCCCGGCTTTTTTCAGGTCCTGAAAGATCTGCTCGAGGTAGCGCGGGGAGATGTTCTGGCGGCGAGAAATATCTTTAATCTGCGCCGGCAGGGTGCCGGCATGATAAGCCATGTCGAACATGGCACGAACGCCGTAGCGACTTTTGGTTGACAGCTTCATAGGTTATTTCCTCCGTGAGATTGCTTGTTTAGAACTATAGGAATCTCTAGCGAAGCTGTCAAGAATAAAACACGCAAATTGTCGGGGAATCTGCTGCAGCAGCCAGGAGCCGCCAGCTGGGCATTTCCGGCCGCTGCAGCGAAGGGGAATGGCGGGCTTCGCTCAGTCGATGACCGGCTGCTTCTGCAACCGCTTGTAGTAGAAGTTCTGGCCGTAAAGAACCGCCGCCGGGTTGTGGCCGGTGACGCGGTCCTTGACGACAATGGTCGAAACCGGCGCTTTGGAGTATTTATTGAACAGCATGTCGTGACCGACACAGAGGCCGACGATCAGGTTCATATCGGTGCCGGCCTGGTTGAGCAGCTCGGCCTGGGCGATCGGGTTGCAGGCCGGCTCGAAACTGTTCGGCCGCACCTTCTCTTCCTCTGTCAGGCCCAGTTCCAGTTTGTCGATGCTGCCTGACTTGCAGCAGACCGAGAAGGGTTCCAGGCCCTGCGCGCGCAGGATGTCGCCGAGCCGGTCGCTCTCGTCGAGCAGGCCGATGCAGGTGGCGATGCCGATCTTGCCGTAACCCATCATCCTGGCCAGCGCGATGGTGTCCTCGACTCGGGTCCAGCGGGCGTTGACCGCATCGCTGCCGGGCACCGGTTGGTAACAGAGCCCTTCGACCTGGGCCGCCACTTTGGCCAGCCGGGCATCCTCGTCATCCCCCTGGTAACGGGCAAAGCTGTCGGCAATGACCTGCTGATCGGTTTCGCCAGGGCAGTGGGACGGTGCCGCCGGGCGACTGTCGGGGTCACTCCAGCAGCTGGTGGTGCCTTTTTTCTGCCACAGCTGGCTGCAGCTGGTGCAGCTCAAATTTTTCGCATGGTTGTCGCTCATCTCGGCCTCCGGGTGGGTCGGGCTGGTTAAGGTTGCTCCGCCACTGCCGCGGCGCGAGGGGTCCATGTTATAGTTAAAATGTTGTTGGTGAAAAGGTTTTTCTAGCATAAATCGCTGGGAGATGGAGGAGCATATGACCTGGAAGAAATGCAGCTGCTGCCAGCTGAACTACCCTGAGGATGAACTGCTGACCCGCGAGGATGATGGTGAGCGGGTATGTGAGGAGTGTTCGGGGTTGCGGGCGGATGAGGATTTGAGTTGTTGTTATGATGAGTGGTGATGGATTGGCGATATTTATGATGAAAGGGGCCCCTTATTTGCGGGCCTTTTTCAGTTTTGAGCTAGGTAAACCGTCGGGACTCGGCCCGACAGCCGACTTCCTTTACTTTGAATCGCAAAGAAAAGGAAGCAAAAGAAACTATTTATTTCTTTCGCGAGCGTGTGGCGCTGCGTTGAAACGGTGCTGAAAGGGTTAAACAGTAGCTGCCGTGGGAACAATGGAAAGCTGCTGCAAGGAGGGAACAGAAAATAATCCGTGACCTCCATTTTCCTGCGGATCAGTTTTAGCAGCGCTGCCACCGTTTAACCCGTGTGAGCGCAGCGAGCCGGGGCCTTGCCGGTTTCAGCGTCAACGGAGATACAATTTTCCGTGATGTTAGAATTCTGAAAAGGTACACCGAACCCACGCGACAGAAATAGAAAAAAGCGTTTTTGCTTCCTTTTTTCGCTTTGGAAAAAAGGAAGGCGCCTGGCGGGGCGCGTCCCGCCGGTTTTGATTTTCAAATCAGCTCTTAGATCTTGTCTTTGATCCATGTGGATATCAAAGGAGGCTAGAAATGCAGGCTTACCGCTTCCGCCTGGACTTCCAGGTGCGGGATTACGAATGCGACATGCAGGGGGTGGTCAACAACGCCGTCTATCAGAACTACCTGGAGCACTGCCGCCATGAGTTCATCAAGCAGCTCGGGCTCGATTTCGCCGAGCTGACCCGGCGCGGCATCAACCTGGTGGTGATCCGCGCCGAACTCGATTACAAGCGTTCACTGCGCAGCGGCGACCGCTTCTGGGTCGGTTTGCAGCTCGAGCGGATCTCGAAACTGCGCTTTGCCTTCCGGCAGGATATCTATCTCAAACCGGATGATCAGCCGGTTCTGGCGGCGCGAATCATCGGCACCGGGGTCAACGCCAAGGGGCGTCCGCAGCTGCCGGCGGAAATCTCCGCGGCGCTGGATGCCGCCCTTTAGCTCTTCTTGCGCAGCTTGACCCCTTTGCTGGTCAGCTCGACCAGCCCCTCCTTGTAAAGACCGCCGAGCGCTTTTTTGAACTGTTTTTTACTCAGGCCCAGCTGGTTGCGGATCTGTTCCGGCGGGCTCAGGTCGTGCAGCGGCAGAAAGCCGCTCGGTTGAAGCGCTGCAAGGATCACCTCGCGGGCATCGGCCACCCCGGCCGCCCCGGGGCGGCGCAGGCTGACGTCGATCCGCCGGTCGGGGCGGACTTTCAGGACGTAGCCGAGGCCGCGGTCGCCGCGCTTGGTCCCCGGCGGAATCTCATCCCGATAGAGGAGTGCTTCATAGCGGTCGTTGACGATCACCTTGGCGCCCAGATCGGTGAAAGTCCAGAGCAGAATCTCGACCTCGTCCCCGGCCTGCAGGTCAACCGCCTCTTTTTCCAGAAACCTCTCCAGCTTGGCCGAGGCGATCGGCCGACCCTGCCGGTCGCTGCAGACCCGCACCAGGTAGTGGCGCCCTTCGAGCATTTTCACCGCCTGTTCGGCGAAGGGGGCGAGCAGATCCTTCTCGAGACCCCAGTCGAGAAAGGCGCCGTGCGGGCCGACGCTGCGCGCCTGCAGCAGGGCAAATTGGCCAACCTCGGCGTAAGGTGTGCGGGTGGTGGCGCGCAGCTGCTTGTCGCGCTCGAGGTAAAGGAAGACCTCCAGCTGACTGCCGGGTGAGATCCCCGTCGGGCACTCCGGTTTGGGCAGCAAGACCGTCCCGCCGCCCGCCGCGAGCCAGGCCCCCTGATTATCGATCGATTTCACTTCGAGGGTGTAACTGAACCCCGCTTCAAGCATGTGTCTTCTCCTTGGCCAGCGGCGAAAAATTGAACACTGCCAGCCTAAACTGTTGAGGCCTGATTGGCCAGGTGGATCCGCCGACTGCAGACGTAGCCGAGCAGGCAGACCAGGGCCAGGCTGAGCAGGAACCCCTGCCAGCCGAAATAGCGGTAAATCAGTCCCGGCGCATAAGAACCGACCGCCCCGCCGGCATAGTAGAAGGCGACATA
>CALZHR010000121.1 GCA_945787335.1 uncultured Desulfuromonadales bacterium
CGCCGAGGTGGTGGTCGCCGAACTGAACCCGCGTATCCACCAGTGGTGCCTCGGTCCGCTCGCCGAGTTGACCGCGGGCGCGGCCAGCGATCCGCGGGTGCGGGTCGAGATCGCCGACGTCGCCGCGCTGATCAAAACATCGCCAGCGGAAAGTTTCGATGCGATCATCTTCGACCTCTACCGCGGCCCCCATCCGAAAACCGACCGCCGCGACGATCCCCTTTACGGCAGCCGCGCCATCGCGCGCAGCAGCGCCGCGCTGAAAACCGGCGGGGTGTTCGCCATCTGGGGAGAGAATCCCGATAACAGTTTCGAGAGCCGCCTGAAGACCGCTGGCTTCGCGGTGCGCTGCGAACGCCCCGGCAAGGGGGGCTACCGGCATGCGGTCTGGGTGGCGGAGAAGCGAGCGCATTCCCGCAAGGGGCAGCACGGCAGACCGCAAGGCTGAGTTACCTGCAACAAAAGCTTATTGCCAGATCCCCAGTCGGCGCCGCTGCACCACCGCGAAACGCGCGATGACCCGGTCGGAGTCGTAGCTGCAGCTGAGCCCGAGCAGATCGTAAATTCCTCCGTAGCGCACGTCCCCGCCCGCCAGCGCCTGCCGTTTGTTGTCCGCCATGATCATGTAGCCGTCGAAGTGGGTTCAGATCTTCTGCTGCCCACTGAAGAACCTGCTTATCATCTGGAATTGCCGCATTGTTAACAAATATCTTCAACACCAGCCTGCCAACAGAAAAGCAAGCAATGCAATATTTCCCCTGCTTCCCTGGAGAAAAGCCCACTTCAAAGGTAATCTTATAGGAGTTTGACGCCGGGATATCATCGACTGAAGAGCAACGACATGGACAACTCAAACAACGATCTCGCCCTGGTTCTGAGTGGTGGTGGCGCACGGGCTGCTTACCAGGTCGGTTTTCTGCTCGCCCTTGCAAGACATTTCCCCGATCTGAACATCCCCATCCTGACCGGCGTTTCCGCCGGCGCAATCAATGCTGCCTTTCTTGCCAATCACCGCGGCTCATTTGCCGAGGCGACCGTTGATCTCGCCGAATTGTGGCGTGGACTGACCATCGACCAGGTTTTCTGTACCGGTTCCTTGAGCCTGCTGAAAATTGCCGCCCGCTGGGGACTCAGCTTGATCCTGGGGGGGCATGGCCCGACAACGCGGGGATTTGTCGACACCGAACCTCTGCAGCAGTTACTGCAGAACAAAATGGCCCCGGGCACTGGGAAATTAAGCGGTATCAGCGAGAATTTGCGCCAGGGACGCCTGAAAGCGCTGGCGATTACCGGAACCAATTACGGAACCGGGCAGGCGGTGACCTGGGTGCAGGGAAAGAATATTGATATGTGGGAGCGCCCGCATCGGCGCAGCGCGGCCACCGAAATCTCCATTGCTCATGTCATGGCCTCGGCGGCCCTGCCGCTGTTCTTCCCGGCGGTTCAGGTGGGAAGTGCCTGGTTCGGGGACGGCGGCATTCGGCAATCGGCTCCGTTTGCCCCGGCGCTGCACCTGGGAGCGGAGCGAATCCTGGCGGTCTCAACCCGCTACCTGCGCCTGCTGGACGAGGCCGACACCCCCGTAAGCCATGGTTATCCGCCCGCAACACAAATCATCGGGGCGCTGTTGAATTCGGTCTTCCTGGATGTTCTCGACGAGGATGCAAGGTCTTTGAATATGGTCAATAGCCTGCTTCGAAAGACTCCTGCTCAAAGTTCTCCCGGACCGGTTCCGATCGCTCTTTTCATCCTGCGCCCTACTTGCGATATCGGTAAGCTCTGCGGTCAGTACGAACCTGATTTACCAAAGCTTTTCCGCTACCTTGGTCGCGGCCTCGGCACCCATAAAACCCAAAGTCCGGACGGGCTGAGCATGATGATGTTCGAGCCAGATTATCTTGATCGGATGTTGGTCATTGGAGAAGCTGATGCGGAAGCCCGGATGCCGGAAATTTCCGCCTTGCTGCAGCAAAAGGGAGGGCTCGCCAAAACCTGATCCCTCATTCACACCGGCTCGAGGAAAGTTGCCTGAAGGTCGCAAAGATGTGTTCGGCGATCCGTTTCGTTGCTTTCGACAGGGCAAAGGAAATGCGTTGGTAAGTGACAACATTTATCACACTTTGCTATATTAACAGTCGAATAGACGGTTAAGCAGTGTCAGAACCAGCGCAACAGACTGGCCCTCAGAAACAGGCTGTCCACATTTACGAAGAATGCCGCAGACACGGAATGACCGCCATAAGACCCGCAACCTGTCTTTCTGATTGAGCTCTTCCCAGAATGAACCTATCTCATGAGGACATTCGGCATGAAACCATCCCAGCCCGCTTCGCTGATGTCCAGGTTGAAGCAGAACTCGCAACCGCTTCATGCCCGCCTGGAAAAACAGCCATTTTTTCAAGCTCTCAGCGATGGATCATTGCCGCTGGCCGCATATATCAACCAGCTCCGCGCGTTCGCCACGGCGTTCGGCACGCTCGAACACGAGACGGCAAACATTTCGACCCCGGCCATCGGTGCTGTTCTTGACATCGGGGAGAGCCGCTTCCAGCATCTGCTGCGCGACCTGAGTTGTTTTGGCGACCAGCTGACCCCGGACGTCATCGCCGCCAAGCTGCATGCCGACGCCATGGCCGCCCAAATCCGGCGGCTGGGAAATGAAGACCCCCTGGCCCTGCTCGGTTATGTGTATGCCCTGCAGGGGACCATGCTCGGCAACCGCGTCCACCTGGCAGACGTGCAGCGCATTCTGGGTCGTGAGCGGCCCGATGGCACGGCCTTTTATGCCGGCTTCGGGGAGAAAACCGATGACTATTGGGCTGAATTTGTCAGCCTGATGAATAGTTTGAGCGCGGCTGAGGAAGCCGCCGAACGCATTCTCTGCGCCGCCCGGGAAGCGTTCCGCTTTCTGGAAGAGATCCACGCGGCTCTCTTCCCTTATCCCGCCGCCGACCAAACGGCCTACACCGCCACCAGCCTCAACCCGGAAGCCGGCAACCATGCCGTTCCCGCCGATCTGCGGGAAATCACCGCCGCGCTTGCCGCCGGGCAGTTATGCCGCGCGGAATTCCCCTATTTTGACGCCCGCTTTGGCGAGCGTGGCAAACGCTACACCGACAGTGACGTGGCCTGGCTGGCGACCCTTCCGCAGCTTTCCGCGCCGTTGGTTATTGCCCAGGCGGCCTGGCTCGGTGGCGTGCTGGCCAGCCGGGGGATGCCGCGCATCACCCTGGAGCGGCAGCTGTATCATCTCCAGACGGAACTGAGCAAGGCGGTTGGAGAAAAGAAAAATGAGTATAATAAATTGTGTGACGCCGTATCCTGGCTGCAGGCAGAACGGCTGAAACAGATTCCCGAGGACAAGTTCGCCGACCTGTGCGCTGCGTTTGTTGCCGGGACAGAAAACGAATTGGACGGAGCAATGGCCAGAACCGGTTCTCTGCTCGTTTCGGCCGTCTGTGATGAAAAGGCGGGGATTTCCGCGGCCGTAGCGAGCCTTGAAGCCTGGCTGGCTGATCCGGAGCGTTTCGACGCGGCATGGATAACTGCGGTCCATGAAACGATCGCCTCTGCCCGCTCGGCGGCGCGTTGATTGTTTGACTGAAGTGGACCATGCCTGTTATTAAACCTGGGCAACATACGAGGTCTTGATGATAAAGAATATTCTCGCCAGCAACTACGATCTTACCAACATCTCCTCCGCCGCTGCCGAAGCCTACATGCGCAGCACGGACCAGCTTCTGACGCAGGTTGCAAACCAGCTCCTGGCGCATCCGCAGAGCAAAGCGCTGATCGGCGGGAATCCGCAGGAGGTGATGAAGGATCTCCATCAGAAACATGCGATAAGCATGGCGACAGCGCTCAAAATCAACTCCTATGAGCTCCTGGAAAAGACGGTTCTCTGGATGTATCGAACCTACCTGGCGCGCGGGTTCAGGTCTGATTATTTTTCTACCGAGCTGCTGGCCTGGCAACAGGCCATCAAGCAATCGTTCGACAATCCCGATCACGCGAATGAACTTCTGGCCATCTATCAATGGCTGCTCGATCATCACCAGGAAATGATCGAACAGTCATTGGCCGGGGCAGACCTGCCCTTCGCTGCGCAGCGCGAAGCCAACAAGCTGCAACAGGTGTTTATCTCGCTGCTGTTGCAGGGTGATACCCAGGGCGCTCTTAAGCTTGCGGATGATTTCATCAAGACAGCTCAGGACCTGAAACATTTCTATCTGGAGGTTGTCTGGCCTTCAATGGTCGAGGTGGGAAAACTCTGGGAGGCCGATAAGGTCTCGGTCGCCGAGGAACATTTGGCGACTGCCATCGTCGGGCGGGTCATGGCGGCTCTTTACCCACGTTTTGCCCATTACACGGTCACCCGCGGCAAGGCGATCGTCTCGGCGGGGCCGAATGAATTCCATGAGATCGGCGCCCGGATGTGCGCCGACTTTCTGGAACTGGATGGCTGGGATGTCACCTACCTGGGAGCGAACACTCCGGCCGATGAAATTCTCGCCATTCTTGAACGCACCCAGCCCTTTCTTGTCGCCCTGTCCATTGCGACCGTATTCAACCTGGAAAAAGCCGGTGACGTCATCCGGTCGATCAAGGCGAATCCAGCAACAAGCGCGATCAAGGTCATCGTTGGCGGGCATTCTTTTTCTGAAATGCCGCAGCTGTGGCAAATGCTCCATGCCGATGCCTACGCCGCAGACGCGGAAACCGCTTTACGCATAGCCAATGACTGGTGGAACGCGAGGGCCCGGTGAAGATCCTGAAACAAGAACTGGCGAAGTACCAGCAGCAGGTCGAGGCCTATCTGGCCGCATCCCATTCAATCGGCATTGTTCTGCTCGACACCGATCTGAACATTCAGGACTGCAATACCGGTTTTTTGCAACTGTTCAATCTGCAGCAGCCGCCTTTCGGCGAGACGTTAGCGAGCTATCTGCAACTCGATACAAACGACATCCGCTGCGGTGAACATCTGAAGCTGCCACATGGCCAGAAATCTGGCATCGATGCCATCAACAGCTGCTTCCTGATCCCGCTCGACAATGGTTACCTGCTGTTCTGTGAGCGACATTCGCTGCGAGAAAGCCGGGTCCTTGAGCAGATCGGCACCATGAACAACGAGCTCATCAACCTGCAACGGGATGCCGCGAAAAAAAATCATCAGCTGGAAAAACTGAAGAATGAGTTAGCGGAGCGGGTTGCTGAACTCGAGGCGGCCGCCGCCCGGGTCAAAAAACTGGAGGGGATTATTCCGATCTGCATGTACTGCAAGAAAATCAGGGACAGCCGCGAGATCTGGAATAATATTGAAGAGTATATCTCGGAGCATTCAGACGCCCTCTTCAGCCACGGCATCTGTCCGCACTGCCTTGACCAGCAGATGGAGAAGACTAAAGAGCGCCTCAGGAACATGCGGCAGAAGTCTGAATAATCCTCGGCGAGAGAGAATCGAGGATACAAGCTCTTGCTTAGCGGAGAAGCAATGCCACGAGCAGCCAGACCAGTGATCAACAACCGTGGCCTGCGGATTCTGCTGACCGGCATCGGGCTTGGCTGCACCGGCCTGGCGGTGCTCGGTATTTTCCTGCCGCTGCTGCCGACCGTGCCGCTGCTGCTGCTGGCGGCGGCCTGCTTCGCCCGCAGTTCGGAGCGCTTCCACAACTGGCTGCTCGAACATCCGCGCCTCGGCCCGCTGCTCAAGGGCTACCTCGACGGCCAGGGCATCCCCCTGCGCGCCAAGATTTCCGCCATCGGCCTGATCTGGCTGAGCATTCCCCTCTCGGTGCTGTTCTTCATCCCGCTGTTCTGGGTCAAAGTGTTCCTGATCGCCATCGGCCTGTGCGTTACCATCTACCTGCTGCGCCTGCCGGTCAGTGAACAGGGCGAATAACGCCTGGTGGCCACGATCAGTCGATTCGCGATGCCGCCGCCGGTGGCTGAAATGCCGTATCAACCGCCGATCGTTCGCGTTCCAGCCTGTCATTTACTGGGGTGAAAATTTGCCTTATTCGTGACGCAGCGCTTCGATCGGGTCGAGACTGGCGGCGCGTACAGCGGGGTAAAGGCCGAAGATGATGCCGACCGCCATGCTGATCCCCAAAGAGAGGATCAGACTGAGCGGCGTCACCAGGGTCGGCATCCCGGCAGCCAGGGTGATCAGCCAGGGAATCAGCAGGCCGATGGCGATGCCGATCAGGCCGCCGGTGGTCGAGAGGACCATGGTTTCGATGAGAAATTGCGTGATGATCTGCTTGCGCTTGGCGCCGATGGCGCGGCGGATGCCGATCTCGCGGGTGCGCTCGGTCACCGAGGCGAGCATGATGTTCATGATGCCGATACCGCCGACCAGCAGGCTGATCCCGGCGATGGAGCCGAGGACGATGTTGAAGGTCCGCTTGGTCGCCTCGGCCTGGCGCAGCAGCGCCAGCGGCACGGCGACGCTGTAGTCGAGCTTTTTGTGGAAGCGGCGCAGCATCACCTCGATTCCGGCCGCGGTGGCTTCGACGTTATCGATGGCATCTACTTCGGCGATGATCTGGTGCAGCTCGACCAACTCGCGGCTGCGCGAGCCGGAGCTGACCTGGGTGGTGATATCGCCGAACCGCGCCTTGGCGACGTTAATCGGGATGTAGGCGTCGATCTGTTGGTCCGGTGCCTGCAATCCTGTCCCCTGCCCCCCGTCACTGCGGACGATACCAACAACCTCGAAAGCATCCCCTCCCAGTGTCAGCGTCTGCCCGATGCTGTTTTCCGCGGCCAGCAGCCGGCGGGCACCATGCTCGGTCATGACCACCGTGTTGGCAGAGTTCTGCAGGTCGAACGGGTTCAGGGCCCGACCGGCAACCAGCGGTCGCTTGACCAGTTCGAACCAGCCGGGGGTGGTGCCGAGCAGGCGCAGGTCCATGGACCTTTCACCGAGCCGCCCCGCTTTACGGAAGATCTTCACCGGCACCGTGCGCAGCACGTGCGGAAAGCTCTCGGCGATGCGCAGCTCATCCGCGTAGAGCAGGCCGTAAATGCTCATGAAGGTGCGGGTCGTCTGCTGGCTCTGCTCCTCGAGCGGTTTCTGCGCCGAGATGATGATATTGTTGCTCCCCAGCCGGCGGATCTGCTCGAGGGCCTCCTTGCTGGCCCCTTCGCCGACGGCGAGCATGGCGATGACGCTGCCGACGCCAAAGACCATCCCCAGCATGGTCAGGGCCGAGCGCAGCTTGTGCTGCCGCAGGTTCTTGACGCCGAGTTGAATTTCGCGCAGATGTTTGGCGTGGATCAGCATCGGCTTTTCACCCCTCCTGGCGCTCGATGCGCCCGTCCTTCATGTACAGACGGTGACTGGCAAAGGCGGCGATGTCGGCTTCGTGAGTGACCATGATGATGGTCTTCCCCTGGCTGTTCAGTTCACGCAGCAGCTGCATGATTTCCAGACCGGTGGCAGAGTCGAGGTTGCCGGTCGGCTCATCGGCCAGCAGGATCGCCGGGTCGTTGGCCATCGCCCGGGCGATGGCGACCCGCTGCTGCTGCCCTCCGGAGAGTTCGCTCGGCCGGTGTGCGAGGCGATCTTGCAGGCCGACCCGGGTGGCCAGCTCGCGGGCGCGCTCAGCGCTTTTGACCGGTTCCCACCCCTGGTAATAGAGCGGCAGGGCGATATTCTCGGCCACGGTCGACTGGGGGAGCAGGTTGAAGCTTTGAAAGATGAAGCCGATGGAGCGCAGGCGGATTTCACTCAGTCGATCGTCATCCAGCTGGCTGACATCGTCGCCGCGCAGCAGGTAACGTCCCGAGGTCGGCCGGTCCAGGCAGCCGAGCAGGTTGAGCATGGTGCTCTTCCCCGAGCCGCTGGCGCCGAGAATCGCCCAGAAAGAGCCGCGCGCGAAGCTGATGCTGACCCCGTCCAGGGCGCGCACCTCGCTGCCGCCCATCTGGTAGATCCGGGACATATTTTCGAAGCTGGCCTCGGCCATGCCCTCCTGTTCCGCCTGAATTGCTGGACTGAGCATACTCACTCGGCTCCGCCGCGACCACCTGGCCCGGTGCTTCCGCCAGCTCGCCGCTGCGCGCGGAACGCCTCACGCTCTTCGGGAGTCATCTTTTCCAAGCGTTGGCGGAGCTGCTCACGTTGCTCCGGCGTCATCCCGCCCGCGGGACGCGGGGTTTCCGCCGGGCTGGCTGCAGCTGGGGGAGATGTTGTTTCGGCTTTCGGTTCATTTCCGGGGCGCGTCCCCTCGCTGGTTGCCGCGGCCGCCAGTGGCGGCGTCAGCAGCACCTCGTCGCCGGCCGCGATCCCGTCCAGAATCTGCACCATGCGGTTGTTGTCCAGGCCGATCTTGACCGCTTGCGAGGTGAAATCACCCCCCTTGACGACATAGACCGTCGGCTGCCCGCCAACCCGGAGCACCGCCTGCAGCGGCACGAAAAAAGTGTTATCGAAGCGTTCGACGATGATCTCCGCGCGACAGCTCATGCCGTTGCGCAGCTCGGCGCCATTGCCGTCAATCTGAATGACGGTGTTGTAAACCTTGAGGTCAGGGTTCAGGAACATGCTGGTGGCGTCGGGCAGGGGGGCGATGGAGGCTACCCGGCCGCTCAGGGTCCGCCCGGGGAGCGCGTCGATGCTGATTTGCACCGGCAGCCCGGTGCGGATTTTTTTCAGGCTCGACTCGTGGACCTTGATCTCCGCATCGTAGGAGGCGGTGGTCGGCAGGTAGATCAGCTCCTGGCGCTCACGCACCGCCTGCCCCTCGTCCATGGGCTCGGAATTGCCGCGCCAGCTCATCTTGGTGCTGGAGGCGTAGATCACCGTGCCATCCATCGGCGCATAGATCTTGGTCTTGCCGATCTGGTTGTCGATCTTGGCGAATTTGTCCTGCTGCTGTTTGAACTCGGCTTCGCTGGCCTTCAGCTTGGCTTCGGCCTGCACCACGTCGGCGGCGACTTTACGCTTGACCCGCTCCAGCGCCATCTCCGCCTGCTTGGCTGCGCTCTCCAGCTCTGCCATGCGCCGTTTGTAGGTGAAGTTCTGCAGCAGGTTCAGTTCATCCCTCGCCAGTTCCAGGTCGATCTGGCTCTTCTGCCAGCTCAGCTCATCCTTTTTCAATTCCGCTTCGGCGATGTATTTTTCTTCAAACAGCTTCAGCGACCAGTCATAGGTATTTCTGGCATTCGTCAGGGTCTCCTCGGCCAGGGTGATGGTTGCCTGCGCCTCCTTTTCAAGCTTCGGGTATTCCCCCTGCCGGTACTGGTCGAGATCCTGGCGGGCAAACTGCAGGTCCAAGGCGGCCTTGTCGATGTCGGCTTGAGCCTGGCTGGTGACCACAGCGAGGTTCTCCCGCGCGTTGACAAAGGCGGCCTCGGCGTTGATGACCTGGATCTGCTGATTGGCCCGTTGGTCGATCAATTGGCTGGCGTCGAGCTCCACCAGCAGCTCGCCGGTCTTGACCTCGGTCCCCTCCTCGATGAGGAACAGGATCACAGTCTGCCCTTCCACCTCGTTTTTCAGGATAATCTGTTCGCGGGGCCTGATGGTGCCCGACTCGACCACGCTGATCGTCAGCGGTCCCTGGGCCACAGCGAAGGTCGGCATCTCGGCCGAATCACTTGATATGTCGCCGCTGTCCAGCAGCAGGTAGCCGAGCAAGGCGAGCAAGCAAACACTCACCACAGCCAGCCAGAGGATGCGCTGACGTTTATTTGCCGGGTCCAGGTTGGTTTCCGTTGTCATAACTGGGTGTCTCCGGGGGAATATTCCTGCCAGATCCCGCTGGCGTCGACCTGCAGCACCCCGAGATCACGCTGCATGGCCAGTTCGGCAACCCGATAGTCGACCAGCGCCGCGGTCAGAGCGTTCTGGGCGCCGAGCAGCGCTTCGCGTGCTTCAAGCAGGTCACGAATCTGCGCCCGCCCCGCCTGCAGCTGCAGTTCCGAGCCTCTCACCCGCCGTTTGGCAAGCTTGACCGCCTGATCCTGAATTTTCAGGCTGGCGCGGGCCTGTTCCAAGTCGCGAAGATCGTTGCGCACCTGCAGCTTGATCTGATCCTCGAGCTGCTGCACCGCGCGCACCGCCTGTTCCAGGCTGATATAACTGTCGCGATAGGCGATCGCCTCGGCAGTCCGCTCAAAAGGTAGATCGAGGGTCAGCAGGCCCCGATAGACACCGTCGCTGAAATCGAGCCGGTTGCTGTCTTCTGGTTGCAGGGCTGCGATGCTGCGCCGGGTGCCGGTGGCGGCGGAACCGAACAGGGTCAGTTCGGGGCGCAGGGCATCGGCCGCAACGATCACCTGCCGTTGCGCGTCGCTCACCCGCCCCTGCTCCACCCGCAGGTCGAGCCGGTTCTGCAGAGCGATAGCGATGGCACTGGGGTACGGCAGCTCCAACGCTCCGGCCTCCCGGGAATCGGGCGGCACCAGCCGGATCGGGGCATCGGCCACCGGGGTCGGCCCGGTGGCCGACAGGCTGAACAGCTCGGCAAGGCGCAGTCCGAGATCTGCTTCGAGCTGCTTGAATTCATTCCGATCGAGGACCACGGCGGCATCGGTCGGCAGGCCGAGAAGGATCTTGAATTCATCGAGGGTCCGCTCCCGGGCCTGCCGGGCCGCCACCCAGCGGTCGCGGGCGCGCAACTCATTCTGGATCGACTGGTCGACCTGAATCTGCGGCAGTTTCCCCGCTTCGGCCAGGCGGCCGGCGCGGCGCGTCGAGGCGATCAGGCCGCGATAGTTCTCTTCCTGGTTGCGCAGCAGGTCGTCCGCCTGCAACGTCGCCAGATAGCGCCCGACCAGGGTGACCACGAACTCCTTTTTGAAGCGTTCGAAGTCCCAGACCGCGTAAAGGGTGTCGCGCTCCGCCTGGGTCAGCGATTCGCCGACGATGTGCCGCCCGGCGCCGCGCAGCAGGGGGATGGTGATCGAGGCGTCGCCGAACAGGCCGCTGGAGGACTCGCGGCCGGGCTGCAACATACGCACCAGATCCCAGCCGATCTGCGTGGTCAGACTGATCCCGGTGGTGAAAAGCTTTGACAGGCTGCCAAGGACCGATGTCGACCCGCCTTCGACGACAGCGCCGCTGCGATCCTGCCGGTAGTCTTCGGCAATGCTGCCGGCAAAGGTGCTGCGAAACGCGTTGCGTTCGAAATCGAGCGCCAGGGCGCTGCGGAACAGCTCCTCTTTGCGGCTCTGGTATTCGCGGCTGTTCTGCGCGGCCACCTGCAGGGCTTCGACCAGCGAAAGAGATATTTCTGCGGTGACCGGCTCATTCTCGGTCGGTATGGCGCTTGCGGCTGGTGGTTTAGATTCGGGCCAATGGGGAATCTTCGGCAGCTGGGAGCTGCCCAGTGAGGCCGGACCGGCCATGGCAAGATTCTGCTCCCCGAGCAGGCGCTGGCGGAGGATATCGGCCGGCTGAGCCACGCTGAAGGGCTCTGCGTTCCCCAGGGCGGCCCGCTGCTTATCGATGATTATCTTCTGTATTCGTTGATCAGTCTGCTGCCGGTGCCTGGCGGCGCTGCAGCCAGACTGCAGCAAGGCGATCGTTACGATGCACAGGGAGCAAATGAAGTATTTCGACATGACGTTCAAACCGGTTAGCGGTGGCTCCATCTCTCAGGCCGCAGCTTGGGCGAACAGGTTGCTTCACACGGGTCAGGTTCAGCTCGCCAGGCCTTTCTCAAGGGCGATCACTCAGCCAGTAATAGCCGTAGCTGGGGATCACCAGACTCTCCTTGAAGAAATCGGGCCGCTCGCCGCGAATCAGATCGACGAACTGGCCGTACGGTACGCCCCAGCTGCCGATATCGGTCAGCTCGAGGTGCTGCGGCCGGTTGCTGAAATTGCCCACCACCAGCACCCGCTCGGCCGGCTGCTGAATGTTGTAACGCCCGAACACGAACAGGTGCGGGTTCTCCGCGTCGAGCAGCTCGCGGTTGTTGAAATCGGCGAACACGTGAATCTCCTTGCGCACCGCGATCATCTTTTTTAAGGCGCTGAAAACTTTATATTCGACGGTGCCCGGGGTGTTGCGGCGCGCCGCGTTGTCCCAGTCGATCGACGGCCGGTGCACCCAGCGGGTGTCACCCTGCTTGTGCGGATCGTCCCGGTAGGAATCGTCATTGAGGGTGCCGATGGCGTCGCCGTAGTAAAGCAGCGGGATGCCGCCGAAAGAGAGGATCATGCCGTGCAGCAGCAGGATCAGCTTGATGGCGTCATCGATCCCCTGGTCGTCTTCCTGCTCCAGCGCGTATTCCAGCCCGACCAGCGAGGCGAGCGAGCCGGAGATCCGCGCGTCGCCGGTCTTGTGGTTCTGGCCGAAGGGCAAGCCGCGGGCGTGGGAGTCCTCGAACTGACCGGTGAAATAATCGATCAGGAACTTGCGGTGCTTCAGCGGTTCGTAGTCGCAGAGGAGGATATCCCGGTCATCGAAGCCGAGGCCGATATCGTCATGACAGCGGATGTAGTTGAGCCAGGTGGCGCGCTCCAGCTTGACCGGCAGGCTCTTGATCCCCTGGTTGAGAAGCCGCGCGTTCTTGGTCGCCACCGCGTCCCACATCAGCGCCATGAAGGTGGCGTTGTAGGCGATCTCGCACTCTTTGGCGATCACCGCGTCCTCGCCGAAGTATTTGATCATCTCGACCGGGGCGACGATCGCCTCGGCGATGAACACCACCCCCGGCGCCGTGACCTGGCAGCAGTCTTTGAGCAGCTGGAGGATCAGGTGCGCCTCGCGCTCGTTCTGGCAGGTGCTGCCGATCTTCTTCCACAAGAACGCGACCGCGTCGAGCCGCAGGATGTCGGCCCCCTGATTGGCCCAGAAGAGGATGATGTTGAGCATCTCGATGAAGACCGCCGGGTTGCTGTAGTTGAGATCCCACTGATAGTCGTTGAAGACGGTCATCACCCAGCGCCCCATCTCCTCGTCCCAGGTAAAATTGCCCGGGGAGGTCTCGGGGAAGATCTCCGGCATGCTCTGTTCAAACATGTCCGGAACGTTGCGGTTTTCGAAGGTGTAGTAGTAGTCCTGGTACTTGGGATCGCCCTGCCGGGCCTGCTCGGCCCAGTAGTGATTGTTCGAGGTATGATTGACCACCACGTCGAGCACCAGCAGGATCTCACGCTGGCGCATGTCGCTCGCCAGCTCGTTCAAATCATCGAGACTGCCGACCTCCGGGTCGAGCTCGCGGAAATCGCTCACTGCGTAACCGCCGTCGCTCTTGCCCTCCGGGCAGCGCATGATCGGCATGATGTGCACCAGGTTGACCCCCAGCTCGTTGAAGTAGTTGAGGTGACCGCGCAGATCCTGCAGGTTGCCGGCGAACCCTTTGCAGTAGAGGGCCATGCCGACCCACTTCTGGCTGAGGAACCAGTTGTAGTCCTTCTCCCGCTCCAGGTCGAGGTCGCGCAGCTGCTGCGGGCGCTTGATGTACTGCCGCGCCATGGTCTCGACCAGCCGCTGCGCCTGTTCGTTGAAGTCCGGGCGACAGCCGTACAACTTTTCAAACAGCGAATGGATGGCGTAAAAATTGGCGCCGAGCCGGGTATAGAAGTGGCGCAGATCCTGGCTGGAGATCTCCGGTTTAATACGGTTGAGAATGTCATTCAGCAGCGAGTGGGAAACCTGTTCGTACATGAGCGTCCTTCGTCGGGTCTCTAACTGGAGAGATTGCAGTTAACGCAGCGAACTGAGGAAGCTGCGATAAAAATCTTTCTCGGTGGTGGTCGCGCCACGCAGACCGACCACCTTGCTGGCAAATCGCTGGGCGGCAGCCAAGGTTGCGGGGATCGTCCAGCCGGCCAGCAGGCCATGAAGATAAACCGCGCTGAAGGCATCACCGGCGCCGACCGCATCGACAAAATCCTCTGCCGGTTCAGGGACCACGTTGTGAAGCTGCCCGTCAGCGGTGCGCACCAGCGCGCCGTTTTCGCCGCGGGTCAGGATCACCTGCTCCAGAGCATAACGCTGCTGAAATTCGGCGATCGCCCGCTCAAGATTTTTTTCAGCGAATCCGAGCCGCCGCAATTCGTCAAGATTCAGCTTCACCCAGCGGGCCCTGGCCAGACAGCGATGAACCTCCTCGCGCTGCCACCAGGGCGGGCGCAGGTTGACATCCAGGAATATCGCTATCCCATCCTGCTCCAGCAGTCTCTCCAGGGCGTTTCTTGAGACCGCATTCCGCAATGCCAGGGTTCCATGATAGAGGATACCACCGCTTCCTGGCGGTAGGATACTGTCTGCCGCGATGAAATCGTAGGCGCTGTCTGGAACGATGGTGTAGCGCGGTTCATTGTCGGCAATCTCGACCACGACCTGTCCGGTCGGGTGCTGCGGGTCGCGCTGCAACCCGGACGCGTTCATGCCCCAGTCATCCATCGCCTGCAGGATCTCCCTGCCCGGCAGATCATCACCGACCCGCGAGATGAACTGCGGACAATCCCCCAAAGCCTGCAGATGCCAGGCGACGTTGAAAGGCGCGCCGCCAAGCACCTTTTCGCCGTTCGGAAAATTATCAAAGAGCACTTCGCCAAAGACATATGGCTGAGCGGCGGATGACATGTTCAAGACTCGCTCCCTTTGAATTGCGGGCATAGCTCCGGATGATAATGGCAGATCCCCTGCAGCACACCCGCGGCATAATTACCCCCCAGGGGAAAGCCGGCATCCTGCGCCAGGTAAAGGGTGGCGGCATGCCCCGCTTCGCCGGCCAATTTCATTGCGAGGTTTTTCACCTCGTCGCTGGCGTTGGCGACCAGCACCGAGCGCACCGGGCTGCCGAGCACCGGCAGGTCGTTGCCGCTGTCGCCGGCGAAGAACAGCTCATCATCGGCATAGCCGAGCTGCTGCTGTAAAAACCGCAGCCCGTGAAGCTTGGTGGCGTTTTCCGGCAGTACGTCGAGCAGACCGATACCCTCCGGCTCATCGACGCTCCAGATCAGGCTGGCGGAGACGCCCAGCCCATCCAGGATGGCGCGCATGCGAAGCAGGACCGCCGCGTGATCGATCGCGAGGGGCAGATAATAGCTCAGCTTGAAACGGTTCTGCTTCTCGGCCTCCTGCAACTTCAACTCCGCAACCGGTCGCAGCGCCCGCTCGAGATCGTCATGGGTCAGATCCCCCCAAGCGACAGCAATCTCCGCCTCCCAGGCTTCGAGGTTGCGCCAGCCGCCCCCTTCGACCTGGTAGATCCGGCTGCCGACATCGGTGATGGCAAAGTTCGGTTCGGGCAATTGATAATCGGCGATCGCCTGCTGCACAAGCTGCCGATGGCGGCCGGTGACGTATGCGAGACAGACGTCCGGGCGAGCGCAGAATGCCCGGAACTGTTCGCGCGCCGCCGGGTGCTCCGGCTGGCGGCCGTTGGGGATCACCGTGCGGTCCATATCGGTGCAGAGCAGCAGACGTTTTGGCGTCATGGAAGATTCGCCTCTCTGGGGTCCCGGCAGGCGCCAAAGAAATCGTAGAAATCAAGGGCTTCGAGAATTCCCGCGGCGTACGGCTGGCTGGAAAAATAGATCCGTTCGGCATCGATCAGCTGCGACAGCTCCTCGTCGTGCCGGTTGGCGACCACCGCGGCAAGAGGATTGCCGCGCATCATGTCTTCGTCGGCCCCCGACCCGCCGGCGACAAAAACCGTTTCGAGGGGAACGTTCTTCAGCTCGGCGACATAGCGCAGCGCGGTTCCCTTGGCGGCACGCAGCGGCAGGATGTCGAGATACTGGCCGAAGGCCAGCTGGACGTGCACCGACTGCTCCTCCTGATGCAACAGGGTCTTGATCTCCTCAAGATCGGCGCGCTCCGGGTCGATGTAGTAGCTGAGCTTGAAGCGGCTCTGCTCCTGTTTCGGCTGCAGCTTCAGACCGGGAAACCCGGCCAGGGCTTTGCGCACCCGGTGCGGCGTCCACTGGTAATCGATATGCCGCGCCCAGGCGATGTCGGCGATCAGCTCCGGGGCGTAGTAGATTTCGGTGCCGCTGCTGGTAATCAGCACGTCCGGCTCGGGGATCTTGTGCTTCTTCATCAGCTTCAGCGCCGAATCGAGCCGCCGACCGGTGGCCAGAACAAAAAAAGCGCGGGTCCGACGCTGGCGTAGCACACTGATCAGCTGCTGCAGCGATTCATCATCGCCGATCAGGTTCTGGTCGAGGTCGCTGACGATGGCGCGGCTGCGATAAAGGCCGGCGCGCTCCGGCACCGGCTGCCGCTCCAGCCTTTCGGAGCGCCTCGCGATCGGCGTCATCAGTTCGAGGTAACGCTGCGCGTGGGCGGCCCAGGAGTAATGTTCACGCACCCCCTGCAACCCCCGGTCGCGGCAGGCCTCCCAGAGCTTGCGGTCGCCGAGCAGCCTGAGCAGGGCTTCGGTGATCGAGCTCGGGTCGAGGGGGTCGACCAGCAGGCCGTTTTCGCAGTTGCCGATGATATCGCGCGGCCCGCCGTCTTCGGTGGCGACGATCGGCAGCCCGGAAGCGGCCGCTTCGATCAGGGTCAGGCCGAAGGGCTCGGTCAGCGCCGGGTTGACGAAGACGCCGCCAGTCGCCGCAGAAATGCGATAGATCAGCGGCACATGGCAGCGCTCGTGGTGCTTCGGCATGGCGACTTTGCCGTAGAGGTCGTGGCGATCGACGGCGACCAGCAGCTCGTGAAAGACTTCCTGGGCGCCTTCTTCAAGATCGTCGATGTCGTCCCGGTTGCCGGCGACGATCATCAGGTTGGCCAGCTGCTGCAACGCGGCCGACTGTCCGTAGGCCTCGATCAGCGCGGCGATGTTCTTGCGCTTGTCCGGCCGCGACAGGGCCAGAATCAGCGGCCTGTCCGGATTTTTCAGGTGGCGGGTCAGCTCGCTGAAGAGCGGAGTCTTCATCTCGCCCCCTTCCGGCGGCAGGAACTGGTTGAGGTTGGTGCCGGGCGGGATGACCCGCATCTGGTCCGGCTGGTAGTGGTCGTAGAGCTCGTACTGCTCCCTGATCTCCTGGCGGGTGCTGGTGACCACCCGTTCAGCCGTGGCCAGGGTCATCTCCTCCGCCTCGATGCGGCGGCTCATGTTGAAACGCTCTTCGATCACCTCCGCCTTCAGGCCGCTGGCCAGAAAACGGTTGCGCTTGACCCGGCCGAGGGAATGGCCGGTATGAATCAACGGCGTACCGAGCAGGTTCGCCAACCGCACACCAACGTAACCGGCGTCGGCGTAGTGACTGTGGAGGATGTCGGGCTGCCGCTCCTGAGCGCGGAAGAACTCGGCCAGGTTGTCGGCGAAGCTGTCCAGGTGATCCCAGAGCTGCTCCTTGGGGATGTACTCGTCCGGCCCGGCGCTGATGCGCACAATGCGCAGATTCGTCTCCAGCGGTTCAATCTCCTCAGCATAGTCGGGCGAGACCTCGGCATCCACCACCCGCCGGGTGATCAGATCGACCTGCGCGACGTCCGGGTGACGGGCCAGCGCCTGCGCCAGTTCGACGACGTAGAGAGTCTGGCCGCCGGTGTCGGCATCGCGCCCCAGCTCAAGATTCCGGCCGCGGATCAGGCCGTGTATGCTGAGCAGGGCGATATACAAAGAACCATTTTTTTCCTGCATCTTCCCCCACTTCCATTAACCGTCAGATGGACTCGCCGAAAGGCTCCGCCAACGAAACAGTACTTGAGGATCTTGCTGAATCATCGCTACAGGTTACGCACCATAACCCTATCAGGCTCACTTGGTATCTTCAAGGCGGCGGCTGTACCGGACAGCGTCCGGCAGGGTTTTATAGAATAATCAGGGACCAAGGATATTTATGACAGGGAGTAAAACTCGCGGCCGGCCAGATACCCGGCACCGAGCAGACCGGCAGAGAGCAGCAGCGCTCCGCAGGCGAACAGAAACAGCACCAGGGCGTGCCGATAATATGCTTTTTGGTAACAGAGAAATGCCAGGTAAAAACAGAGCATGCTGAAGGGCAGCAGCAGAATGATCAGTAGCATGGCACGAAATGCCCCGTTTGTTACGCTGGGGCCTTCCCGCTGCCGGAAAGGCCCCAGATGGATGGTTAAAAGTTATGCGCCAAGAGCGACTTCTGGCAGATCATCCAGCCAGCCGCCGTCCTCGGTCAGTTGCCGCACCAGGATACGTGAGGACTCCTCTTCGTGTCCAGGCCGGGCGTGCAGCTGCTTGAGAATCAGCTTGCCGTCGACCTGGCCGCAGATCTCCAGCTTACCAATATCGTGGCCGATGATGAACTTGAAGCGCTTGGCGTAGCCGTCAAGCTGCTGGCGGGCGGCGTCAACCAGCTCCACCCCCTGCTTGAGCGGCACCTGGAAGTGATGCCGCACCCGCTCAACCGGCATGCATTGGTAGAGATAATAAGGGCTGACGCCGATCTCCAGCAGACCGTTCATCAGCTCGACCAGGGTCTCGACTGAATCGTTGATCCCCCGCAGCAGCACCGCCTGGTTGTTGACCGTGATACCGGCGCGGCGCAGCCGCTGCACCGCCTCACGCGCCTGCGGAGTGATCTCGTTCGGGTGGTTGAAGTGGGTCGGCACGAACAGGGTCTTGTGCCGGTTGAATTCGGCGAGCATCTCGATCAGCTCGTCATCCAGAAAACGGCTCGGGTAAACCACCGGCGCCCGCGAACCGATGCGCACGAACTTGAGGTGGTCGATCTCTTTGAGCGCGTCGAGCATCTGCCGCAGGGTTTCAGTCGGCAGCAGGAAGGGGTCGCCGCCTGAGATCACCACGTTGGAGATCTGCGGGTTGGCGGCGATATATTCGGCCGCGCCGCGAAAATTCTTTACCGTCTGCTCGTTCGGCAGGCCGACCATCCGCTTGCGGAAGCAGTGCCGGCAGTACATGGCGCAGTACTCGGTGGCAACCACCAGGGCAGTGTAGGAGTACTTGTGCAGTACGCCGTTGCCCTTGTCGTGCTTGTCATCGCCGTAGGGGTCCTTGGTGGTCTCCCCCATCGCCCCGGCGAGGATCAGCTCCTCGCTCTGCGGGATACACAGCTTGCGGATCGGGTCCTGCGGATCGCTGCGATCGATCAGATTCAGATAGTAACGCGGGATGTTCATCGGGTGGGCGGCGACCACCTGGCGCAGGTCGGCCTCTTCGGCCTCCGTCAGGTCGAGATACGCCTTCAACTGATCGACAGAGGTGATATTCTGCTGCAGCTCCTGCTGCCAGTCGTTGCAAGAGTCGGTTTCGTCTTTGGCTGTAAATGCTTCTGTTGCTTCAAACATAAATCGTGATGTCCTTCGGTGAATGGTTTATCGGGTCACAGTGAAAGTGGCTCATCGGTCTAAAGATCGATTACTCCAAAGCGCGCAACGACTCGCGAACAAAACGCACAAAGACACGCTTCGTTCGAAAACGATTGCTGCATCGCGGGGGTGATTGTTTGTGCCGCGGTTTTGCGGCGTCGATTAACAACGGGCGTGCCGGTGACGGAGTTCGCGGACGACCCTAGGGTAGTCTCATCTCTGCTGGCTCCTCAGATTTGCAGTTGGGAAGAAAAAATA
>CALZHR010000122.1 GCA_945787335.1 uncultured Desulfuromonadales bacterium
CAGCCAGCTGCAGCATGTAGGGTAAATCCCAAGTCGCCCGCAAGATCGGATCGAAAACCACGCCACCGAATTCGAGACTTTCATCGATAAAATCACGCAGGTCGATACCGATCGCCTGCAGGTACCAGGTCAACAAGGAGCCGAGAATACTGCCGAACAGCATGGCAACCAGGCCGAGCAGCAGCGCCTCGACAAACACCAGACTGCGCAGCCGGCTGCTGCTGGCACCGACGGCGAGGATTACCCCGAACTCACGAAAACGCTCCATGACCGACATCAAAAGCGTGTTGACGACCCCGATGGTGACGATCAGCAGCATGACCACGAAGATAAACTTCTGGCTGGCGTAATCGAGTTTGATCGCGTTCGACAGGTTCGGCATCGCCTCGTCCCAGGCCAGTGCGCGCAACTGTGGCCGGTCGCGCAACAACTGCTGCAGGGCGGGATAGACCCGGCGATCGACCCGCTGGTCTTCGAGGATCACCGCCAGTTCGTGGATTTGCCCGGGGATTCCGGCCAATGCCGCGGCCCGCTCGCGACCGACCAGCAGTAGCGACTTGTCAACACTTTTGATCCCGGTCGTCACCACGCCATGGACGCGAAACATTTCGCTGACCAGTTCGCCGCTGCGACCCTGCAGGGTGACGACAAACTTGTTCCCCAGTTTCAGCTGTAATTCTTTCAGCAGTCGGCTGCCGAGAATCGCTTGTCGCCCGTTGAGCGAAGGCAGCTGTTGGTTTGCCGGCAGATCACGCAAGAACGGATTGACCGACCGCTCTTCCTGCGGCACCACCCCGGTGAGCAGGATCCCGCGGCTCTCACGACTCGACTGGGCCAATCCCGGCAGGTAGAGACGCGGCAACACCGCTTCGACCCCGTCGAGAGCGCTCACCTGTGCTGGCAGTTGCTGCGGGTCAAAGGAATAACGTTCGTCACGGCCGGCAACATAATCCTGCTGATAAACCACCAGGTGACCGGTCCCGGCGCGCACGCCGCTATCGATCATCGCCGAATAGACCCCGTACGAGAGGTTGTGAAAGGCCTGCACCAGCATCAGGCTGAAACTGAGTGCAGCCAGGGTGATCAGGGTCCGGCGTCGATTACGCCAGAGATTCTTCCAGGCGAGAAGCAATATATCCATAATCACTCCTCGCGAATCGCGCTAACCGGCTGCATCCGGGCGGCCCGGTTGGCCGGCAAAAACCCCGCCACCAGGCAGACCAGCAGCAATGTAACGGCCGGAATCAGGATATTGGACGGCTCCAGAACGGCATGCAGTCGCGGCAGGATGGTGCCGCCGGCATAGGTGATCGGCGTCAGGCTGCCAGACAGGTCGATCCCGACCCGGGCCATGTAGAGGCTCATCAGCACCCCGAGCAGCACCCCGCAGAGCAAGGCAAAAATCCCCATCGCCAGGGTTTCCAGCAACACCAGCAAGCGAACCTGACCGGGTCGCATTCCGACCGCCATCAATACGCCGAACTCACGGGTTCTCTCCATCACCGACATGAAAAAGGTATTGAGAATACCGA
>CALZHR010000123.1 GCA_945787335.1 uncultured Desulfuromonadales bacterium
AAACTCCGGTATTGCCTAGGTTTCGTCCACCGTGCGGGGTGCCAGGGCAGATCGAACAGATTAACGGATACGGGCAAAGCCTGTCAAGTCGGCTCGGCGGTCTCATCGCTCCAGAAACGCCGCTGCAGTTCGTCCAGCAGCGGCGCGAAGCTGGCGCGGTCGAAGGCCGAGATCGGGATCGCCTGGTAGCGCCGGCAAAGGTGCGGCAGATCCTGCGGGTCGACCTGATCGATCTTGTTGAAGACCAGCAGCCGCGGCCGGTTGCCCAGGCCGAGGTCATCGAGAATCTTTTCGACCGATTCGATCTGTTCCTTAAACCGAAAATTCGATAAATCGACCAGATGCAGCAGCAGATCGGCATCATCCAGCTCTTCGAGGGTGGCCTTGAAGGCCCCCATCAGGCTCTTCGGCAGGTCACGGATGAAGCCGACGGTGTCGGTGATAATCACCTCGCGATCGAGGGGAAAACGCAGCCTCCGGGTCGAGGTGTCGAGGGTGGCGAAGAGCAGGTTTTCGGTGAACACCTCGCTCTGAGTCAGGGCGTTGAGCAGGGTCGATTTGCCGGCGTTGGTGTAACCGACGATCGAGATGATCGGCAGCCCGGCCCGCACCCGTTTCTGGCGCCGCTGCAGCCGCCCCCGGCCGAGACTGTCGAGCTGCTTTTCCAGCCGGTTGATCTTGTCACGGATCCGCCGCCGGTCGATCTCCAGCTTGGTCTCGCCGGGACCGCGGCCGCCGATGCCGCCCATCAGCCGCGACATCGCCGTCCCCTTGCCGGCCAGCCGCGGCAGGATGTATTTCAGCTGGGCCAGTTCCACCTGCACCTTGCCGTCACGCGACTGGGCGCGCTTGGCGAAGATGTCGAGGATCAGCTGGGTGCGGTCAATAACTTTTATTTCCGTGACCTCGCTGATCGAGCGCACCTGGTTCGGGGTCAGGTCCTGGTCAAACACCAGCAGAGTCGCCCGCCGCTGCAGGGCGCTGATAACAATTTCGCGCAGCTTCCCCTCCCCGACCAGGAAGCGCGGGTTGAGCTTGCGGGGGCGCTGAACCACCGTGTCGATCACCTGCAGGTCGGCGGTGCGGGCCAACTCCTCGAGCTCGGCCATCGAATCTTCGGCCTGTTGGCGATTGCCGCGCGGCACCGAAATCAACAACGCCCGCTCGCGCGCATCGGAAAGGTCGACGGTTTCAGCGGCGACCCGCTCCATCTGCTGATCGAGAGAACTTATAAAGGCGGAGAAATCGAGCTGCAGACGATAGAAATCGTTCAGCACCACCGTCTCGATCTGCGCCTTCTCCGCGGTCGGTAACAGGTGGGCATATTCCAGCCGCCCCGGCAGGCCGTCTTCGCGGACCCCGATCACCGCCATCAGATCGAGGCGCAGCAGCTCCAGGTCGGTCAGGTCGTCGCGGCTCAAGGGTTCCTGTTTCAGGTGGGTGTGAATGCAGCGCAGCCCGCGCAGGCCACTACGCCCCAGGCTGTAACCGGAGAGATCGGGGATGACGATTTCCCGGTCGTCGCCGACGATGACGTGCTCGATCTTCCCGGAGCGGTCGATGATCAGGCCGAGCTGGCGCTGAATCTCGCGGGAGAGCTCGGTCAGATAGCGCGCCAGCTCGCCGCTGATCACTTCATCGGCGGGCAGCTTGCGGCGGTAGATCCGCTCCAGCGCGTTGATCTGACTGGCCTTGAGGCCGGTGGTTTTCCCTTCGATCATGCATCCATCCAAAACGTGAAAAGGCCCCGAAAATCGGAGCCCTTCCAGAAATAACGAAGACTTGCCAAGCTAACCGGCGGCGGTGCTGAAGCCACCATCGACATAATGGATCTCGCCAGTGACCCCGGAGGCCAGGTCGGAGAGCAGATAGAGGGTCGACTTGCCGACCTCCTCCTGATCGACCAGGCGCTTGAGCGGCGCGCGCTCCTCCATAATCCGCATTTTCTCTTTAAAATTGGCCACGCCCGAGGCGGCCAGGGTCTTGATCGGACCGGCCGAAACCGCGTTGACGCGGATCCCCTTCTCGCCCAGCTCGGCGGCCAGGTAACGGACCGACGATTCGAGCGCCGCCTTGGCCACGCCCATGACGTTATAGGCCGGCACCGAGCGGACCGCGCCCAGGTAGGTCATGGTGACGATGCTGCCGCCTTGTTTCATCACCGGCAGGGCGCAGCGGGTCATCGACACCAGCGAGTAGGCGCTGACATCGAGCGCCAGCCGGAAGCCTTCGCGGCTGGTCTGGCTGAAGGGATTCTTCAGGTCTTCGCGGTTGGCGAAAGCGATGGCATGGACGACAAAATCGATTTTCCCCCACTGCTTTTCCAGTTCGGCGAAGACTGCCACCATTTCCTCCTCGTTCTGCACATCGCAGGGGAGGATAATTTTTGCATCCAGGCTCTCGGCCAGCGGACGGACCCGCTTCTCGAGCGCTTCGTTCAGATAGGTAAAGGCCAGCTCGGCGCCGGCAGCGTGCAGCTGCTGGGCGACCCCCCAGGCGATACTCTTGTCATTGGCAACGCCAAAAATAATGCCCCGTTTTCCGGTCATCAGTCCCATTTTTTTTTGTTCTCCTTGAACTTCAGTGTAAAGAATGCACCTTTTTAGCAAAAGCGCCCGGGGAAGGCAAGCAGCTTGCGCACTGGCGTTAATGGCCGCGAGCCATTACAATGAATGCGTCAACCGAAAAACACAGGAGCCAGCAATGAGTGGACGCACCCTCTACGACAAACTCTGGGACAGCCATATCGTCAGTTGCCAGAGCGACGGAACCTGCCTGCTCTACATCGATCGGCAGCTGCTGCATGAAGTCACCTCCCCGCAGGCCTTTGCGGGGCTGCGGCTGGAGGGACGCAAGCCCTGGCGAACTTCGGCCAACCTGGCAGTTCCCGATCACAACGTGCCGACCAGCAACCGCGCAGCCGGCATCAGTGACCCGATCTCGCGGCTGCAGGTCGAAACCCTGGAGCGCAACTGCCGCGAGTACGGCATCACCCTGTTCGCCATGGACGATCCGCGCCAGGGAATCGTCCATGTGATCGGACCGGAACAGGGCGCCACCCTGCCGGGGATGACGGTGGTCTGTGGCGATTCCCACACCGCCACCCATGGGGCCTTCGGCGCCCTGGCCTTCGGCATCGGCACCTCCGAGGTGGAACATGTGCTGGCCACCCAGTGTCTGATCCAGAAAAAATCCAAGGCGATGCTGGTGCAGGTCGACGGCGAACTGCCGGCCGGCCTGAGCGCCAAGGATATCGTCCTGGCGATCATCGGCCGGATCGGCACCGCCGGCGGCACCGGCTACACCATCGAGTTCGGCGGCAGCACCATCCGCAGCCTGACGATGGAGGGGCGGATGACCATCTGCAACATGGCGATCGAAGCGGGCGCCCGCGCCGGGCTGATCGCCGCCGACGAAAAAACCATCGACTACGTCAAGGGGCGCCCGTTTGCGCCGCGCGGCACGCTCTGGGACCAGGCGGTGGCCGCCTGGCAGCAGCTGCACAGCGACGCCGATGCAAAATTTGATCAGCTCGTGCAGATCGACGCCCGCGACCTGCGGCCCCAGGTCAGCTGGGGGACCTCGCCGGAGATGGTGGTCAGCATTGAAGACCGGATTCCCGATCCGGCCGCCGAGCCCGACCCGACCAAACGCGAGGGGATGCAAAACGCGCTGCAGTACATGGGGCTGAAAGCCGGCACGCCGATCACTGAGATTTACCCCGACAAGGTCTTCATCGGCTCCTGCACCAACGGCCGGATTGAGGACCTGCGGGCCGCCGCGGCGGTGCTGCGCGGCCGCAAGTTGGCGCAGAACATCAAACTCGCGATGGTGGTGCCAGGCTCCGGGCTGGTCAAACAACAGGCCGAGGCCGAAGGGCTGGACAAAATCTTTATCGCGGCGGGATTTGACTGGCGTGAGCCGGGCTGTTCGATGTGTCTGGCGATGAACAGCGATCGGCTCGATCCGCAGGAACGCTGCGCGTCGACGTCGAACCGCAACTTTGAAGGACGCCAGGGGCAAGGCGGCCGCACCCATCTGGTCAGTCCGACGATGGCGGCCGCGGCGGCGGTTTTCGGTCACTTCGTCGATATCCGAGAGCTGGAGGTCCGCTAATGGAAAAATTCACTTCGTTCAGTGGTCTTGTCGCCCCCCTCGACCGGGCCAACGTCGACACCGACGCGATCATCCCCAAGCAGTTTCTCAAGTCGATCGAGCGGACCGGCTTCGGCCCCTTCCTGTTCGACGAATGGCGCTATCTTGACCATGGCGAGCCGGGGATGGACTGCACCAACCGGCCGCGAAACAAAAACTTCGTCCTCAACCAGCCGCGCTATCAGGGAGCCGAAATCCTGCTGACGCGCGCGAATTTCGGCTGCGGTTCATCCCGCGAGCACGCCCCCTGGGCGCTGCTCGACTTCGGCATCCGGGTACTGATCGCGCCCAGCTTCGCCGATATTTTCTACAACAACTGCTTCAAAAACGGCATCCTGCCGATTGTCCTGCCGGAAGAAAATGTTGCGGAGCTGTTCGTCAGGCTGGAAAGTTCGGAAGGATTCAGATTAAAGGTCGATCTTGAAAGGCAAAGGTTGACCCTGCCGGACGGGGAGCAGGTCGGCTTCGAGATTGATCCCTTCCGCAAGCATTGCCTGCTCAACGGCCTGGACGATATCGCCCAGACCCTGCAGCAGGTTGAGGCGATCAGACGTTACGAGCAACGGCGCAAGCAGGAGGCGCCCTGGCTGTTCAGCTAGTCACCGCGCCCTGCGAGGCGGACCCGACCAGCCGGGCATACTTCGCCAGCACCCCGCGCGGATAACGCAGCGCCGGGGCCTGCCAGCGCGAGCGCCGGCGTTCAAGCTCCGCCGACTCCACGAGCAGGTTCAGCTGCTCGGTTTCCAGATCGATCTCGATCTGGTCCCCCTCTTTGACCAGCGCCAGATTCCCGCCGACCTGGGCCTCCGGAGCAACATGGCCGATCATGATACCGTGGGTGCCGCCGGAGAAGCGGCCATCGGTGATCAGCGCCACGCTGTTACCCAGGCCCGCGCCCATCAGAGCGGCCGAAGGAGAGAGCATCTCGCGCATGCCGGGGCCGCCCTTGGGCCCCTCAAAACGGATCACGAGAACATCGCCCGGCTGAATTTCACCAGCCAAAATTGCCTGCAGCGCCTCCTCTTCACGTTCGAAAACCCGCGCCGGACCCCGCATGGTCGAGAGCTGCTTGCCGCTCTGTTTCAGCACGCAGCCCTCCTCGGCGAGGTTGCCAGAGAGGATACGGATATGCCTTCCCGCTGCGGCATAGGGGGAGTCGGGGGAAAAGATGACGTCCTGTTCGGCCGGCAAGACAGGGGCGTCAGCCAGGTTTTCGGCCACCGTGCGGCCGCTGACGGTCAGGCAGTCGCCATGCAGATAGCCGGCATCGAGCAGCAGCTTCATCACCATCGGCACCCCGCCGAGCCGGTGCAGATCGTTCATCAGGTAGCGGCCGAACGGCTTGAAGTTGCCGAGCAGCGGCACATTTTGGGTGAGCGCGGCAATATCGCTGAGCGTCAGCGCGACCCCCGCCTCTTTGGCCAGCGCCAGCAGGTGCAGCACGGCGTTGGTCGAGCCGCCGAGCGCCCACACCACGGTCAGGGCGTTCTCGAAGGCGCTGCGGGTCATGATCTCGCGGGCAGAGCGCCCCTGCTTCAGCAGCCCGATCAGCGCCCGGGCGGAACGGGCGGCGTCCTCCCGCTTATCCTGTGAAATGCGATTGGCGCTGTCGACCGCCATGTTCGAGGAGGCACCGGGCAGGCTCATCCCCATGGCTTCGATCGCGGCGGCCATGGTGTTGGCGGTGTACATGCCGCCGCAGGAGCCGGCTCCGGGGCAGGCGTGGCATTCGATCGCCCGCAGCTGCTGGTCATCGATTTTACCGGCCGCGTGGGCGCCGATTCCTTCAAAGGCGCTGACGATATTCAGCTCCTCGCCAGCGTGTTTGCCGGGCAGAATACTGCCGCCGTAGAGGGTCAGGCCGATCAGGTTGTTGCGGGCGATCGGCATCAGCGCCGCCGGGATGGTCTTGTCGCAGCCGGAGAGGGTGATGACGCCGTCGACCCGGTAGCCCTCGGTCATCAGCTCGATGGCGTCGGCGATCACCTCGCGGCTGACCAGCGAGTATTTCATCGCCTCGCTGCCCATGGAGATGCCGTCGGAGACCACCGGGGTGCCGAAGATGATCGCCTTGCCGCCGGCCGCTTCGATCTCGGCCTGCAGCAGATCCCCCAGCTCGCGGATATGGTCGTTGCAGGGGGTGCCGTTGGTGTAGGGGACGGCCAGGGCGATGAGCGGTTTTTCGAAATCGGCATCGGTAAAACGGACCGCCCGCAGCATGGTGCGCGCCGCGGTCCGCTCGACCCAGTTGCCCCCTTTCGGGGTGCCGGTAATTTCGCCGCTGCGTCCTTTCATGCCTGCCTCCGTTATTTTTCGAGGGCCGTGACCCCGGTCCTGGCGATTTCGATGATGTGCTCCTGGCCGACCTCGTCGAGAAAGGCGTCGATGTTGCGGGTCGAGCCGGCAACCTGCAGGATGCAGATCTCGTTGGCCTGCTGGTTGAGGATTTCGAAATTGTAGCGGTCGCGGAAGGATTCCAGGTGCATGCCATCGACTTCGAGCTTGACGATGGCCACCTCCCGCCAGTAGCTGTGATCAGTGTCGAGCTCCTTGACGGAAATCACCTCGGTAAATTTTTCCAGCTGCCGGATCACCTGGTTGACCCGCGCCTGGTCGTCTTCGCGCAGGGTGATGGTCATGCGGCTGACCCCCGGCTTCCGCGAACTGCAGACGGTCAGGGTGTCGACGTTGTACATCTTCTTGCGGATCAGCATCGAGACCTTGTTGAGCACCCCGGGCCGATCGAGCATAAAGGCAAGGATGGCGCGTCTTTTCATGACTCCCCTCCTTCGCTGTCGCTGGCGCTTCCGGCCGGTTGCGGGCGCCGGATGATCATATCCTCGAAACCGCCGCCGGCCGGGATCATCGGCAGGATCAGTTCAGACGGATCGCAGACAAACTCGAGCATCATCGCCCCCTGGTGATCGATCGCCTGCTGCAGCGCCGGAGCGACATCCTCCAACCTCTCGACTTTGCGGTAAGGGATTCCGTAGGCCTGCGACAGCAGCCCGAAATCGGGGCTCAGCATCGGCGTTCCGGCGTAGCGGCCGTCGAAAAACAGCGACTGCCACTGGCGGACCATGCCGAGGTAGCCGTTGTTGAGGATGATGATCTTGACATTGAGCTGCTGTTCCATGATCGTCCCCAGCTCCTGGGCGTTCATCTGGAAGCCGCCGTCGCCGCTGATCGACCAGACCCGCTCCGCGGGGCGGGCCAGCTTGACGCCGATCGCCATCGGCAGCGAACAGCCCATGGTGCCGGCGCCACCGGAGGCGAACCAGCTGTTGGTCGTCTGGTAGTTGTAGAAACGCGCCGCCATCATCTGGTGCTGGCCGACATCGGCGACGATCAGATCCCTGCCCTGCGTCAGCTCGGAGAGTTGATGAACCACGGTTTTCATCAGCAGCTTGCCGGCATCGCCAACCCCGCTCGCGATCTCCTGCCGCAGTTCCTCGGCGATCACCTGGCGGAAGCCGCTGATCCGCTCGCGCCAGCGCCTCCGCGGCTTGTAGGTGAGCATCGGGTCGCCGAGCAGCACATGCAGGGTGCGGTAAACATCGGCGTTGATCGCCACCGAGGTGGCGACGTTCTTGTCGATCTCAGAAGGGTCGATCTCCACGTGGATGACATCGGCGTTCCGGGCGTATTCGTTCAATTTGCCGGTGACCCGGTCATCGAAACGCATCCCGAACGCGATCAGCAGGTCGGCCTCCATGATCGCCCGGTTGGCCTCGACGGTGCCGTGCATTCCCATCATCCCCAGGCTCAAGGGATGGTCGGCGGGCAGCGCCGAGATGCCGTGCAGGGTGAAGGCGACCGGGATATTGACCTTTTCAGCGAACTCCTGCAGCAGCTTTCCGGCATTGCTGTTGATCACCCCGTGGCCGCAGAACAGCACCGGCCGCTCGCTGCGGTTGATCAGATCGATGGCGCGCTGCAGCGGCTCGCGGGCCGGGGTCGGGTGGTAAAAGAAACCGGGCAAAATCGGCCGGAAATTCATCGCATCAAAATAATAGTTTTCCGCCACCAGTTGATTCTGCACATCTTTCGGGACATCGAGCACGACCGGCCCGCCGCGGCCGGTTCTGGCCACGTAAAACGCTTCGTGGACATTCTTTTCCACCTCGTCGGCGCGCAGCGGCATATAGGTCTGCTTGCTGATCGGCAGCATCACGCCGACCACGTCACTCTCCTGGAAGGCGTCGGTGGCGATGACGCCGGTGGCGACCTGCCCGGTCACCGCGATGATCGGCACCGAGTCCATATAGGCATCGGCGATTCCGGTCACCAGGTTCATCGCTCCCGGTCCGGAGGTGGCCATGCAAACACCGATCTGCGGCTCGTCGGTCGACAGCGAGGCGCGGGTGATCCCCTGCGCCATAAAGGCCGCGCCCTGTTCGTGACGCGACATGATAAAACGGAAAGTGCCAAGCTTGTCCATCTCATCGAACACCGGCATGATCGCCCCACCGGTGTAACCGAACACAAATTTAACGCCCTTCTCTTTGAGCGCCTTCAATAACAGCTCTTTTCCAGTCATTTTATTACCTTCTATCTCAGCGATATCTCTTGGCCAGGCGGCACCGACACAAACATAACAAATCCAGTCAGAAATAACAGTACAGAATGCGTTTTTTTCCTGCCAGCACCAGATCTTTCAACCGGCGGTCATAGTGCTGATGACAAATTTCAGATAACGCCCTTCCGGAAAGCTCACCGGGCAGGGAAAATCTTCCGGTTGGCCGCTGGTGAAAATGGTCCGCAACTCACGACCCACCTGCAGCGCGCCACGCCGCAGCTCTTTGAGGTACTCCTCCAGCGACACCTTCTGATGATTAGAAGAAGAGATCAGCAGCCCGCCTGACTCCAGGAGCGGCAGGGTGGCTTCGACCAGCTTGCTGGTCCCCCCCTGGGTGGAAAAACGGCTCTTTTTGGTGGTGGAAAAGGACGGCGGATCAAAGAGGATGATGTCGAAGCGGCGCTGCTGCTCGCGCAGCTGTTTCAACGCGGCAAAGACATCGCCGACGATAAATTCATGCCGCTTGGGGTTGAGTCGGTTGCAGGCGAAATTCTCCCGGGCGATATCGAGATACTTCTGCGAGACATCAATGCTGGTGACCTGCTTAGCGCCGGCGGCCGCAGCGGCGACGGAGAAGGCGCCGGTAAAGGCGAACAGGTTGAGCACCCGCTGGCCGGCGGCGCGGGCCATCAGTTCACGTCGATTGCGACGCTGGTCGGGAAACAGCCCGGTATTCAGGCCTTCACGCAGATCGACCAGGTAATTGAGGCCGTTTTCCAGCACCTGCAGCGGCACCGGCGCCGCGCTGCCGGCGATCAGCTGACTATAGTCCTTGCTGCGGCTTTTCGCTTCGAGCGCGCGTGTCTCCTGCGGCCGCAGCTTGCGGTAGATGCCGGCCGGCTGAAAGACCTGCTGCAGGGCGTTCTGCAGCAGCGGCAGGTAAGGGTCCCAGGCCGGGGTGTAGAGCTGCACCATCAGGTATTCCCCGTAACGGTCGACGGTGAGCCCCGGCAGCCCGTCCCCTTCTCCGTTGACCAGCCGGTAGGCGTTGGTCTCCTCCAGTTGCCCGTGCTGCTGACGCAGGCGGTCGGCCGCCCGGAACTTCGCTGCCAGCCAATCGGTGGTCAGCTGCAACGGCCCCGCGGCCAAAACCCGGGCGACAATCCGGTCCTTTGGATCGAAAAGTGCCGTGGCCAGCTGCACGCCCCGTTGATCGGTCAGGGCGATCAGTTGGCCACACTCCCCTTGCGGCCACTGGCGGGTATATTTGTCAGCGATCACCCAGGGATGCCCCAGCTCGAGCATCCGCACCGTCTCCGGCCCAACCTTGCATCGTCTCATGATTCCTCCGCGAAAAGAGGCGCAATTGTACCTGAGAGGATATCCGGCGCCAAGCAAAACAACCTGTTTTTCTCCGCCCTGGCTATGCTATCTTCCCGACGATCAAATCTTCAAGACGGAGAAAGTCGATATGCGCGAAGCAGCAAAAAGTAAAGGGGAACTGATCATTGAACAGCTGATGCGCGAGCTCGATCCGAGCTCGCCCCGCTACCAGGTATTGGCGGTGGCCCGGCAGTTCAAATCCTCCTGGGTGGAACTGGGAGAGCAGCTGATCAAGGTGAAGAATCAGGGTGAGTTTCAGGGCTGGGGGTATGAATCGTTCGAGGACTACTGCTCGCGCGAGATCCGCATCCGCAAGGAGACCGCGCGCAAGCTGACCCTCGCTTATCGCTATCTGGAGCAGGAAGAGCCGGAGCTGCTCGGTGCCGAGCGGCGCCTGCAGCCGTTGCCCGATTACCGGGCCATCGACCTGCTGCGCCAGGCGCGTGAGGAGCAGCAGTTCAGTGACGATGAATATGCCCTGCTGCGCGAGTCGGTGATCGAGCAGGAGCGCAGCCTGCCGACGGTGCAGAAGCAGTTCCGCGAGGTCGCCCATTTGCATAACCCGCCGCAGCTCGATCCGCTCAAGCAGGTCCGCAGCGCGCTGGCCACCGCCCGCCGGCTGGAAAACCAGCTGCAGGAGCTGCCCGATTCCCCGACCGAGCAGCTGCAGGTTCTACATCAGCTGCTGGAGGAGCTCTGCCGCCGGGAAGCCGACCTGAGCCTCGCAGCAGAAGCGCAACGTCAACCGGGCTAGATCTCAGGGCGGCGGAACACCTCGTCGATGTTGACCAGCAGGGTCTGCAGCTCAGCACAAAGCTGATCGACCAGCGGTCCGACCTCGACCTGCCCCTGCTTCAAGCTGGCCTCCAGTCGCACCGCGAGCGGGTAGAGATCCACCGCCGACACGTTTCCGGCGGTCCCCTTCAGCCGATGAACCAGGCCTGTCAGCTGCGCAAATTCACCGCTGGCGAACAACTGCTGAAGCTCTTCGGCCGCGGTCCGGTTCTCCTGGTAAAAAACGTAAAGCATCTTTGCGAACAGCTGCTGCTTGCCGGCGACCCGCCTGACACCGGCAGCAACGTCAATGCCGGGGATCTGCTCCGGCAGCGCCGGCAGCTCGTTCAAATCGGAGAAGGCGACAACTTTCTGCAGAGGCGCCTGTTGCGTGCTGGCCGGCGTCAGGTCGAGCCAGTGTAACAGGGTCTTCAACAGCAGATCGGGATCGAGCGGCTTGGTAATATAGGCATTGAACCCCGCCGCCAGCCCTTTCTCCCGATCCCGGGGCATGGCGTGCGCGGTCATGGCGATAACCGGCACGCCGGCTTTCCCGGCAGGCAGCCGGCGGATCTGCCTGACGGCCCCCAACCCGTCGAGGATCGGCATCTCGATATCCATCAGCACTGCGGCAAAGTCCTCCTGTGCGACCCGTTCCACCGCCTGCTGACCATTTTCGACCACCTGTATCTGCAGGTTCCAGAGTGACAGAATTTCACGCGCGACCTGCTGATTGATCAGGTTATCTTCGACCAGCAGCACCTTCGCCCCGGCGATCCTGGCCACGGCTGCCGGATAATCGGCCCGACTGGGGCGCTGATAGGTTGTCTTTTGCTGTTCGGCACCAAAGGTCGCCACAATCGTGTCGAGCAGCGCCGAGGCGCTGACCGGCTTGATCAGCACCCCGTCGAGTCTGGCACCCTCGGCATCGGGGCGCAGCTCCTCCTTGGCGAAGCTGGACGCCATCAGCACCACGGTCAGCGGAGCAAATCTCGGATTCGCCTTGATCTGCCGGGCGACCGCCAGGCCATCATCATCCGGCATGTCACGGTCGATCAGCAGCAGCTGGAAAGCATCGGTCTGCGCCTGTTCGAGAAGCGCGAAGGCGGCATCCCCCGAGCTCGCCTGGGTGACGCGGAAATTGAAGTTTTCCAGGTAATCGCAGAGGGTGGCGCGGGCACTCTGGTTGTCATCGACAACCAGGACCCTGAGCTGGTTCAGGCTGGACAACAACGGACAACGGCTGCCACTGGCAACCGAAAGATTTCGAGCGAAGCTGGCGGTAAAGCAAAACTCACTGCCGACCCCGGGAGTGCTCTGCAAGGAAATCTCTCCCCGCATCATTCCGATCAACCGCTGACAGATGGCCAGGCCCAGCCCCGAACCTCCGTAGAGCCGGGCGATCGAGCTGTCCCGCTGAGTAAACATCTGAAACAGCTGCGCCTGTTCTTCCGCTGAAATGCCGATCCCGGTGTCGCGGACGCAAAAACTCAGAGTCACGACGGTATCGGTTGATTTAAGCAGTTCGACTCGCACCACCACTTCTCCGTGATCGGTGAACTTGACCGCGTTGCTGGTCAGGTTGATCAGGATCTGGCCGAGCCGCAGTGGGTCGCCAAGCAGATGAACAGGCAGCTCGGGTGCCAGATAAAAAACCAGCTCAAGCGCTTTTTCCTGGGCCTTGAGGGAAATCATGTTGGCCAGGTTCTCCAGCACTTCGTTGAGATTAAAGGGAATGCTCTCCATCTCGAGCCGACCGGCCTCGATTTTAGAGAAATCGAGGATATCGTTAATGATCCCGAGCAGGGAACGGGATGCGGCATCGATTTTCCTCAGATAGTCATGCTGCTGAGCGCTCAGCGGGGTCTGCAGCGCCAGATGGGTCATCCCCATGATGGCATTCATCGGGGTGCGGATTTCATGGCTCATACTGGCAAGAAACTCGCTTTTCGCGCGGGTTGCCTGTTCCGCTGAGACCAGCTCGGTGATATCGGTCAGGGTGCCGAAAAACGCCACCAGCACCCCATCTTCATCGAACTCCGGGACCGTTTCAACGATCACCCAGAGGAGCAAGCCATCCTTGCGCAGCAGGCGGAATTGTCCTTTGGAGGGGGATTTCCGATCTATCGACTTCTGCCAGCGGGCCCGAATCTCTTCGAGATCCTCCGGGTGCAGGCAACTCGCCCAACCACCGCTCATCGACTCGGCAGCGGACAAACCGGTGATCTTCTGAAATTCCCGGTTGACGTAGCGGAACTCGCCCCTGGCGTTGGTGTAATAGATGCCCACCGGAGAATTTTCCACCAGGATCCGGTTCTGCCGTTCGAGGGATCGAATCTGCTCCTCGGCGGTTTTACGTGCGGTAATATCTTCAATGATGGCGATGTAATATTTTCCCCCGCTCGGTGTTTCCGCCAGCGAAACCCTCAGATTTGCCCAGATCACCGAACCATCCTTGCGCAGATAGCGTTTGTCGGCCTGATACTGCTCGCGCCGGCCGTCGCTCAGCTCTTCGAGAGCCTCGAGTTCAGCCGGCAGATCGTCCAGATGGGTCAAGGCCTGAAAATTCGTTTTCAACAGTTCCGCTTCGCTGTAACCGAAAATGTCACACAGACGGGGGTTGATGCGCACCCAGCGCCCCTCGAGGTCGAGATGGGCGATCCCGATCGCAGCCTGCTCAAAGGTCAACTGGAACAACGCCTCAATGGCATCGAGCTGCTCAAGCTTGTTTCCCAGAGTGCGTGCGACCACAGAACTGTATTCCTGCAGGAAGGCATCCTCTTCTGGCACCTGGAGAGGTTGCGCTGGTTGCGGTTTTTCCCGCACCGTTTTCAAGGCCAGTTGCAGCTCATTCCAGAAATCTTCCGGCGCTTTGGGCTTGACAATAAATGCATCAGCACCCAGAGTTTCGGCGAGTTGCCGATCCTGCCCATCGGTGTAGACCGCAGAATAGAAGATAAACGGCAAGCCATGCAGTTCCGGGGTCAAGCGGATCTTGCGCAGCAGCTGGAACCCATCCCCCTCGGACATCTGCACATCGGAGATAATCAGATCGGGACCTTGCTGCAGTGCCAGTAACATGGCCTCTTTGCCGCTGTTGGCCGAGATCACCTCTGCCCCTTGAGATTCCAGGTAATATTGCAGTAACAGGCGATCTTTCAGCCGGTCTTCAACGATCAATGCTTTCATTCTGCTCACAATCGGTCGTTTGAGATGCTGGACAGCTGAGCTGGGGAGGGGCAAACGCCAAGCGGAAGGCCTCTGCAAAAGACGGGTCAGCAGCGACAACTTTGAACAAGCCCGAAACCGCAAAAGCCCACCAAACACCGCAGATCAACTTATTACGCTGGCTGCGACATAAACTCGGTGCGCCTCCCCCCTTGGCGAATCAAGTGTCGTATAAAAGACTAATCAATAACGCTCAGAATGCAAGACGAAGGCAGCCGCCTGCGGGGCGCAGGATATGATAAAGGCGCTGTAATTGGAATTACAGCGCCTTCAGATGTTTTGGAAGACTGGCAGGTTTAGAATGAAAAGGGTAACCAGCGATAGGTCAGGGCCAGGACCAGGGTCCCGCTGACACAGATCGTCAGGTAGAGGGCCAGCACCCGCTTACGGAACATGGCGATGAATAACGCCATCACCGGCAGCGCCGTCACCGGGCCGCCGACCAGCAGAGCGATGCCGGCCCCTTTGGAAAGGACGATGCCTTCGCCGAATTCCGGCGAGACGAAGCCGTAAAGCATCGCCGCAGCTGTCACCTGGGGCATATGCAACGGGATGGTGGCGAAGGTCAGGGCGAAAATCGGCAGGATTCCGGTCCCTTCGAGCAGCATCGAAATCCATTCGTTGGGGATGAACTGCAGCGCGATCACTTCGACGGTGATCCCGATCAGGGCGAACTTGCCGATCTTCAGCGTGCCCTCCCAGAACTTGGCGAGAAACACCAATATAGGGTTGTGGGTGCAGCGATCGACCCGGTGCGACAACTGCTTGCCGCAGTCGCAGCGCAATTCTTCGACCGGGTAGTCGGGGTCGTGGAAGTTGCCCTGCGGCAGCTGCTTACGGAAGATAACATCCTCACTGAAACCATAAGGCCGCAGCAAGTGGGTCAGATAGCCGGCAAACAGGCCGAGGAAAATCGCACTGAACAGCACCGCATTGGCCCAGGTGGCACCCAATTCCCAGTTCAGCAGGGTGTAGCCGGCCGGACTCATCAGCGGCGATGTGACCAGCAGCGCCATCGCCGGGGCCAGCGGCAGGCCGGCCAGCAGCAGCGAAATCACCAGCGGCAGAGTGGCACAGGCGCATAAGGGGCTGATAGCTCCAAGCAGGGTCGCCAGAATGATTGCCAGTCCGCCGAACCGGGTCAGCGCGTGGCGGATCTTGACATGCCATTTCAGGGTTCTGATCGTGGCTTCAAGCAGCACGCCGACCAGAATGAATGGAAAAATATAGAGGAACTCGTCCCAGATCCCCAGCAGCAGCCCTTTCACCAATTCGATAAATTCCATTCCGCTCCAATCCCGTTCTTCGTTTCGACCGCAGCTTAACCGCAGTAAACTATCTGTCAATTCGCCAGCAGCAGCTGACAGGTTTCCGCCCGACCAAGGTCATTTTCTCGTTGCTGGCTGACATTTATATCCGACTCGCTGCAAATAGCCGATAAAGATCAGCAAAAGCCGTGCCTTAATTTTCGCCTGAAAATGCCGGACAAGGCTCGAAAAAGTACCGTAAAGGTCAATTATCTCCAAGACTTTTCTGATTTCGATGCTATACTGCAGACAAATTCGTGGGAGAAGCCTGGATGGACAAGAAATTCAAAAACCGGGTCCGTGAACAATTCGGTAAAACCGCCATGGCCTATGTCCAGTCTGCCCATTTTTCCGGTGGCAAAGACCTGGAAGAAGCGGTGCGACTGCTGCAACCGACCCAAGAAGACAACCTGCTAGATGTCGCCTGCGGTGGTGGGCACACGGCGTTGTTTTTTGCCCCGCTGGTCCGCCAGGTGGTCGCCTCCGACCTGACCATGCAGATGCTGAAAAAGGCCCAGGAACATATCGCTGAAGAGGGCGGGGTCGACAATGTCATCTTCCGCGAAGCCGATGCCGAAGACCTGCCCTTCCCGGCGGGATCATTCACCCTTCTGACCTGCCGCATCGCCCCGCATCATTTTCCCGACGTGCCCCGCGCGCTGCAGGAATTTCATCGTGTTCTGCGCCGTGGTGGCCGGATGGCGATCATCGACACCCTGCTTCCGGAAGATCCGGAGATTGCCGATTTCTATCAAACGATGGAAAAGAAGCGCGACCCAACCCACATCCGCGCCTTCAGCGAGCAGGAATGGACGCAGATGATCCTCGACGCCGAACTGATTCTGCATGAAACCCTGGTCATTCCGAAAGTTCATGACTTTCAGGAATGGGCCAAGCGCGCCGGAATGAATCGTAAGCAGGTCCAGGAGCTGAATAAGTTTTTCATGGATGCACCGCAAAAGATTCATGATTACTTCAAAATCGAGTCCTTTGCCGGCGAAGTGGAGAGCTATACCGACCAGAAACTGCTGATTTACGCGAGCCGCAAAGAAAAAGAAAAAAAATAGTTCTTGTTCATTTCAGCAACGCGCAAAGGAGCCTCGTCATCGGCTCCTTTGCCCTTTGCGTCCACGGTCATGTGCCTGATCCTATTCGCCTATAAAGTCCACCCCCATTACCCGCTGATCCTCGCCGCCAATCGCGACGAGTATTACGCTCGAGCAACGACGGCCGCCCACTGGTGGCCGGAGAGTCCACAACTTCTCGCTGGCAGGGACAATGAGGCCGGCGGCACCTGGCTGGGGGTTACCCGCAGCGGCAAGTTCGCCGCAGTGACCAACGTCCGCGAAGCAAAATCCAAGCACGCTGACCATAGATCACGCGGAATGCTGCCCCTTGATTACCTGCAATCGGAAACCGAAGCGCAGCAATACAGTGGCCAGCTGGAGAAAACAGCTGCAACCTATCCGGGCTACAACCTGCTTTTCGGTGACCTGAACCAGCTCTATTTCTTTTCCAACCGCTTGCCGCAAGTCACGTCCCTCTCCCCAGGCATTTACGGCCTGAGTAACGCCACCCTGAATACCCCCTGGCCAAAAGTCGAACGCGGCAAAAATGATCTGGCCAAGCGACTGCAACAGCCGCAGTTGGGCGCTGAGCAATTTTTGGGACTTCTCGCCGACCCCAGCCTTGCAGCAGATCATGAGCTGCCTGCAACCGGAGTCACCATCGAATGGGAGCGGCGCCTCTCCGCAATTCGTATCAGCGGCCCCGGCTACGGCACCCGCAGCTCTACCGTAGTGCTCGTCGATCAGCACGAGCGCGTGCAGTTCACCGAAAAAATCCTCGCCCCCGTCGAGCAGCCAGCGGTCAGCTTCCAGTTCGACCTGACATAAAAAAGCGGAGACCAAAACTGGTCTCCGCCTCTCTTGTTCGATATATCGACTGCTTTAGCCGAGGCTCTGATCCGGCACCACAAATACCTCGACCCGACGGTTCTGCGCCCGACCGGCGTTCGTGTCATTGGTTGCGATCGGCTCTAACTCACCACGCCCCTCGGTTCCGAGGCGGGGCGCCGCAACGCCACGAGAAACCAGGTAGTCGGCCACGGCAATCGCGCGGCGATGGGAGAGATCCTGGTTATATTGTTCCGAACCGACACTATCGGTGTGGCCGACAATGACGATCTGGGTGCGTGGATAACGACTCATAACATCCGCCATCTTGTTCAGCGGTGAATAAAATGTCGACTTGATCCGATCCGAGTTAAAATCGAAGGAAACCTCACTGTTCATGGTCAGCTTGAGGATCTCGTTCTGCTGCCGCTCGATCTCGATCTGATGCTGCGCCCGTTCGCCGGCCAGTTGTTGCTCGAACTCGGTCTGCTGCTTGTCCATATAGGCCCCGGCACCAGCCCCAAGGGCTCCACCGGCGGCCCCACCGATCAATGCCCCGCGCAGCGCGCCGCCGGAATGGTCGTTCTGATAACCGATGATTGCGCCCGCTGCAGCCCCTACCAGCGCGCCGATTCCGGCGCCCTTCTTGGTATTATCATGCGTGGTGTTGGTGGCACAACCGAACAAGCTGGCAACAAAAGCGAGTAACAGCACAAGTGTCGTAGTCCGTCCCTTGATCATTTGCATCTCCTTGAAATTCTATTGAGTGGTTATTCGTAACTCTTGGTGATTATAACCGTTCCCGAACGGAAGCAAAAGCACAACGATAAAAAAAGGGAGGCCCCCTTCGGGACCTCCCTTGATGCTGCAATGAGCGCGTTGCTCAGCTGATACCGGCAGCGTCTTCGAGCATTGCCGTGGTGACCGACTTCGGACGCTCGATGCCGTAACCGAGAGCGCGGTCCCAGGTGATGTTGGCGAGGCAGCCGAGGGCACGACCGATCCCGAACAGGACGGTGTAGAACTCGTACTGGGTGACGCCGTAGTACCACTGGATGACGCCGGACTGAGCGTCGACGTTCGGCCAGGGGTTCTTGGCCTTGCCATGCTCGGTCAGAACGCCAGGAGCAACTTCGAAGATCATCCGGACCAGCTGGAACAGCGGGTAATCTTTGAGACCTTCGGTCTTGAGGCAGAACTCGCGCTGCGAGGTGTAACGCGGGTCGGTCTTACGCAGCACGGCGTGGCCGTAACCCGGGATAACCTGGCCGCTGTTCAGAGTTGCCCAGAGAGCTTCCTTCAGCTTCTCTTCGGTCGGAACTTCGCCACCAAGCTGGTTCATGAAGTTCTGGGTCCAGCGGAGAACTTCCTCGTTTGCCAGACCGTGCAGCGGACCGGCGAGGCCGCCGATACCCGCGCTGTATGCGTAGTAGGCATCGGACAGAGCCGAAGCGACCAGGTGAGTGGTGTGCGCCGAAACGTTACCGGACTCATGGTCGGAGTGCAGAATGAAGTACATCCGGGCAACATCCTTGTAATCTTCGCTCTGACCCATCATGTGAGCGAAGTTACCGCCCATGTCGAGCTCAGGATCTGCTTCGATGTGGGTGTCGCCTTTGTACTTCATGCGGTAGATGTAAGCACCGATCGGGCCGAGTTTGGCCATCAGGTTGGTGCAGTCTTCGTACATATCTTCCCAGCAGGTCATCTTGTTGAACTTGCCGGCAGCATAGTTGGTTGAGAAGATCGAATCACGCTGCATAGCGGTAATAGCGCAAGAGAACATAGCCATCGGATGGGAGTCGCGCGGCAGAGCGCGCAGCACGTCAATGACATACCCAGGAACAGCGGCGCGCTGCTTCCAGTCCTCGACCACTTCCAGGGTCTGCTCCATGGTCGGAATATCGCCGGTCAGCAGCAGATACCAGAAACCTTCGACATAAGGATAATCACTGCCCGGAACCTTCGGCAGAGCAGCGAAAGTTTCAGGAATGGTCATGCCGCGGAAACGGATACCTTCCATCGGATCAAGGTAGGAGATATCGGTCACTAGGCACTTGATGCCACGGGCGCCGCCGATCGCCTGAGCGATGGAGACGTCACCCAACTTGACATCGCCGCACTCTTTGACCAGACGGGTGGTCCGGGGACGATGTTCCTCAATCTTCTTGCGCAGGGTTTCTTTCAGTGTAGACATACTCTCTCTCCTTTGTGGTGTGAAAAAAGAATTCGGTGACCCAATGGGTCAAAACAAGGATGTACCCGCAAAGCGGCAAACGACATTTCATTGAACTGCGTGAAACTGCCCGCCCGAACGGTTTCTTTGTGCAGCATACAAGAGGAACCTCAGCAATCGGAAGGAGCAGCAGATAAATGAGAGCGCCGCAAACCTTCTTTAGTCTAAAATTCCAAATATTGTTCTAACAACTCACCTCAAGCTTGTCAAGCTGATTTTGTATACAGTATTCACAATTCTACACCTAATTTAAGTTTTTTCACGATTCATTTTTTTCCTTGCTTTCAACACCAGCATCGATAAAATGCCTAAATATTATGCAAACCATCCCCCCTCGTATTGGTCCGTTAAAACTGGACAACCCGATTATACTCGCGCCGATGGCAGGGATCACCAACCTCCCCTATCGGCGCATCATGAAAGCCCATGGCGCGGCCATGGTGTTCACTGAAATGGTCAGCGCCAACGGCCTGATTCGCGATGGCCGCAAGACCCGCGAGCTGCTCCTCAGCTGCCCGGAGGAAGCACCGCTCGGCGTTCAGCTGTTCGGTGACGACCCGCAGGTTCTCGCGCAGGCCGCCGGCATGTTGCTGGAGGATGGTGCGCTGCTCGACATCAATATGGGTTGTCCGGTGAAAAAGGTGATCCGCAGCGGTGCCGGCAGTGCCCTGCTCAAAGACCCGCAACGGATCGGCCGGATCCTGCGATCGGTGCGCAGCGCCTACCCGGGTCCCCTGACGGTGAAAATCCGCTCCGGCTGGGATGCCAACACGGTCAACTACCTGGCTGTCGGTAAAATCGCCCAGGACGAGGGGGTCGACGCCATTACCTTGCATCCGCGGACCCGCAGCCAGGGCTTCAGCGGGCAGGCCGACTGGTTACAGATCGGCGAGCTGAAAGCGACGCTGGCGATTCCGGTTTTCGGCAGCGGCGACATCTTTACCGCCGAAGATGCCCTGCAGATGCTGCAGCAGACCGGGTGCGACGGCATCATGATCGGCCGCGGCGGTTATGGCAACCCCTGGCTGATCCGTGACATTCTCAATCGCTTGCAGGGCAAAGAGTCGGCCGGGGCTCCTGCAGCGGAAAAGTACCGGGTCGCCATGCAGCACCTGCAGTACCACCGCCAGCAGTTCGGTGACCTCAAAGCGATGTATGAAATGCGTAAGCATTTCAGCTGGTATGCCCGCGGCTTGAGCGGGGCGAGCCGGTTCCGCTCAGAACTGCAGCGCACCGAAACCATCGCTCAGCTGATCGAACGAGCCAGCGCGTTTTTTCAAGCGACAGAATCAGAGGCAGAGGCAGAACAATGAGCATCAACCAAACCCCGACAAACCAGGAATATGCCATGATCCTGGAGAATCTCGAGGACGCCGTGATCGCCCTCGATCCTCAGGGGCGGATCAACCTGTTCAACCCGGCGGCCCAGGAGTTTACCGGCCTGTCGGAAAAACAGAGTCTCGGCCGGCTGTTCTTCGACCGCTTCAGCCACCAGGAAATTTTGTGCAAATTGACCCGCACGGCCCTGGAGGACGGGCGCTCGATCTCCGACCATGAAGCGGTCGTGCTGCGCATGCCGGGCACCAGGCCGCGGCCGGTCAGCGTCACCGCCTCGCCGATCTTCACCAGTGCCGGCAATCAGCAGGGTGTGGTTTTGATCCTGCGCGATCTGACTCAGGTCCGCACCCTGGAAGAAGCGATCCGCCGCGCCGACCGGCTGTCGATGATCGGCACCATGGCGGCCGGGCTGGCCCACGAGATCAAGAACCCGCTCGGCGGGATCAAGGGGGCCGCTCAGCTGCTGCAGATGGAACTGTCCGACAACCAGGAGCTGCAGGAGTACACCCAGCTGATGATCCGCGAAACCGAGCGGGTCAACCGGATCATCGAAGAGCTGATGGACCTGTCCCGTCCGCGCGAAGCCAAGTCGAGCGAGGTCAACATCAGCCAGGTGCTCGATGAGATTGTCATGCTGCAGAAGCAGGCCCTCGCAGAACGCAACATCCGCTTCAGCCTGCGGCTCGACCCGAGCATTCCGCCGCTGACCGGTGACCGCGACCTGCTGGTGCGGCTGCTGCTCAACCTGATCAAGAACGCCGGCGAGGCCGAACCGGACGGCGGCAAAATCACCATCGAAAGCCGCATCGACTCCGAATACCACATGAGCGTTCCCGGCGCCAAACCGACTCCGATGGTCCTGATCACCATCAGCGACAACGGCCCCGGCATCCCCCGGCAACAGCTCGATCGGATCTTCACCCCTTTCTACACCACCAAGGACGGCGGCACCGGGCTCGGCTTACCGACCTGCCAGAAAATCGTCACCGACCATGGTGGCCTGATGCACTTTAACGAACGGCCGGAGGGCGGCACCTCGGTCAAGGTTTCCCTGCCGCTGCTACGCTCCTCTGGCCCCGAGCCAGCAACTGATTAAGGACAATTCGATGTCAATTCAACGTATCCTGGTCGCCGACGACGAAGAGAGCATCCGCTGGGTCCTCTCGAAAGCCCTGAAGAAGCAGGGCTTCAAGGTCGATCTTGCTGAGGACGGCAAGCAGGCCCTGAGCATGCTGCGCAGCACCCACTACGATCTGGCGGTGCTCGACATCAAGATGCCCGGCCTGCAGGGGCTGGAGCTGCTGCAGAAACTGCAGGAGGAGTCACCGCAAACCCTGGTGGTGATCATGACCGCCGAGTCGACCATGGAAAACGCCGTGGCGGCGATGAAGCTCGGCGCCTACGACTACCTGACCAAGCCGTTCGACCTGGACGCGTTGGACGCGATCATTCTCAAGGCGCAGAAAGCCGCCGAGGTCAGCGACCAGATCGGCCAGCTCAAAGAAGAACTGCAGGACCAGTACCGCTTCGGCCGGACGATCATCGGCAACAGCCATCCGATGCAGGAGGTCTACAAGACTCTTGGGCGGATTGCGCCGTCGGATGTGACCGTCTTGATCACCGGCGAAAGCGGCACCGGCAAGGAGCTGATCGCCCGCGCCATTCATTTCAACAGCCCACGGCTGGGCAAGCCGTTCCTGGCCATCAACTGCGCAGCGATCCCGCGCGACCTGCTCGAGAGCGAGCTGTTCGGCCACGAAAAAGGTGCCTTCACCGGTGCCACCGACCGCAAGCCGGGCAAGTTCGAGCAGGCCAACGGCGGCACCCTGTTTCTCGACGAGATCGGCGACATGCCGCTGGAGCTGCAGGCCAAGCTGCTGCGCGTCCTGCAGGAGAAGGAGATCACCCGCACCGGCGGCAGCCAGACAATGCAGATCGACGTACGCATCGTCGCCGCGACCAACCAGAACCTGGTCGAGCAGGTCGAAGGGAAGCAGTTCCGCGAAGACCTCTACTACCGCCTCAACGTCTTGCCGATCGACCTGCCGCCGCTGCGCGAGCGCAAAGAGGACATCCCCTCACTGGTCGAATTCTTTTTACAGCGTGCCCAGCAGGATCTCGGCGTCAGCACCATCGAATGCAGCACGGAAGCGCTCAGCCAGCTGAAACGACACAACTGGCCGGGCAACATCCGCGAACTGGAGAACGTCATCAAGCGCGCCGCCCTGCTCTCACCCAACCACGTGCTGATGCCATCCGACTTCCCCGGCCTGCTCAGCGGCCAGAGCAAAGAGGGACAGGACGAATCGCTCGAAGCGCTGGTCGCCCGCAAGCTGGAAAACTCTCTGGCGCAGATGGACCTGCAGGAGCTGGACAACCTCTACGAGATGGTACTGCACCAGGTTGAGCGGCCGCTGATCAACATCATCCTGCAGAAAACCCGCGGCAACCAGGTGCGCACCGCGGAGATCCTCGGCATCAACCGCAATACCCTGCGGAAAAAAATCACCACCCTGGAGATCGATGTCAAACGGGGTGACTGAAATCCAATGCCTCTTCGCTTAAGACAGAAAACCCCGGTAAATCATTGCCGGGGTTTTTTATTCGCTTCGCGATAAGCTCTTGACGTGAACGGATGCTAGTAGCCGTCCTCCCGCTTGGCCTGATTTTCAAACCGGGTGAACTCGCCGCGGAAGGTCAGGTGAACGGTGCCGATCGGACCGTTCCGCTGCTTGCCGATGATCACCTCGGCGTCCTTGTCGTGATTTTCAGTACAGGACCCATCACGTTTTTTACAGGCCTCGCAATAAACCGACTCGCGGTAGACGAACATGATCACGTCGGCGTCCTGCTCGATGGCGCCCGATTCGCGCAGGTCGGACATCATCGGCCGCTTGTCGGTGCGGCTCTCCAGTGAGCGGTTGAGCTGCGACAGGGCGATGACCGGCAGCTCCAGCTCCTTGGCCAGCGCCTTGAGCGACCGGGAGATCTCGGAGATCTCCTGTTGACGGTTCTCGGTGTTGCTGCCGCGCATCAGCTGCAGGTAATCGACGATGATCAGCCCCAGGCCGTGCTCGGCCTTCAAGCGCCGCGCCTTGGAGCGCAGCTCCAGCACAGAGATCGCCGGCGTATCGTCGATGAAGATCCGCGCCTCGCTGAGCTGCCCGGCGCCCATGGTCAGCTTCGGCCAGTCCGACTCGCCGAGATGCCCGGTCCGCAAGCGGCCGGCATCGACCCTGGCCACGGAGCAGAGCATCCGCTGGACCAACTGTTCCTTGCTCATCTCCAGCGAGAAGACCACCGCCGGCACCTTGTTGTCGGCATGGGTGGTGGCGTACTCCACCAGATTGAGGGCAAAGGCGGTCTTGCCCATGGAAGGTCGGCCGGCGATGATAACCAGGTCGCCCGACTGCATCCCGGCGGTCATCTTGTCGAGATCGTGATAGCCGGTCGGCACCCCGGTGACCAGCTCCTTGCGATCATAGAGCTTCTCGATCGTCTTGAAGGTGTCCTTGAGGATCTCCTTGACCGGGAAGAACGACGGCCGGGTGCGGTTTTCGGAGATCTCGAAGATCGCTTTTTCCGCCTGGTCGAGAATCTCCTCCATATCCCCTCCCTCGTAGCCGCGGGTGGCAATCTCGGTGGAGGTTTCGATCAGCTTGCGGGCCACCGACTTCTCTTTGACCAGCTTACAGTAGTAGACGATATTAGCCGCGGTTGGCACGTAATCGACCAGGGTCGCCAGATAGGTGCTGCCGCCGATCTCTTCCAGTTCGCTGCGATCCTTCAGAACAGCAGTGATGGTGATCAGGTCGGCCGGTTCACTCTTTTCCGATAGAGAGATCAGCGCCTTGAAGATCTTGCGGTGACTCTCCCGGTAGAAATCATCAGCGTTGAGAAATTCCAGCGCCCGATTAAGCGCTTCATTTTCCAGCAGCACGCCCCCCAGAACCGACATTTCTGCTTCGAGGTTCTGCGGCGGCAAGCGATGTCCGTGGCTTTCTTGCATAACAACTCCTGCGCTGAATTAAGCCAGCAGCATAGCAGAGGCCGACAAAATAAAAAAGCGGAAGACCTGCCGGCCTCCCGCTTCATTTTTACGCCAGAATCGCGAAGAAAAGCTTATGCTTCTTCTTCGGCACTGACGGTCACCTTCAGCTCGGCAACGACACCGGCCTCCAGCTTGATGCTGACAACGTGCTCGCCGAGCGACTTGATCGGCTCGGACAGCTGGATCTTCTTGCGGTCGATTTCGATGCCGGCCTCCTGCAGCTTGGCTTCGACGTCCATCGACGTCACCGAACCGAACAGCTTGCCCTCTTCACTGGCACGCTGGCTGAATGCACAGCTGACCGCTTCGATGCGCGCCTTGATCGCTTCGGCATCCTTGGTCACCTTTTCCAGCTTGCGGGTCAGCTGGCGCTTCTGGTGATCCAGCGCCTTGACGTTGCGCGCATCGGCCATTATCGCCAGCCCCTTCGGGATCAGATAGTTACGAGCATAGCCAGGCTTGACGGTCAGCTGGTCACCGATCACGCCGAGCCCGTCGACATTTTCCTTGAGAATGATATTCATGAGTTTCCTCCGTAAACAGATCGCGTTTTTAGATATTTTTTTTCCGGGGGCGGCGAAAATCGATCCAGAGATCGAACACACCGACGCCGGTAATAATCAGTGGCAACGGATTCAGGATGAACAGCATCAGATAGATCATCCCTTTGAGCGCCGGCGGATATTTCTTCCGCTGCAGGAAGTTGCTGACCACCGCCAGCCCCTGCAGAAAGTAAAGCGGCAGTAGCAACGCCAGCATGTTGCGACCGACGGTTGCCAGCATTTCGACCGGCGCCAGCAGGGCAAAACCGGCCGCAATCAGCGCCCAGATCAGCCCGGCCGGGAGCCGCCAGCGAGCGAAACCGGGACCCTGGATCTGGTAATGTGCGCCCTTGAAACGCTGCAGCACAGCCAGACACACCAGCTGAACCAGCAGCACCCCGGCAAGGTACAGACCGTAAAACGATTGCCGGATGAACTCGGCAATCTGCTTGACGACCTCGCCCATCTGTTGCAGCTGCGATTCAGACATCCCGGTCTCCCGGTAGATCTGCATCGCCTGGTCGACCTCAGCTTGCAACAGCTGGGCAATCAGCCCGTCCAGCTGCAGGTCTCTGGTAAAAACCACCAGGGCGGCAATCAAGGCCACCGCTGCCGCCGAGGCGAGCGTCGCGTAAAGCACCGCCCGGTCCCAGGATTGCTGCTGGCTGAGCAGCCAGGGAAGCAGCACAGAAGCGCTGCCGAACAACCCCAGATAAGCTGCCAGGGTTAACATGGGTGCCAATTGCAGCAACAGCAGGCTGACCACCGCAACCACCACCAGGCCGGCCCGCAGGCCGAAACGCATGCTTAAATATGCCGCCGCCAGCGGAGTCAGCAGGTTGAACATGGCACCGGCAACACCGAGCCAGCTGGCGCCAAGAAAACAGGCGAGAGTCACACCGATGCCGACTGCCGTCAGCAGTACAGCTTGCCCCTTCATCCGCAGCTAAAGTCTTAACCGCCCTTTAGTCGACGGCGTGGGACTGAGTGTAAGGCAGCAGAGCAATCTGCCGGGCATTCTTGATCGCTTCGGCCAGCATGCGCTGATGGGTGGCGCAGGTGCCGGAAATCCGCCGCGGCACGATCTTCCCGCGCTCCGACAGGTAGTAACGCAGGTTGTTGATATCCTTGTAATCGATATGCTTCGCCTTGTCTGCGCAGAAGCGGCAGATTTTACGGCGGCCAAAGCGCCGGCGAGGGGCAGCGGAAGAGGACGACGGGCGGCCGGTTGATCCATTAGACATAATATTTACTCCTTGATCGCTATGGTTGTTTACTCTTCTTCTTCAGTAGCAACAGCTTCCTCGGCAACCGGTTCTTCGGTGACAGGCTCTACAGCGAATTCACCATCGAGGCGCACCGTCAGGAAGCGCAGCACCTTCTCGTCCAGACGCAGGCGCCGCTCAAACTCGGCGATGACTTGCGACTCGGCACGGAACAGGGTCTGCACATAGCAACCACGCTCGTTCTTGTTGATCGGGTACGCCAGCTTGCGGACGCCCCAGTTGTCCAGCTTGTGGATCTCCGCGTTCTGATCGGTGAGCACAGTCTGGAACTTGTCCACCAGCGCGGTCAGTTCATCTGCGACCACTTCCGGGTGAACGATGTAGACAGATTCGTAATTCCTCATCAGTGTTTCTCCTTACGGATTAAGCAGCCCCGACCCATGTCGGAACAAGGATTAACGCCAAAACCACCACGGCTTTGGACGAAACATGGACTTTTAGCACAATCGGCCGACCGGTTCAAGGTCTTTTTCCAGGCAAGAAACTCGCATTCACAAGAGGTTAGCCATATGGTCCAGACGGCGGCTTGAGATAATTCAACCCCTTGCGTCAGCGAGTCAAACCGTTATTATGGCCATTTGACCTTTGATCCGGCTCGAACTCCCGGAGGGCCCATGCCTTTGCCACGTCCGCATGATTGCTTGCTGAATCCCGCCATCCGGATCATGACCTGCGTCCTGGCGACGTTCCTGCTGATCCTGTCGGCGGCTTTCGCTCAGTCGCCAGAAACGGACCCACCCGGCCCCACAGAGGCACAGGCCCAGTACGATCTGGGGATCAGATTCATCCAGGAAGGTCCGCAGGCGCCGAACTACGTTGAAGCCGCCAAGTGGTTCCGGAGAGCCGCCGAGCAGGGGCACCCGGCAGCCCAGTACAGCTTCGGTCTCCGGTATTTGTTCGGGCAGGGTGTCGCGAAAGATCCCCAAGCAGCCATTTACTGGCTGCAGCGCTCTGCCGAACAGGGCTTTGCCGCTGCGGAGTTCAGCCTCGGTTTACGCTTCTACTGGGGGCAGGGAGTCAGGAAGGACCTGCAACAGGCCCGCGACTGGTTCGAAAAGGCCGCTCGACAGGGGCATGCCAAAGCGAAAAGGTATCTCACGGAACTTCAGGCGCAGCCGCCCAGCCCGCCAGCGGCGCTTGGGCTGCCCCCCGACAGCGCCCAGCTGGTCGAGGCCTATGCAAGGGCAAGCAGCGCGGCGTCTGCCGAAGATGGAGATGCTGCCGAAACGAGGCAGAAGCTGGGGCAGGACATGTCTGCCAGTGAAATTCTCCGGGCCATTCAACTTGTGGCCAAACAGCGGCCAGCCTCTCCCCCGGAAGAACCCCAGCCAAATGCGCCGTTGCTCTCAGCGGAAGACTACTTCCAAACCGGTAACCGCCTGATCAGCTCCGGACAGTTACAGGCCGCGATCAGCGCCTATCAAAATGCCCTCGTTATCGCCCCGGAGAACGCCAACACCCTCAGTAATCTGGCCACGGCCTTTGCCAACGGCGGTGAGAACCAGAAAGCGATCGAAAACCTGGAAAAAGCAATTGCCCTGGCCCCGGGGCAAGCGTCCAGGCATGCCACCCTCGGCATGCTCTACCAAGTCATCGGAGATCGCCAGGCAGCCCTCGCGGCTTACCGCAACGCCGCCAGTCTCGACCCGGGGCTCGGCTGGATCTACCCTGACATGGCGGTTCTCTTCAGTGCCCAGAAAAATTTCACCGCCGCCCGCCAAGCCCTCCATCAGGCGCAGCTCCTCGGGCATGGCAACCCAAGGCTCAGCGCTCACCTGACCCGGGTCGCACCGGAAACATCCGCCAGCAAAGAGGACCGCCAACCGGCAACCCTGCACCTGCGCCAGCTGGTTCTGCCGAGTCGGGCGGAGGCCGAGGTCGCTTTACAGCAACTCCGCAGCGGCAAAGACTTCAGCCAGCTCGCCCAGAAGCTTTCCAGCAAACCGTCCAGTCGCAATGGAGGCTACTGGGGACCCTACCAAACGGAGCAACTGGCAGAACCGTTCAGCAAGCGGCTCAAGGATCTCCCCCCGCTCGATTTCAGCTCAGTCATCGAATCCGAGGCAGGATATCACATTCTGCAGCTCTTTCCGGTTTATAACAGCCTGCTTGAGCAGAACTGAAGCGTCCTGTTTTTCAGGTATTGAGCGGAGGCGGAGCAGGACCGCTCAATCGCGAGACGTCCCATCATCCCCGTGCCGGTGAGTGTGCTCCTCAGCTTCATGTCCGGGGTGGTTGTGCTCGTGAAAACCGCCCAGCGGCCGGTGACAGTGCTCGGCGCTGTCGGCACCGTGGACGTGGGTGAAGGCGTGCGGGTGGTCATGCTCATGTTCATGAGGGTGGCTGTGGACCAGGTCGCCGTGGCGGTGGGGATGATCGTGCAGGTGGCGATGTCGGTGGCTGTGCCGGTGCTGATGCTGCAGCTCGAGGATCTCGCGCGACCGGACCTGCTTGTAGCCGACCGCCAGCAGGTTCAGCGCCTTCTGGTTCTGATCGGCGAGGAACGCCGCAGTCGGATAATCCTCCAGCACCTGGCCGCGATGCAGCACCAGGGTCCGCTGGGTCAGCTCGGCGACCAGGAAAGGATCGTGGGTGACCAGGATCCGCGTCTGCGACAGCTCTTTAAGGATCTCCAGCAGCAGCTCCTCCCCCTGCGGATCGAGCCCGGCGGTCGGCTCGTCGAGGATCAGCAGCTCCGGCTCCATACTCAGCACGGTGGCGATCGCCAGCCGTTTACGCTCGCCGCCGGAGAGGTGCAGCGGCACCCGGTCGTGGTAAGCGTCGAGCCGCACCCGCTGCAGGGCGGCATCGACCCGCCGGGCGACCTCAGCGGCGGGCAGACCGAGCTGCCGCGGGCCGAAGGCGACCTCTTCGGCGCAGCTCGCGCAGAACAGCTGATCGGCCGGGTCCTGAAACACCATGCCGACCTTGCGCCAGAGCAGCTGGCGTTGTTTCTTATCCAGCGCCCGCCCCTCGAGCAGGTGCTCGCCGCGGCCGCCCTGGATCCCCATCAGGCAGGAGAGCAGTGTGGTTTTACCCGCGCCGTTCTCGCCGACAATCGCCACCGACTCGCCGGCCTGCAGGGCAAAATCGACCCCGCGCAGGGCTTGAGTTCCGTCCGGATAACTGAACTGATAATCGCGCAGCTCAACAACCGCAGAAACAGGAGATTTCAGCTCCGGGACTATGCTCGGCGGGGTCTCCGGCGGCAGGTTGCAGGCCTGTTGCGCAGGCATTTCCTGGGTCGAGAGCCCGGCCAGGCGGAAGGAGAAATCGAGGCCGTGCTCGCGCATCGACGGGGGGTGGGAGACCAGCTCGGCCATGGTGTAATCATGGTGAACCTGTCCCTTGTCGAGCACCACCGCCCGCTGGCAGAGCTCATAGGCGAACAACAGATCGTGGGTGATGCAGATCAGCGTCCCCTGAAAAGCGCGCAGCAGCTCGACGAGGATATTCTCCTGCCCCGGATCGAGGTTGGCGGTCGGCTCATCAAGGATCAGCACCTGCGGCTGCATCGCCAGCAGGCAGGCAAGCGCGGCACGTTTTTTCTGTCCGTAGCTCAAATGGTGGGAGGGTTTGTAGATCAGCGCTTCCAGACCGACCGCGGCCAGCGACCGGCGGACCAGCGGCTCGGCGGTTTCAAGGGCAATCCCCTGGTTGAGCAGCCCGAAACAGACGTCATCGTACAGGGTCGAGCAGAACAGCTGGTCGTCCGGGTCCTGGAACAGCACCCCGATCTCCAGACGGGCCTGCTGCAACTGATCGCCGGACAAAGGTTGCCCCTGATAGACCAGCTCCCCCTGCTGCACCGGCAGCAGGCCGTTGAGGTGTTTGATCAGGGTCGACTTGCCTGAGCCGTTCTGACCGACCAGGGCGATCCGGTCACCGGCGGCGATGCTCAGGTCGATGCCACGCAGCGCCTGATGGCCGTTGGGGTAGGCGAAATGCAACTCGCGGAGCTCGAACTGGGCCGGGCCGTCGAAATCGATCGGCGGCAGGCGGTTCAGATCATGCATCAGACGCCTCCCAGCCAGAGTCGGTCAAAGAGCAGCAGCGCCAGACCAAGGAGCAACCAGCTGGCGGCCAGCAGCCAGTCACTGACCGACACCGCGAAATAGGCCGGCGCCGGGAAGCGCCCCTGGTAACCACGCGACTGCATAGCGTCGTAAACCCGGTGGGTGCGCTCGAAGCTGCGCACGAACAGCATGCCGAGGTAATTCCCCATCACCTGCAGGGTTGCGATGCTGGTGCGGCGCCTAAAACCACGCACCTGCATGCCGGTCGCCATCCTTCGCGCCTCTTCGAGAAACACAAACAGGTAACGATGCGCCAGCAGGATCATCTGCCCGACCTTCTCCGGCACACCGAGGCGGGTCAGCCCTTCGATGGTGCGCGGCAGCGAAGCGGTCGCCAACAGCGGCTCCATCAGCAGCGCCACCGCGCAGGCCTTGCCGATGATCGCCAACGCCAGCTGCAGGCCCCGCAGGTTGAAGGGGAGATATTCCAGGCCGGAAAAAACCAGCAGGGTATCGGCGGGACGGGGCACCGCGGTCAGCGGCATGATCAGCAGGAACATGGCGAGAAAGCCGCTCATCGCCAGCAGCCGGCGCATTGAACGCGCCAGCGGCAGGCCGGCCAGCAGCACCGCCGAAAAACTCAAACAGATGGCGACCAGCGCCGACCAGGGGGAGCGGGTCGCGACCACCAGAAAGGCGAAGCCGAGCAGCGCCACCAGCTTGAAACGGACATCCCAGCGGTGAAAGATGGAGCTGCCGCCGGCCGCGGCATCGATGACCGGCACTGACCAGTCACGCTCCTGCTGCGGTTCCTGCTCTCCGGCCAGTGCCAGTTTGAGCATCTTCAGCGCCAGCAGCCAGCAGCCGGCCAGCACCAGCAGGGCGCCAAGCAGCACCGGCAGCGGCAGGTGGATCAGCTCAGCACCGCCCACAGGAACTCCTTAAGACAGGGCGCCGAGTCGCTGCTGACGCAGCAATTCCGGCTTGACGCGAAACAGAAAGGAAACCGTGAAGGCGCTGACCAGCCCCTCGACGACAAACACCGGCAGATGGGAGAGCAGCGCCAGCTTGGCGACGCCGAAGAAATCCTCGCCGCCGCTGGCCAGCAGCAGCGCCAGCAAGACAGCTGAAGCCAGGGTTCCACCGCCGCCGGCCAGGCCGCCGACGATGACATGCTGCCTCTGGGTGGTCCCACGCAGCTTACTGAACAGCAGCCCGCAGGCCAACGCCGGCACCCCCATCAGCAGCGCATTGGCGCCCAAGGCGGTCAACCCGCCGAACTGAAACAGCAGGCTCTGCAGCAGCAGGCCGAGCAGGATCGCCAGAAACGCGGAGCGGCCGAGCAGCACCCCGACCAACCCGGGGATCAGCAGGTGAACGCTGGTCGGGCCGAGGGGGACGTGGATCAACGAAGAGACAAAGAAGGAGGCGGTCACCACCGCCACCTTCGGCAGGTCGTCAGCGTCGGTCTGCCTGACACTCCAGGCCGCGACCGCCAGGCTGGCGACACCGCTGCCGAGGGCAACGCTGATCGGCAGAACACCATCGGAAATATGCATCTGGTTATTTCTCCTGAGCTGTCTTTTTACGGGCAGCAACCCAAATGGCGACGCCGAACAGCCCGACGATGTAGCCGATTCCGCCAATGACCTGACTCGCGCCAGGGGTGTTCAACTCGTCGCGCAGCGCGGCAACCTGATGCTCGAGCCGTCGTACCTGCCGCTGCAGGGTTCGATTCTCATCCTGCAGGGTCTGCAACCGAGCGTTCTGCTCCCCGGCCGGCTCTTCAGCAGCAACCGGCGCCAGCAGCAACACACCACAGCAGAACAGGACAAACAGCAGGCGGTAAAATTGACGAAAAGCGGTCATCGGCTCACTCGTTGCTGGCAGTTTTTTTCAACTGATAGCTGTTCTTGTGCCCCATCCCGGCATCGATCACCAGGCGCAGGACATCCTCTTTCGGCAGCGGAAACTGAAACAGTCCGTCCTGGTCGGTCTCCCCTTGCAGCAGCAGTTCCCCCTGGCTGTCGAAGACCGAGACCTGCCCTGCCACAATCGGCCGGCCATCGGGGAAATAACTCTCGGCATAGACAACGCCGGCTTCAACGAAGGCGAAGATATTCACCTTGTGTGCCGAAGCGCTCACCGGAAAGATGAACAGCGCCAGCAACAAAATGACTGGCAGGTGCAAACACTTCCAGGGCATGGAAGATCCTCCTATTGCATATCGCGGGTGCGGACCCAGATCACCGCGCCGATCTCGACCGCTTTCTGCTCACCGGCCTGCGGCAGAGTCCAGTCCGCTTCGCTGAGGGCCGAGAAGCCCCACCAGCCGGCCCGCGGCATCGCGTAGTGGAAGACCCCGTTGGCGTCGGCTTTGACCACCTGGGTCACGTAGGGGGCCGCCGGCGGAACAACGAGCGAGGGATTGCCGGGCGACGCGTTGAGATATTCGACCTCGACTTCGGCGAACGCGGCCGGCACCCCTTTCAGCAGCACCTGTCCGGAGAACAGGTTGTTGGTCCAGAGCCCGTAGGGGCGGCTTAAGGGAACGATCTCGGTTTCCATTCCGAGCGGCTGATCCCAGCTGTCCTCCAGACCGAGGGCGTTGACGCAAACCTTGGTGTAGTGAACGATAAACAGATCTTCGATCGGCTCCCAGTACGGCTGCGGCTCGAGGAAAAAGAGATAATCGCCCGGCCGTTTGACAGAATAAGTGCTGCGCCAGTAAGTGAAATCACGCGGCTGCTCGCGGCTTCTCCCCTTGGCCGGCAGCAGCGTCGGCAGCAGGTTTTGCACTTCGCCACGCACGCGCACCCCGAAGGCCTTTGGTTTGGCCATCTCCATGTAATGCTGCTCCAGCGGGTGGATGAATTTCACCTCAAGGCCAAGCTCCGTGGGGTCTGCCGGGGAGATGATATCCGTTGCGGGGATAATGGCCCCAAAGTGGGCCAGCGCGGGTTGAGCAAGATAAAGTCCCAACAGAAGGGCTAAAGTGATGATGTGCATTTCGAACTCCTGAGCGTCATTTTGAGTGGCAGATGGAATCAATTAGCACAATGCATACCAAGTGCTACGAATCTGAGTTTTGTAGCACGAACCTAGCAATCCGGCCTTGGCAGGTCAAGACTCTGTGTTACGATTTCTGCTTTCGTAGCACCGCAAGTCGCAAAAAAACCCTCTGCAAAATCCTGGCGGCAGAGGGCTTGGGGGTGGTCTGAGAATGGCTTCAGACGTTGAAACGGAAGTGCATCACATCACCGTCAACAACGCGATATTCCTTCCCTTCCAGGCGCAGCAGCCCTTTCTCCTTGGCCCCTGCTTCACCGCCTGACTTGACATAATCGTCATAGGCGGTCACTTCAGCGCGGATAAAGCCTTTTTCGAAATCGGTGTGAATCACCCCCGCGGCCTGGGGCGCTAAGGCACCATCAGGAATGGTCCAGGCGCGGACCTCTTTGACTCCGGCGGTGAAATAGGTGATCAGCCCGAGCAGGCTGTAGCCGGCATGGATCATCCGATCAAGGCCCGATTCTTCCAGCCCCATCTCCTGCAGAAATTCAAGCTTCTCTTCCGCATCCAGTTCGGCGATCTCCGATTCGATCTTGCCGCAGATCAGCACCATCTCCGAACCTTCGCCGGCCGCATGCTCGCGCACCTTGGCAACGAAGGGGTGCGCCCCTTCCAGATCATCTTCGCTGACATTGGCCACGTAAAGCACCGGTTTGATGGTGATCAGGCAGAGTTCGGCGATAATCCGTAATTCCTCTTTGTCGAGGCTGACGGCACGAGCCGGGCGCCCCTCGTTCAGGGTCTCACGCACCTTCTCCAGAACCGCCAGTTCCGCCTGCAGCTTTTTGTCTCCGCTTCTTGCCTGCTTCGCGCTGCGCAGTATCCGTTTCTCGACAGTATCCAGATCGGCCAGATTCAACTCGGTCTGGATCACTTCGATATCACGCAGCGGATCGACGCTACCGTCGACGTGCACCACGTTTTCATCCTCAAAGCAGCGGACAATATGGGCGATGGCATCGACCTGGCGGATGTGACCGAGAAACTTGTTCCCCAGCCCTTCCCCCTTGCTGGCACCTGCGACCAGTCCGGCGATGTCGACAAACTCCATGCTGGTCGGCAGGACCGCCTGTGGTTTGACAATTTCCGCCAGCTTATCAAGGCGCCTGTCCGACATGGCGACCACGCCGACGTTCGGCTCGATGGTACAAAAAGGATAGTTGGCCGATTCGGCACCTGCCGAAGTGATGGCGTTGAAGATGGTCGACTTGCCGACGTTAGGCAGCCCGACGATTCCACACTTGAAACCCATATCACGTTGTCCTTGCAAAAAGACCGATAGCCGGAGCAGCAGCCCCGGCTATCGGATTGTTCACTATCTTGCTGTTGCTCTTAGACGAGCAGCGGTGCGATGACCAACGAGACAACGCTCATCAGCTTGATGAGGATGTTCATGGCCGGACCGGAAGTGTCCTTGAACGGGTCGCCGACGGTGTCGCCGATAACCGCAGCAGCGTGGGCCTCGCCCCCTTTGCTTTCACCTTCCAGCGAGCCGCTTTCGATGTACTTCTTGGCGTTATCCCAGGCACCGCCGCCGTTCGACATCATCAGCGCCAGCAGCACACCGGCCAGAGTGGCGCCGGCGAGCATGCCGCCGAGGGCCTCCTTGCCGAGGATGAAGCCCATCAGCACCGGAGCGACAACCGCGACCACGCCCGGCAGGACCATCTCCTTAAGGGCCGCCTTGGCGGAGATATCAACGCACTTCTGGGAATCCGGCTTGGCGCCTTCCTTGCCTTCGAGCAGGCCTGGAATTTCGCGGAACTGACGCCGGATTTCGTCAACCATCTGGCCAGCAGCACGACCGACCGAAGTCATGGTCAGGGCACCGATGAAGAACGGCAGGGCGCCACCGAGCAGCAACCCGATAACGACCTTCGGCTCAATCAGATTAATCGTTTTCAGGCCGACCGTGGTCGCGTAAGCGGAGAACAGCGCCAGGGCAGTCAAAGCTGCCGAGCCGATGGCGAAACCCTTACCGATAGCAGCAGTGGTATTGCCGATAGCGTCGAGTCCGTCGGTGATTTTCCGAACATCGGGACCGAGACCGGCCATCTCCGAGATACCGCCAGCATTATCGGCGATCGGGCCGTAGGCGTCGACAGTCATGGTGACGCCGACCGTCGCCAGCATGCCGACCGCGGCGATGCCGATGCCGTAGAGACCGGCGAAGTGGTTGGCAACGAAGATGCCGATGCAGATGATAATGATCGGCAGGGCGCAGGACTCAAGCCCGACAGCCAGGCCGTGGATGATGTTGGTCGCCGGGCCGGTTTTGGACGCCTCGGCAATCCGGGCTACCGGAGCGTGCGCAGTGTAGTACTCTGTGACCTGGCCGATCGCAATACCAGCGACGCAGCCGGCCAGAACCGCCCAGAAAACGCCGGTGGCAACGCTCAGGGCCTGAATTACGAAGAACGCCGCGACCAGGAAGCCGGCAGCTGCAACGAAGGTAGTGTAGTGCAGCGCTTTGGCCGGGTCGATCCCTTTGAGGAACTTCATCGAGAAGATACCGACGAAGGAGAACAGCAGACCGACCATCGCCATCACCAGCGGCAAAATCATGGCGCTGGCCTGGACTGTCGCACCGCCTCCCAGTTTGGTCAGCAGTTCCGGGCCGGCAGCCGCGGCAATCGCCATGGTAGCGATGATCGAGCCGACATAAGATTCGAAGATATCGGCGCCCATGCCGGCGGTGTCGCCAACGCAGTCACCGACGTTGTCAGCGATAACCCCCGGGTTACGCGGGTCATCTTCCGGGATCCCGGCTTCGACCTTGCCGACCAGGTCGGCACCGACGTCGGCCGCCTTGGTGTAGATCCCGCCACCAACGCGGGCGAACAGCGCGATGGAGGAAGCGCCCATGGCGAAACCGTTGATATACTTGGCAGTCTCCGGGCTACCGCCGAAATAGATGTAGGCAACGCCGACACCGACCAGGCCGAGGGACGCAACCGCCAGCCCCATGACGGCACCGCCATTGTAGGACACTTCCAGGGCCTTGGCCTGCCCATGGGCGCGGGCCGCTTCCGAGGTTCGCACGTTGGCGCGGGTGGCAGCCTTCATGCCGATGAAACCGCAGGTCATCGAACAGATGGCGCCGCCGAGGAAGGCCAGCGCGGTCTGATAGTTCATGCCGAAAGCGATCAGCACAAAGACGATGACAATAAAAACCGCCAGCACCCGGTACTCACGACCGAGGAATGCCATGGCTCCGGCATGAATGTCGTCAGAAATTTCATGCATTCTCTCGTTGCCGACCGGCTGAGCCTTGACAACGTTGTAGAGTACAATCGCGATTGCGAACCCGACCGCTCCCAGGATAGGAGCCCACATTTGCAGTTCCATCAGTTCCTTGCCTCTCTTCCTTAAGGTTTAAAGTGAATCCAGCAGGTTAGTATTATTAAAACGGTTCATTGCCTCGGTGACGCCCTCGGCCAGAATGCATTCGGCAGCATCGGCAGCCAGATCGAGCACCTGCGGCAGAATTTTTTTTTCTTCGGCGCTAAAACGCCCCAGCACATGGCTGGTGACATCACCCCGCTCCGGTCGGCCGATGCCGACCTTCAAGCGGACAAAATCGGTGCGGCCGAGAAGCGCGACAATATCACGCATCCCGTTGTGCCCGCCATGTCCGCCATCGGGCCGAATGCGCAGTCGCCCCAGAGGCAGATCGAGGTCATCGTAGATGACAATCAAATCCCCCGGAGTGACTCCGAGGGACTGATACGCAGCATTGACGCTGCCGCCGCTGCGGTTCATGAAGGCCTGCGGCAACAGGATCGTGGTCTCTTCGCCAACCGCGCGGCCGACTCCGTAAACCCCTAGATAACCTTTTTTCTTCAGTGCAATCTGGTGCCGCTCAGCAAGCCGCTCGGCGACCAGAAATCCTGCATTGTGACGGGTTCCGGCATATTTATCGCCCGGATTACCCAGCCCGACCAGTAATTTCACCGGCGCCCCGCTTGCTCTGAAAAGCGATTAGTCTTCGTCTTCCTCAGCGCTGGCGTCTTCCACCTCAACGCCTTCTTCACCCTCTTCGGTCTCTTCGACTTCAGGCTTGAACCCGACCACCGTAATGACAGTGAAGTTGACATCGAAGACCAGCTCAGCCCCTGCAGGAGCGGCAATTTCCTCGACATGCACAACATCGCCGATTTCCAGCGCTTCGACATTGATTTCGATCGACTGGGGAACCTCGGTCGGCAGGCAGAGAACTTCCAGCTCATGGCGAATGACCTGCAGAGCGCCACCGGCTTTTTCACCGGCAGACTTGCCGACAGTGATGACCGGAATCATGAAGCTGCTCTTCTCACGCAGATTGATCGCATGAAAATCGGCACAGACCATATGCCGTTTAAGCGGATGCAGGTCGAGTTCTTTGAGCACCACGACCTTGCCCTCGACCGGCGCTGCCCCCTTGAGGGTCAGCAGGGTGTTCCAGCCCGCCTCGGTCGCGATCGCCTGCTCGAGCGCCTTCGGCTCGACGGTGATGGCAGTCGGCTCCATGCCCTTGCCATAGACAACAGCCGGCACCATCCCTGCGGCGCGCAGCTTACGTGCGACACCCTTGCCGGTGTTCTCGCGAATTTCTACGTTCAGTACTGATTGAGCCATCTATCTATCCTCCATCTATTGGGAAACTGGCTATTTGTTGCAGGTCGCTCTACCGTTTAAACGAACAGTGAGCTGACCGATTCGTCGTTATGGATGCGGCGGATCGCTTCAGCAAGCAGGTGGCTGACACTCAAAATGTGCAGCTTCTCGCACTGCTCGACCTTTTGCTGCGCCGGAATCGTATTGGTGACCAAGACTTTCCGCAACGGGCTCTGCGCGATCCGTTCCATCGCCGGTCCGGACAAGACACCGTGGGTGGCACAGGCGAAAACCTCGGTCGCCCCTTCCGCCTGCAGCGCCTTGGCTGCGGTGCACAGGGTTCCGGCGGTATCAATCATGTCATCGATAATCACGCAGGTTTTCCCCTTGACCTCGCCAATCAGGTGCATCACTTCAGAAACGTTCGGCCCGCTGCGCCGTTTGTCGATAATCGCCAGACCGGCATTCAGCCGCTTGGCAAAAGCGCGGGCCCGCTCGGTGCCACCGGCATCAGGCGAAACGACCACCAGCTCTTCCGTGCTTGAGACCAGGGTGCGGATTTCATTCAGCATCACCGGCGCGGCATAGAGGTGATCGACCGGCACATCAAAAAAACCCTGAATCTGGCCGGCATGCAGGTCCATGGTCAGCACCCGGTCGATCCCCGCCACCGACATCAGGTCGGCAACCAGCTTGGCGGTGATCGGTGCCCGCGGGGTCACCTTGCGATCCTGCCGGGCATAGCCGAAGTAAGGGACCACGGCATTGATCCGTGCAGCCGAAGCACGCTTGAGGGCATCGACCATGACCAGCATCTCCATCAGGTGGGTGTTGGCCGGTGCGCAGGTCGACTGGATCAGATATACGTCCCGTCCGCGCACGTTTTCGCTGATCTCGACCATCACCTCGCCATCGGAGAAAGTCTTCACCTTGGCATCGCCAAGCTTGACGTTGAGGTGTTTGCAGATCTCCAGGGCCAGCGGCTCATTGGAATTACCAGCGAAAACTTTGATCATGCTCACAGAAGCAGCCCTCTTCGTTGAGTGATAAGACGCAAAAACGGATAGGCCATGGCAGTACCATGACCTAACCAGGTTGTCGAAGTGTCTGATATCGCTGTACTAAAACCGCAAAAAAACCATTTATGGCTGGGACGCCAGGATTCGCCCACTTCGTCACCGGCATCACGCCGGTTCCTGCGTCGGCTCCCCTGCGCTCGCTGCCGCGGACATCCTGTCCGCTCTTCTGACATTCAGTCAGCGCTCGCTCCGCTTCGAATCCTGGCGGAGCAAGTATATTGAAAGTGTGGCTGGGGCGCCAGGATTCGCCCACTTCGTCACCGGCATCACGCCGGCTCCTGCGTCGGCTCCCCTGCGCTCGCTGCCGCGGACATCCTGTCCGCTCTTCTGACATTCAGTCAGCGCTCGCTCCGCTTCGAATCCTGGCGGAGCAAGTATATTGCAAGTGTGGCTGGGGCGCCAGGATTCGAACCTGGGAATGCCGGAATCAAAATCCGGTGCCTTACCGCTTGGCGACGCCCCAACATTTGCCTACTTTATTATTCTACGAATAAATGCACGACTTCAGACCGGCGTTTTTACTAGGAACCGTGCTGGCTGTCAACCTCAAATCGTCCCTGCATAAATGGGCATCAAAGAGGCCTGGCCGGATAAATCAACCAGTCGTGCCGTTCTGCGAGTCTCTTTCCGGCGGCACAGGCCGCAGAAAAATCGGGGAAGACACCGAAGACCGTTGCGCCACTGCCGGACATCAAAGCGCCGAGGGCGCCCTGATCACGCAGCTGCTGCTTAATTTCAGCGATCAGCGGATAGCGCTGCAAGGTCACCCGCTCCAGATCGTTGTGCAGCGCGGCGCACAGATCGTCTCTGCCCGCCACGGAAAACCTTGGAAGGTTAGCCAGTTCCCCCCCTCTTGTCAACTCTAAACTTTGGTAAACCCAGGCGGTGGAAACGGCGATTTTCGGGTTGACCAGCAGGTAGGCCACCGCGGGCAACTTCCCCAGGGGCTCCAGCCGCGTTCCGATACCTGTTGCCCAGGCCGGAGCGGCAAAAATAAAGAAGGGGACATCGGCGCCCAACTCCACCCCAAGGGCCATCAAGCGCTCTTTTCCCAACTGCAGCCCCAGCAGCCGATCGAGCCCTTGCAGCACCGTAGCCGCATTCGACGACCCACCGCCAAGTCCCGCAGCGACCGGAATCTGCTTTTCGATCTCGATCTCAACTCCGGCCGCAATTCCAGCCTCGGCCAGAATCAACCTGGCGGCGCGGGCGGCGATATTCTCTTCACCGTCAGCCAATGCGACACCGGCACAATTGACCCGAACCCCCGTCGCGCCTGTCAGGGTGATCCGGATGCGGTCACAAAGGTCAACCCGCTGCATCGCCATTGCCAGCTCATGATAGCCATCCTCACGCCGGCCCAGCACATGCAGACACAGATTGATCTTGGCCGGGGAAGAAAAGACGCCCTCTTTCACCACTTTTTCACCTCCAGATGAGATCCATAAGAAGGCAGCTATCATTCCGCAGCCGACGACCACTGTCAAGGGAGCAGAGCAAGATAGAACAGCATCCACCAACCGCCCAGCGAGATCGGGATCCAGAAGGTGAGCTCCGACCAAAACCTGTTCTACCCCGCAAAGAACAATCACAGCAGGCTGGCCATTTTTCGCCACAGCTGGCCAAGGCTGGCCGCAGAACAACATTAATTACCCCAAATAAGGCTGAGCGAATCTGCTAACCTGCCGTTTTTACGCCCTATAGAGCAAAAGAGAACATCATTTTAAAAATGGCATCATCCTTGCCATTAACAAAGCTGGACTGTTGGCAAAAAAGCTTTTTATCCTTTTCGCCAACCACAGTGCATGAAGACTTAATTTAAGATTATAATATATGTACTTACGACTCACCGGTGCGGCTCTGCTGCTTTTCATGTTTTGCCTTCCGGTCGCAGCCGAACCGATCCGGGTCAGGATCAGCTCCTCGGCTCAGGCCGGATCGCCGATTGCGCAGGCAACCGACTACTTAAGCAAGCTGATCGAGGAACGTTCTGGAGGCCGAATCCTGATAAAGGGCCAGGCCGCCAATGTGGAAAATCCGCTCGAACAGCTGGCAAATAAGCAAAGCGAGCTGGGCCTTTTAGATAAAAACCAGCTCAGTCGCAGCCAGCCGCAGTTGCAAATATTCAATTTGCTGTTTTTATTTGAGGGGCAACGGCATCTCTATCGGGTGCTTGACAGTGACTTGGGCGAAAAACTGCTGGCAGCCCCCGAAGCGGCAGACCTGATTAACCTGAGTTTCTGGGACGAAGGATTCAGCCAGCTTGCAGCCCAGCAGCCTCTGCTCGACCCGACGCAGGTCAACGGCTTGACGATTACCGTCTCGAGTCAGCAGGCAGGTGCGAAACAATATGCGACTCTGGGTGCGACCCCGTTGAGTCCTGGATCTGCGGGACAGAGCGCGGTTCTGGAGACAAGCCTGGCCCAACTCGGCGAGACGGCGAGCAACCAGTACCCTCACCTGATCCTGAGTTCACAAGCCGTCAACGGCAAGCTCTTGGTCGCCAGCCGAGCCTTCTGGCAACAGCTGCCACGTGATCTGCAGGTGATCGTCGTCGGAGCGGTGAAGGACGCGACCAGGTACGCGAGAGAGCTGAGCCTGGAGCGTGAGGATCAACTGCTGAAGCAACTTGCGGAGTCGAGCACCCTCAAGGCGTATCGTCTGACCCCGCAGCAAAAGAAGCACTGGCAAAACCAGCTGCACAGCATCTACCCGCAAATTGTGACGGCCTCAGAGCTGAAGCTGGTGGAGTTGATCATTGAACAGAAATCCGCCGCAGCGCAGTAGTTAAAAACGCGTTGCACAACCTAACCACCTTTGATGCCGCTATGGTAGTGGCATCTTTGACCAACCTGTTAATAGGGAGAGTAGGAATGAACAAAAACAAGCTCGTACTGGTAAGTCTGCTGGTCGCCTTCGTCTTCGTTGCCTCGGCAACGGTTTCGCTGGCCGCCCCCCTCGTGATCAAGTTTTCCCACGTTGTTGCGGAAAACACCCCCAAAGGCCAGATGGCCAACAAATTCAAAGAGCTGGTCGATGAGCGCCTGGCCGGCAAAGTCGTCGTCGAAGTTTTCCCCAACTCACAGCTGTTCGGTGACAACAAGGTCCTCGAAGCCATGGCGCTTGGCGATGTCCAGCTCGCAGCACCGTCACTGTCCAAGTTCGAAAAGTACACTTCTTCGTTGCAGATCTTCGACCTGCCCTTCCTGTTCAAGAACATGGACGCCGTCGAAAAATTTCAGCAGGGCCCGGTCGGCCAGAAGATGCTGATGTCGATGAAGAAAAAGGGTCTGATCGGCCTCGGCTACCTGCACAATGGTATGAAGCAGATCTCCTCCAACAGCCCGTTGCGGGTTCCGGCGGACGCGGACGGTAAGAAGTTCCGCATCATGACCTCTGACGTTCTTGCCGCTCAGTACGAAGCGGTTGGCGCCATGCCGCTGAAGAAGCCGTTCTCCGAGGTCTTCACCCTGCTGCAGACCAAAGCGATCGATGGCCAGGAAAACACCTGGTCGAACATCTACTCAAAGAAATTCTACGAAGTTCAGCCGTTCATCACCGAAACCGATCACGGCGTTCTCGACTACCTGGTTGTGACTTCGGTTGAATTCTGGATGGACCTGCCGGACGACATCCGCACTGAAGTCAAAAAAGCCCTCGACGACGCCATCGCTTTCGGCAACAAGGTCTCTGCAGAAAAGGCGATTGCCGACCGTCAATTGATCATCGATTCCAAGCGTTCCGAAATCCTGACCCTGACCGACGCTGAACGTCAGCTGTGGGTTGACGCCATGAAGCCGGTCTGGAAGAAGTTCGAAGACGCAATCGGCAAAGAGTATATCGAAGCCGCGGTTGCCTCTAACTAAGGCAACTCCCGTCACGGACCCTGGCATCAGGGTCCGTGACCTCTTCAGGCATGATTTTCTACGAGGTTTCTTTATGTTTTTCCGGATAATCAACGGAATTGAGGAGGCGATCATCGCCCTCCTGCTGGCTGTGATGACGTTGCTGGTCTTTTTCGAAGTGGTGCTGCGCTTCGGCTTTGGCACCGGGCTGATGTGGGCCCAGGAACTGACCCTGCACCTCTCGGCCTGGCTGGTGCTGTTCGGGGTTTCCTACGGGATCAAGGTCGGCTCCCACATCGGCGTTGACGCCCTGGTGAAAATCCTGCCCGACATGGCCCGCAGGGTGGTCGGTGGCATCGCCGTGGCTGCCTGCCTGTTCTACACCGGACTTTTTATCAAAGGGTCCTGGGTCTATCTGGCCAAGATGCAGAAAATCGGTATCGAGCTGGACGACATGCCGGTCCCCAAATGGGTCGCCCACAGCATTCTGCTGATCGGCATGGTGCTGATCGCCATCCGCCTGGCGATGCTGCTCTGGGGGGTCTTTACCGGAAAAAATGAAGGGTTCACCCTCACTGACGAAGCCAAGGAAAGTATGCACCTGGCTGAAGAAACCAAAGCTGCTGCCCAGGGAGGGAAATCGGCATGACCACCGCTGCGCTCTTTATCATCCTGCTGCTCTGCCTGCTGACCGGCATGCCGATCGCCTTTGCCCTGGGATTGTCGAGTATCACCACGATCCTGCTCTTTTCCAGTGACTCACTGGCGTCGATCGCATTAAAACTGCTTGAGTCACAATCGGAGCACTACACCCTGCTGGCGATCCCCTTCTTCATCCTGTCGTCAACCTTTCTGTCGACCGGCGGGGTCGCCACCCGGATCATCAATTTTGCCATCGACTGCGTCGGCTGGATTCGCGGCGGACTGGCGATGGCCTCGGTGCTCGCCTGCATGATCTTTGCTGCGGTCTCCGGCTCCTCACCTGCAACGGTTGCCGCGATCGGCTCGATCGTTATCGCCGGGATGGTGCAGGCCGGTTACCCCAAGGCGATGGCCGCCGGCGTCATCACCAATGCCGGTACCCTCGGCATCCTGATTCCGCCGTCGATCGTCATGCTGGTGTACGCCGCCGCGACCGAAGAGTCGGCCGCCCGCCTGTTCATGGCCGGCTTTTTGCCGGGCATCATGATGGGCGTCATGCTGATGATCGTCATTTACATTGTCGCCCGCATCAAGGGGTTGCCCGCGCAACCCTGGGTCGGGTTCAGGGCGCTGATCACTTCCAGCGGCAGTGCGATCTGGGGTCTGATGCTGATCATCATCGTCCTCGGCTCGATCTACGGCGGCATCTGCAGCCCGACCGAAGCGGCTGCGGTTTCGGCCGTCTATGCCTTCTTCATCGCCATCTTCGTCTACCGTGACATGGGTCCGCTCAAGGGGATGAAATGGCGCGAGAACAAAGGGGATGGCCTGCCGAAGATCATCATCCGCAACCTGCTGCTGTCCGCCAAAGCCCTGCCACTTTCCATGGCCCACAAAGACACCAAGAAAGTGCTGATGGATGCCTCCAAGGTCTCCATCATGCTGCTGTTCATCATCGGCAACGCCATGCTGTTTGCCCACGTGCTGACCACCGAGCGGATCCCGCACCATATCGCCGAGATCATCGTCGGCTGGGGCCTGCCCGCCTGGGGCTTCCTGATCGTGGTCAATATCCTGCTGCTGATTGCCGGCAACTTCATGGAGCCCTCGGCGATCCTGCTGATCATGGCGCCGATCCTGTTTCCGATCGCCGTGCAGTTGGGGATCGACCCGATCCACCTCGGTATCATCATGGTCGTCAACATGGAGATCGGCATGATCACCCCGCCGGTCGGTCTCAACCTGTTCGTCACCTCCGGCATCACCGGGGAAAGCATCACCTGGGTCATACGTGCCGCGCTCCCCTGGCTGATGATCCTGCTGGTCTTCCTGGTGCTGATTACCTATATCCCGCAGATCTCGCTGTGGCTGCCGGAGTATATTGACTACCTCAAAGGGTATTAACCCGGGCTGGTAAATCAAGCGAAGGGGGAGGCTTTGCCTCCCCCTTTCAGTTTCCACCGCCCGACGACCACGCGTTGACCTGCTCCAATCACAGAGCAGGCCGACCGTCCAATAACTACAAGAGGAAATAAACATTATGCTGCCGAGCTATAAAACAATTCTGGTGACCACCGACCTCAGCCCCAACGCGGAACATGCCTTTAAACACGCTGTCATGCTGGCCCTGCAGTCGAAGGGGAACATTCACCTGCTGCACGTCGTTCCGGAAGTTGACGCAAGCTTCCGCAGTTACGTCTCGGCCGTAATGGGCCAGGGGCAGCTGGAAAAGTTTGAAAAGGACCATGAGGTTGAAGCCCGCGAAGAGATTAAGAATGAACTCGACCACTTGGCGAAAACCGAACTGACCACCATCCCCGAAGCGCTCGACAGGTTTGTCGGCACCATCGTCATCCACGATGATCCGGTGACCGGAATCCTCAAAACCGCCGATGCGATTCAAGCGGATGCAATCGTCATGGCCACCCACGGCAAGGGCGCTCTCGAATATACATTTCTCGGCAGCGTCACCGAGAAGGTTCTGCGTAAATCCAAGCGTCCGGTGCTTGCCATACCGCTTGCGGGCGTATGATGCGTCGCTTGGACGGACCCTGGTGAAGAAGGAAGAAAGGTCAGTACGGCAATGAAGCAGTGGTTTCCTCTCCTGCTCGGCCTGATCATGGCCCTGCTGGCAACAGCACCGGTCAGCGCCGAACAGATCATCATCCGATTCAGTCACGTCGTCGACGTCGACACGCCCAAAGGTCAGGCGGCGGAGTATTTCAAGCAACGGGTCGAAGAGCGCTCAAACGGTGAAATACTGGTCGAGGTCTATCCGAACTCGTCGCTGTTCAACGACAAGGATGTCATGCCGCTGCTGATGAGTAACGCCATCCAGCTCGCGGCGCCCAGCTTTGCCAAATTGACCCAGGTCGCTCCGTCCCTGCAGCTGCTCAACCTGCCGTTTCTGTTTCACGACAGCGTCCACCTGCACCGGGTCCTGGATGGGCCGATCGGTCAGCAGCTGCTGCAGGATGTCAGCACAAAGAACCTGGTCGGGCTGGCGTTCTGGGACAACGGCTTCAAACATTTGTCAGCGAACCGGCCGCTGCTGAGCCCGGAAGACGCCGCGGGCCTGAAGTTCCGCATCATGCCCTCGCATGTCCTCGAGGAACAGATCCGGGCGCTGGACGCAAACCCCCAGGTTCTGCCGTTCTCCAGGGTCTACAGTGCCCTGCAGCAGAAGGTGGTCGATGGCGCGGAAAACCCCCTCTCGAACTTTTACACCCAGAAGTTCTACGAGATTCAGAGCGATCTGACCCTCACCGGTCACGGCTACCTCGGCTATGTGGTCATCACCAACAAATTGTTCTGGAATTCGCTGAACGAGAATCAGCAGGAACTGATTCGCGAGGCGCTTGCCGAAGCAACCGATTACGGCAACACCCTGGCGCTGGAGATGGACAAAAGCTACCTGCAGAAAGTTCAGTATTCCAGCGCGACCCGAGTGCACAGTCTCAATCCCCAGCAGCGCAGCGCCTGGAAACAGAAATTACAGTCAATTTACCCGCGGTTCTACGAAGAGATCGGCAAAGAGCTGATTGAAGCCGCGCTGGCAACCGATTAGCTCATCTCTCCTCAATTGTCTCGTCATGAAATGGACGGGGAGGCCAGATCGGCCTCCCTATATTTTTTCGGACCTATAACCAAAACAAAGGCTGCTGCCACCACCAAAAGTAGGCGCTCTTAGGCGAGGCACCAAGGGCACGAAGAAAAAGCGTTAATGCTTATGAATTTCCTTGGTGCTCTTGGTGTCTTAGTGGCTAACCTTCTTTTAGGTTATAGAACCGTATTTTTTCAGCACACGTTTCGCCTCCGGCCGTTTACTCCGCCACCAGCATGATCGGCGCCTCCAGGTAGCTCTTCAAGGTATCGAGAAACTCGGCCGCGTCCGCCCCATCGAGCACCCGGTGATCGACCGACAGGGTCATGCGCATGATCGGTGCCACCGCCGGATCTCCCTGGTCGTCGACCACCACTTCGCCTTTGACCGTGCCGACCGCCA
>CALZHR010000124.1 GCA_945787335.1 uncultured Desulfuromonadales bacterium
CCGGCACCAGCGCCATCGACCTGATGGAGGTCTTCAACCGCCGCGACAAGCTGATCGTCATCGACGCGGTACGCGGCGGTCAGGCGCCCGGCACCCTCTACCGTTTCAGCCCGCAGGAGGTCGAAGACGGGGCACTGCCGATGAACTCGCTGCACCAGGTCGGCCTGCTGGAAACCCTCAAGCTGGGGGAGCTGGTCGACTGCAAGCCACAGGAGACGGTGGTGATCGGCTGCCAGCCGCAAGAGACCGGTCTTGGTATCGGCCTCAGCGAGCCGATTAAAGCGCAGATCGAGCGGGCCAGCGAACTGGTGCTGCAGGAAATCAATAATTATTTTGAATCGAATAAATAGGAGATAACGATTATGGCTCTTTCACGACGTTCTTTTCTGAAAACGTCCGCAGCAGGGACCGCCGCTCTCGGCGCCAGCCTGCTCGACAACCCGACTATGCGCAGCGCTTTTGCAGCCGCTGTCCAGGAAACCCCGGTGGTCTGGCTGGCCTCCGGCTGCTGCAGCGGTTGCTCGGTATCACTACTGAACTCTCTGGCACCACGGATTCAGGATGTACTGCTCGACCAGGTTCTGCCCGGTCATCACATTTCCCTCAACTTCCACCCGACCGTCATGGCCGCCAGCGGCGACCTGGCGATGCAGGCGATGTACGACACCGAAGAGAAGCCGTTCATCCTGGTGGTTGAAGGCTCGGTTATGCTCGCTGACGACGGCATCATGTGCGAAATCGGCGAAGATCACGGCCACGGCATTCACGGCAAGGAACACATCAAGCGGATGGGCAGCAAAGCCAAGGCGGTACTCGCTGTCGGTAGCTGCGCCGCTTACGGTGGTGTCAACAAGGCCAACATGAACCCGAGCGGTTCGGTCGGCGTCAAGGAATTCTTCAAAATGGAAGGGATCGACACCCCGACCATCAACCTGCCCGGTTGCGCCATCCACCCGGACTGGTTTGTCGGCACCGTGGCATCGGTTCTGCTGCACGGTCCTGAAGCAATCAAGGTCGACGAAGACGGCCGTCCGGAGATGTTCTACAAGAAACTGATCCACGATAACTGCCCGCTGCGTGGCCAGTTCGACAAAGGCGTTTTTGCCGAGAAGTTTGGCGACGAGGGCTGCCTCTATAAGCTCGGCTGCAAAGGCCCAGTGGCGCACGCTGATTGCCCCGAGCGCAAGTTCAACTCCGGCACCAACTGGTGCATCGACAACCGCCACCCCTGCCAGGGCTGCACCGAACCGGAATACCCGTACGAAAACGGTATGTGGAATACGGTTCCGCTCGACACCGTGACTCCACCATCGACCTATCCTCCCATTATGACCGACAACAAGACGTCGGTTGATGTCACCCCGGGCTACGCCGCACTTGCCGGTCTGGCAGCTGGTGCTGTTGGCGCCAAGGTGATGGGCAAGAAATCTGATTCTGATAAAGAATAATTTTTTGAGAGGATAAATCGATGAAACTCGATCGAAGAAAATTTCTAAAAATCGGCGCAGTCGCCGGGGGGACCGCTGCCTGCAGCGTTGCCACTCCGGTTATGGCGCGCGATGAGCGGGAGCCGGATCCAAATTGGTACGGCATGCTCAACGACAGCACCCGCTGTATCGGCTGTAAAGCCGGTCAGGTGGCTTGCAAGAAAGAGAACAAGCTGCCGACCGAAAGCACCCTCGGTGACGACAAAGCCTTCGGCGAAGCGATCTACGATTCGCCGCGCGAGTTGTCGGAGCACACC
>CALZHR010000125.1 GCA_945787335.1 uncultured Desulfuromonadales bacterium
GATGTCGAGCTGGAACAGGAGCGCTCGCTGCTGCTGCATGCGGAGAAACTGACGGCTGCGACTTCCGGCGGCTACGAGGTGCTTTACGGGAGTCAGCAGGCGGTCTGCGGACAGCTCGGCGAGGTTGCCGACCAGCTTGAGGCGTTGCAGCAGGTCGACCCGCAGCTGGCCGCGCTGGGCGAAACTCTGCGCAACAACCTCTACAGTTTGGAAGATGCCGCCGGCGAACTGCGGGCCTATGCGGAAAAGCTCGAGTTTGAGCCGCAGCGGCAACAGCAGGTTGAGGAACGACTGGCGCTGCTGGCGACCCTGAAACGTAAATATGCTCCAACCGTCGAGGAGCTGCTTGCCTATCAGAGGCAGATCGAAACGGAGCTGGCCGAGTTGTCAGATGTTGAAGGGCGGCGCGGGGAATTGCAGCAACAGCTTGCCAGTGCTCAGCAGGAGGTGCAGTCCGCAGGGCAGCGGCTCAGTAAAGACCGGCAGCTGGCGGCGACCCAACTTGCTGCTGCGGTCGAACGAGAGCTGGCAGATCTGGCAATGCCTAAAGCCCGTTTCGAACTCCGCTTGTTTGCCTTGGACGTCCCTTGCGCCGACGGCCTGGAACGGGGTGAATTTTACCTGGCGGCCAACCCTGGCGAGCCAGCGCAGCCATTGGCGAAAATCGCCTCCGGTGGTGAGCTGTCCAGGATCATGCTGGCCTTAAAACGCAGCGCCCCGGAAGGGGACGGGGTGCGCACCCTGATCTTTGATGAGGTTGATGCCGGGATTGGTGGCGAGGCGGCGACCGCGGTCGGCGAGAAAATCAGTCGACTGGGGCGGACACTGCAGGTCCTCTGCGTGACCCACCTGCCACAGGTGGCCGCCTTTGCCGACCAGCATTACCGGGTCGCCAAGGAGGAACTGGCCGGACGCACCAGCACCAGCTTGCAATTGTTGACAGTCGAAGCGCAGGTTGCTGAGATGGCTCGGATGCTGGGTGGGGCTCACGTCGGTGAGCGCACCCTCGA